>NZ_CP102251.1:2257232-2579694 GCF_025145285.1 Alistipes onderdonkii
CCCGTCGTTCCGGAGCAGTACGATGCCCTCGGAGCTCGTTCTGTAAGCGGCGGCTTCGTGTTCGGGAAGTTTCGCCAGCAGTTCGGGTTTGTACTTTTCGTCGCCCTTGCGGTCGTACAGCCCGAACCGGATGCAGGTGGCGATCAGCGGACGGATCATCGCGTCGATGTCGGCTTCGGTGATTTTGCCCTGCGACAGCAGCTCCTGTGCCGTGATATCCTCTTTCCAGCTGCCAGGCATCTCGACGTTCTGACCCGAAAGAATCAGCTTCTGCATGTCGTAGACCGAATTCCAGTCGGTCATGACCAGTCCTTCGAATCCGAGTTCGCCGCGCAGCAGGTCGGTAATGACCTCTTTGCTCTGACCCGCCCACTCGCCGTTGATGCGGTTGTACGAGGTCATTACGCAGGCGACGCCTGCGGCGATGCCGGCTTCGAAGCCGGGCAGGTAGATCTCACGCATCGTGCGTTCGTCGAGAATCGAGTTCGAACGGCGGCGGTAGAATTCCGTGTTGTTGGCCAGGAAGTGTTTCAGGCAGGCGGCCGTGCCGGTACTCTGCATCCCCTGCACGTAGTTCTCGGTGATGCGCGACGTGAGAAACGGATCCTCGCCGAAATACTCGAAATTGCGGCCGCACTGCGAATTGCGGTAGATGTTCAGTCCGGGGCCGAGCAGTACCTCGACGCCGCCCGCACGGCACTCCTCGCCGATGGATCGGGCGTAATCGTAGGCCAGCGCCGGATTGAACGTGGCGGCCAGCATGATCGGGCATGGGAAGGCGGTGGACTTTTCGAGCTGCCGAACCATCGTGGGGTCGGGCAGGTTGTGGCGCATGTTCACGCCCTGCGAAGCGTCCGAAAGGTAGATGTAGGGGATGCCGAGGCGTTCGATGCCGTTGAAGAAGAAGCGGCTGTAACCCCGCGTCATCGAGATTTTTTCGTCGAGCGTCATCTTCGATAGCAGGCTGTCGGCCTGCCGGGCGGCTTCGACCACGCTCATGCGCGGCTGGGCGAAACCGGAAACGGCAAAAAAGAGCAGTAAGGTCGATAATGCGATCTTTTTCATAACAGGTTATTTTTTGATGTCCACCAATACGGGCAGGTGATCCGACACTTTATTGACATTGATCTCGTCGTACGACGGGACGGCCGTTCCCAGCACTTCGCAGGCGGCCTTGTTGCCTTTGTAAAGCACGATGTAGTCGATACGCTTGGGGGTGGCGGTGTTCATGAAGGTATTGGACGAGGTGCTGATGATCTCCCATTTCTCCTTCAGCTTGACCATCATCTCCGACGACATGTTGCTTTCGTTGAAGTCGCCCGCAAGGAAGATGGGCTTGGTGTACGATGCGTAGTTGGCGGCGATGTAGGCGTTGATGATCTCCACCGACTGCGCCCGGTTGGTCGTTTCGAGGTGGCAGAGGTGGGTGGCGATAAAGATGTAATCGTCGAACTCGGCGAGGAAGAACTTGCGCGCCTCGGTGCCGGGCAGGTCGCCCGATACGGTGCGCAGCGGTTCCCGCTTGCTGAGGATGCCGATGCCGTAGTCGCCGCCGCGGTAGTCGATCGTCTTGCAGTAGTAGGGTTTCATGCCCGTGCGGTCGGCCAGCTCCTGGAGCTGGTCGTGCGGGTGCCATGTGGTGAATTTGTCCAGCTCCTGCAGGGCGATCACGTCGGGGTCTATCAGCGAAATGACCTTGGCTGTGTTGTTGTAGTTGGCGCGATCCACGTTGGTCTGGGTCTCCCAGCCTTCGCAGCGGTGGGTGTTGTAGGTCGCCAGCCGGATCGAATTGGGCAGGCGTCCGTAACCGTCCTTGTAGGGGTTCTCGGCCGCTCCGGCCGAGTGCCCGAAATCGAAATCGGAGTTGTCGCCGTCGAGCTCGTTGCACGCGGCGAAGGTCGTTGTCGTGCAGAATGCCAGCAGCAGGTATGCTAAGTTTTTGAATTTCATGGTCAGCGTTTTTTTGTTAGAATTTGAGTCCGTCGTCCCAGCCGGGGTTCTGGCTGATGGCGCCCTGCGTCAGTACACGGTCGTCAGTCGGGATGGGATAGAGGTAATCCCGCTCTTCGTTCCAGGTGCGCACGAGGTTGGGATCGTCGTGTATCCGGATGTAGCCGTGGTCGCCCTCGCTCAGTTTGACGTCCACGCCGAGTTCATAGACCACGGGGATTTTGGTGTCGGGTTTGGTGCCCGACCAGATACAGACGTCGTCCGTGCCGTCGCTGTTGAGGTCGTACGAGCCGACGCCCGGGAAGTAGAGCCCTTCGAAGGGCTTTTCGAAACGCTTGCCCTCTTTCCAGCGCATGATGTCCCAGTAGCGGAAGTTCTCCATGAGCAGTTCGACGGTGCGTTCGCGGCGGATTTCGAGGATGACGCCCTTGTTCGCTCCCGTGACGTTGGCATACCCCGTCTCGGCCGATGCCAGGTAGGGGTCGGGATTGGCGTTGGCCCACTCCAGCGAGAGGTTGGCCACGCCGGCGCGTTCGCGCAGCGGCTTGATCGTCTTGTCGAGGTCTTCCTGCGTCAGCGTGCCCAGCTCGGCTTTGGCTTCGGCGTAGTTGAGGTAGACTTCGGCCGTACGGAAAAGCGGCATGTCGCTGGTCGAAGCCTGGTAAGCGTCGTATTTGGCCGGTAGCAGGAACTTCACCAGCTGGTAGCCGGTCATGGTCGCGGCCAGGTTGGGCGCCGACTCCTTGTCGTCGTCGATGCGTTTGTAGCCCGGCGTGCGGACGGTCTGTGCGAAGCGGCCGTCGCGGTTTTTGCTCTCGTCGGGGAGTTGCATCGTTTCCCAGCCGGGCTGCGAGGTGAAGGGCGTGCCGTCCTTCATCAGGTACATGTTGGCGACGTTCTTCAACAGGCCGGGGCGTCCCATCGTCGTGCCGGTCAGGTAGCCATTGACATCGTGTTTGAGCCCGATGGCTGTGTTGAAGGCCCGTGCGAGGATGATCTCGGAGCTGATGGCGTTTATCGAGGAGAAGAGGTTCAGGTAGGGCGTGCTGCCCGACTTGTAGATGGTGTAGCCGCTTTTCTCGATGAAGGTTCCGGCGGCCGATACGCACTCGGCCAGGTAATAGTCGGCGTCGTCGAGCCCGTGGTACTTGCGGAAGGTGCCTTCGAACAGGCAGACGCGGCTTTTCAGCGCCAGTGCCGTCCATTCGCTCACACGGTAGGTTTCCTTGGTCGGGGAGAGGTGCTCGATGGCGAAGTCGAGGTCTTCGATGACCTTCGACATCACCAGGTCGCGCGAGTCGCGGCCCTTGTAGAGCTCCTCTTCGTTCGAAGCCAGCGGACGATCCACCCAGGGTACGTCGCCGTAGTATTTGACCTTTTCGAAATAGAAATAGGCTCGGAAGAAACGGGCGAGGCCCTCGTATTGCAGGCGCACGTCGCGATCCTTGCAGTTGGATGAGTATTCGAGGAAGAAGTTGATGTCGCGCAGCTTCTCCCACTTCCAGGTCGAGGCGGTCGCGGGAACGGTGCGGTTACCGAGCACTTCGCTGGTCAGCACGTTCTTGGCGATGACGTCGGCCGACTCGCCGTAGACGGTCGTCGGGAAAATGGTGTAGAAATCGTTGGTGTAGAGCTGGCACTCCTGCTCGTTGCGGAAGAATTTATCGGGCGTGAGCTTATCCTTGGGGTAGCGGTCGAGTTGGTCTTCGCATCCGTACAGACCCAGCGCGGCGATTCCGACCAGCGTATATTTTATCAGTTTTTTCATAACGGCAGTTATTTAGAAGGTGAGGTTTAAACCGATCGAGTAGGTCTTGCACCACGGATAGACGTTGGCCTTCTTGTCCGAGTCGGCGGCGGCCTGTTCGGGGTCGAGGAATTTGCTTTTGAGCGCCGTCCAGGTGGCGAGGTTCTCGCCGCTGAAATAGATGCGCAGCTCCTTGATGCCGATCTTCGAGGTCAGGTGCGTGGGAATGGTGTAGCCGACAGTCAGGTTCTTCAGGCGGCAGTAGGCCAGGTTCTGGATATAACGGTCGTTGGTGTAGTAGACCACGCCCGACGTGGAGTTGAGCGAGCTGTAGGCACGGGCGCGCGGGAAGTAGGCGTTGGGGTTCTCTTCGCTCCAGACCTTGCTCATGAAGTCGCGCGGGATGAATGTCGCGTAGGGACGGCTGTAGGGGCCCCAGAAGCGAAGGTTGTCGGCGCCGGGGTACCAGTCCTGGCGGCCAATGCCCTGCACGAATACCGATACGTCGAATCCGTACCACGAGAAATTGACCGTGGCGCCATACTGGTAGCGGGGCTGCGAGTTGCCGATGATGCGGCGGTCGCCCGTGTCGTCGAGCGTGCCCTTGCCGCCGTTGATGATGTTGTTGCCGTCCAGGTCGAGGTAGATCACGTCGCCGGCGCGCACGCCTTTGCCGTATTCGCCCGTCGAGGAGTAGTATCCTGGAGCGACCGTCCTGTAGTCGATGCGCGAAGCGTATTCGGCGGCTTCCTCATCGGTGCGGAACAGTCCGCCGACCTTATAGCCCCAGATCTCGCCGAGCCGCTTGCCGACGTAGGGATCGCCGATCAGTCCCGTGGGGTTGTCGCACTTGGTGTATTTGGCCGTGTAGTCGGACAGCGAAGCCGAGATGCCGTAGCTGAACTGTTTGCCCGCCAGCTTGAACGAGTCGCGCCAGCCGAGCACCAGTTCGTAGCCCTTCGTGCGCAGGTCGTTGGCATTGACCTGGGGTTCTTTGGCCCCGTAGATCGAGGGCAGCGATTTGCCTTGGCTCAGGATGCCTTTCGTGTCGCGGATATAGAAGTCGGCCGAGAGCGAAAGCCGGTTGCGGAGCATATTGAGGTCGATACCGATGTTTTTTGAAACGACTTTCTCCCAGGTCTGGTTGCCCGATACGGGGTCGCTGACCGTGGCGTGCTGTCCCAGTGCCGAGCCGTTGAACGAGTAGTCGTTCATCGTGCCCTTGGTCGAAATGGTCTGGATGAAGTCATAGTATCCGATCTGCTGGTTGCCGAGCGAACCGTACGAAAAACGGAGCTTCAGGTTGTCGATGGTGCTGCGCAGCGGTTCGAAGAAAGACTCCTCGCTGATGCGGTAGGCCGCCGAGAACGAAGGGAAGAAGCCGAAACGCTTGCCGCGCGGGAAACGCGAAGTGCCGTCGTAGCGCCCGTTCATCTCGAACAGGTATTTGCCCTTGTAATCGTAGGCCGCGCGGTAGAACCACCCCATGATAGCGTATTCGTTGCGGCCGCCCGTGAGGTCGATGGTCGTGCCCGTGGCGAGGTTGAAGTCCGAGAGGTCTTCCGAAAGCAGCCCGTTGCGGCCCGTTTTCAGGTCGCGGAAGTACTTGGCTTCGTAGTTGTAGCCGGCGATGAGCGTCAGGTTGTGCTTATCGCTGAAGGTCTTGTTGTAGGTGCCGTAGACGTCGGCCACGTAGTAGTTCTGATCGTAGACCGTTTCCTTGTATGCGTTGGGGAAGTTGCCTTCGGGTTCGGTTTCGACCACGCCGGGATATTTCGAATATTCGACGTTCACGCTGCGGTAATCGTAATGCAGATAGCCCTGCGTATAGCTGAAGTCTGCCTTGACGTTGAAGTTCTTGTGGAGCTTGAATTCAGCTTCGAACGTGGTGGTGAACTCCTGGATCTTCTTGTTGCCGCCGCTCTTGCCTTTCTGCATCATGGCGTTGTAGCCGTCCATGACGTAGTGGGTCGAGGAGTTGGTGCCCGAGGTGTGCGACACGGCCGTGCCGTCGGGGTTCACCGGGACGAACGATGCCAGCGCATGGAGCGTCGGTTTGCGGAAGTTGTTGTATTCGTCCTCATAGCCGTAGTATTTGTAATTGGACTGGAAGAACTTGGTGTTGCTCGAGATGGTCAGCCACGGCCGGAGCTCGGCGGACAGCTTCGCGCGGAAGTTGTACGACTTGTACATGTCGGGCAGCAGTTTGTTGATACCCTTCTGCTGGTAGTAACGGCCGCTGACCATGTACGAAAGCGCCTTGCTGCCACCCTTGATGTTGATGTTGTGATCCCAGGTCGGGCGGGTGTCGTCGTAGAGGTAGTTGTACCAGTCGAAGTTGGCCAGGTAGACGTACTGCTGCTGGCCGTTGCGGCGGTCGGTGATGACCCAGGGCCGCGCCGGATTCTCCTTTTTGTCGTTGCGGCGCTCCCATAACGCCTGGTAATCGGACTCCGTGTACGAGGTGTAGGGCGTGTTCTGCGCCGAGAGCATGAACAGGTCGGCGATCTTGGCCGAGTAGTAGCCGCGGGTTTCGTAATCAGTCGAGGTTGTCGGGCTGGACACCGAGAAGTAACCGTTGTAGGAAACCTCGGCCTTCTCGTTGAACTTGCCGCTCTTGGTGGTGATGAGGATGACGCCGAATGCGCCGCGGGCGCCGTAGATGGCTGCCGAAGCGGCGTCCTTGAGAACCGTGATCGACTCGATGTCGTTCGAGTTGATGCGTTCGGGATAGGTTTCCACGCCGTCGATCAGGATCAGCGGGCTGCCGCCGTTGGGCGACGTGTTGCCGCGGATGTTGTACGAAGCTCCCGCGCCGGGTTGTCCCGACGAGAGGGTGACGTTGAGGTTGGGAATGGCACCCTGCAGGGCCCTGCCCACGCTCGAAACGGGACGATCCTGGAGTTCTTTCTGCGAGATGCTGGCCACGGCGCCCGTCAGGTTGGCCTTCTTCTGCACGCCGTAACCCACAACCACCACTTCGTCGATGCTCTGCTCGGAAGAGGTCAGCACCACGTCGAAGAAGGTGCGATTGCCGATCTTGGCCTGATAGGACGTGTAACCGATGAACGAAACGCTGAGCGTGGCGTCGGTCGAGAGGATTTCGGCCGGGAATGCGAATTTGCCGTCGAAACTGGTGGTGATGCCCTTGGTTTGCCCGCCGTCGCTGAGTAGTACTGTGGCTCCGACGACGGGAGCGCCCTTGTCATCCTTCACTGCGCCTTTCAGGGAAACGGGTTTCCCCCCCCCCGGCTACTGCGGGCGCCTTCATCAGTATGATACGCCTGTTTTCGATCTTGCAGGTGCAGTCGGGTAGCATCTCCCGGACGATTTCGGTCACGGGACGTTTCACGGCCGATACGGACACGGTTTTTTCCATGTCGAAATCGCCGTTGTTGTAGAAGAACGTGTATTCGGTCATGCGCTCTATCTCGCGCAGGACTTGTTGGACGGTCGCATTGGTCCTGGCGATGCTGACGGTGGGCGAACTTTGCGCCCGGCTACCTGCGGGCCATAGCAGCAGCCATGCCAGACAGACGACACCGAGGATTCTGGTTTTGCTAAAATTACGCATAGATTTTAAGTTTAGGTTAGGTTTGCGGAGTTTTGTGCCCAGGGCACAAGGCCGGGAAGTTCCGACCGGACGAAAGTTCGGGTAGTCGATGTTACATAGGCTGAGGTTTGGTATTACTTGTGATTTCTACTTTCTCTGGGAATAATCGTCACATGGCGGTTCTCGCGCGCATAGTTGATGTCCACGACCAACGACATGGCTTTGAGTATCTCGTCGATGCTCTCGTTGCGAATTACTGCGAACGACATCCTGACCTGGCGCGCCCACTCTTCCGGACAGTCGATCTCGACGGCGTACCAGCACTGGAGATTGGCGATGATGTCGCTGAGCGGGGCGTTGTCGAACGACAGCTCACCGTTCATCCACTGCGAATAGTTCAGCGCCGTGACCTGCGACAGCGAGATGCGACCGTCTTTTTTCGAATAGGCCAGCCGTTCGCCCGGCTTGAGGATCACCGGCCGCGGCAGCCGGCCCCCGAAGGCGCGGACGCTTCCGCTGCAGAGGATTACTTCCGTGGTGCTGAACTCGGCGTAGTTGATGAAATCGAATTCCGTGCCGAGAACCTCGATATTCATGTCGTCGGCTTTGAGGATGAACGGGCGTTTTTCGTCGCGGCGGACTTTGAAGAATGCTTCGCCGGTGAGCTCGACCACGCGCTTGCGGCCCGAAAGATCACCGTAATAGCGCAGCACGCTGCCGGCGTTGAGCCAGATGCGGGTGCCGTCGGGTAATACGTACTCGCCTTTGTCGTGGGCCGAGGTGACGATGTTGGTCTGTACCCTGCTGCGCAGGTAGCCCTGTGCGGCGAAGTAATTGACGCCCACGGCCAGCAGTACGACCGCCGCTGCCGCCGCGACCTTTCGCCAGAGGCTCCGGCGGCGGAAGCTCTCTTCGCGCCGGATGGCTTCGTGCAGGCGGGCCAGCTTCCGGTCGCGGCCGGGCCGCTCGGCGGCCTCGAGCCTTTCCCAGTAGGTTTCGAGCGTTTGTTCCTTCTCGGTGCGTGCTTCCGGGTCGCGCAGCCAGTCGCCGAACGCCTGCTGCACTTCCTGCGGCATCTCATTCCCGAGGAATGTTTCGATGATCTCTTTTATATGGTTTTTGCGCATAATGATTCGCCCGTTTACCAATAAGACGGTTCATATCGGGACTACGCACGTCGCAAGTGGAATTATTTTTCAGAAAAAGAAAAGAATCAGCTTCACAAGCTTCCGCAGCTCGGCCAGGGCGCGGGAAATCTGGTTCTCGACCGTGCGGCGGCTGATGGAGAGCTGTTCGGCGATCTGGTCGTTCGAAAGCCCCTCTTCGCGGCTCATGCGGAAGATCCGGCGCCGTTGTTCGGGCATTTTTTCGACAACCATGCGGATCAGCAGCAGCAGGTCGCGGCTGTCGATGGCGCTGTCGGGAAGCTCGTATTCGGGCAGCAGGCTGGCCCTGCGGGCGTAATTCTCGCGCACCGAACGGTTGTCGAAGCGGTCGTAGACGGCGTTGCGAGCCATGCGGAAGAGGTAGGGGCCAAATGCGTCCACGGCGCCGATCGAAGTGCGGTTGCGCCATATTTTGAGGAAAATATCCTGCGTGATGTCCTCTGCTTCGGAGTGATCCTTGAGCATACGATACAAGAATTCTTCCGTCTTCGCAGCATATTTCAGGTAAAGCGCATCGAAAGCGGAACGGTCGTCTCGAGCCAGTGCCTCGAGGTATCGTCTTTCTTCATCCATTATGATCCGTCGGGGTATTGTCAGGTAAAAGTAGTGAATTTTTATAACCTGCAAGAAATTTCCGGGAAAAATTAATCCGCTTGCGGTGTCCTGTGACGGATACCTATATTGATGCCGGTCAACCCGGCTTCGCGGTGCCCGGCTGCGGGCGGGCGATTTGAGGAAAAATCAGATTTGCAAACACGATAATAAGACCATGAATAACGGTGACTCGATACAAAAATAGGTTCCGAAATCTCTGGTACATCAAAATATGTAATTACTTTCTGGAATCCTGCTGCGAGAAATGCCTGCACAATGATCGTTCGGCCCGTTGATCCCAATGATCCGGCTCAGTATGGCATTGCGTGAAGATTTCGACCGCATGTCCGCTGGTGGTTACACGGGCATAGATAGGCGCTTTGCCTTTCTTGTCGATTTTGGTCTTCCTGCGTAAGAACACCACGCTGAAAGTTCGCCGAGCCGAGGGCCGAGCCGGACTTGTTCGAGCTATGCCGAGGCGAGAATGAATTTCAACTTTGTTGAAAGTCTTTCTTTCCATACTGCTGTAAATGGTTGGTGAGTAATATGTTTACAGCATAGAAATGTTGCGAGGCAAAAAGCTGACAGTTAATGCAATAACTTACATTAGTGACCTGTTTTCGGTTCGAGCAAAACAGGTTGCCGATAAGGTCGTAAAAACCTGCTTTTCGTTGCTTTTATCGGCTTCGGCCTAAAAATGAAAAAACCTTACATATCATTGATACATAAGGTTTTTTACTCTGTTTTGCCTCTTATTTCAAAGGCTTCAAGGGTGGAAGATGGGGCTCGAACCCACGACCTTCGGAACCACAATCCGACGCTCTAACCGACTGAGCTACATCCACCGTGTGACCGTCGAACGGTCGTATCGGGATGCAAATGTAATACACTTTTTTTGTCCGTGCAAAAAAAACGGTGAAAAATCTTCGGGAAAATGCCCCGGGTGACAAAATGGCAGGCCGGACTGTACCTTTGTCACATGGCGTCTGCCAAAAAACGGTTGGCACATCTATTGATGGAACTATGGGTGCTAACGCGCAACAAACTGTTCAATAATAAACTAAAAACTGAAAAGCTATGAATGTAAAACCATTATCGGATCGTGTACTCGTCCTCCCGAACCCTGCGGAGGAGAAAACGGCCGGCGGGCTGATCATCCCCGACACGGCGAAGGAGAAACCGCTGGCAGGTAAAGTAGTTGCTGTGGGCCCCGGTACTTCGGAGGTCAAGATGGAAGTCAAGGTCGGTGATCAGGTACTTTACGGCAAGTATGCCGGGCAGGAGATTCAGGTCGACGGCGTGGATTACCTGATCATGAAGCAGAACGATATTTTGGCGATTATCTGACGACAACAGGTTGTTCTGACCTCGAAATTTTTACATTCCCTCTGAAAATCCCCTTGAAAAGGGTGGCTTCGGGGATAAGCTTATGAACGAATATAAAATATAAAGTTATGGCAAAAGATATCAAATATAATGTTGAGGCGCGCGAACTGCTCAAGGAGGGTGTCGATGCGCTGTCGAACGCAGTGAAGGTGACGCTGGGCCCCAAAGGCCGCAACGTGATCATCGACAAGAAATTCGGTGCGCCGCAGATCACCAAGGACGGTGTGACGGTGGCCAAGGAGGTGGAGCTCGAAGACGCTTTCGCCAACATGGGCGCCCAGATGGTACGCGAGGTCGCCTCGAAGACCAACGACGATGCCGGCGACGGTACGACGACTGCCACGGTGCTCGCACAGTCGATCATCGGCGTAGGCCTGAAGAACGTGACGGCCGGTGCCAACCCGATGGATCTGAAGCGCGGCATCGACAAGGCCGTGGCCAAGGTGGTCGAGTCCCTGCGCAAGCAGAGCCAGGAGGTGGGTTCGGATTTCGATAAGATCGAGCAGGTGGCCACCATCTCGGCCAACAACGACGAGACGATCGGTAAGCTGATCGCCGAGGCGATGGCGAAGGTCAACAACGAAGGTGTGATCACCGTCGAGGAGGCCAAGGGCACCGAGACCCATGTGGAGGTCGTAGAGGGTATGCAGTTCGACCGCGGTTATATCTCGGCTTACTTCATGACCGATCCCGAGAAGATGGAGGCACAGCTCGAGAAGCCCTACATCCTGATTACCGACAAGAAGATTTCGACGATGAAGGAGCTGATGGGCGTGCTCGAGCCGGTGGCGCAGAGCGGCCGTTCGCTGCTGATCATCGCCGAGGACGTGGACGGCGAGGCGCTGTCGGCGCTCGTTGTCAACAAGCTGCGCGGTACGCTGAAGATCGCCGCCTGCAAGGCTCCGGGCTTCGGTGACCGCCGCAAGGAGATGCTCGAGGATATCGCCATCCTGACGGGTGCTACGGTGATCTCGACCGACAAGGGTATGAAGATGGAGGATACCGACCTTTCGATGCTCGGTACGGCGGACAAGGTGACGCTCAACAAGGAGAACACTACGATCGTCGACGGTGCCGGCAAGAAGGAGGAGATCGCAGCCCGTGTTGCTCAGATCCGCTCCTCGATCGACAAGGCTACGTCGGATTACGACAAGGAGAAGCTTCAGGAGCGTCTGGCCAAATTGGCCGGCGGTGTGGCCGTACTCTATGTGGGTGCCGCTACCGAAGTCGAGATGAAGGAGAAGAAAGACCGCGTGGACGACGCACTGGCTGCGACCCGTGCCGCTGTCGAAGAGGGTATCGTCCCGGGCGGCGGTGTGGCTTACATCCGCGCTACGGCGGCTCTCGAAGGGATGAAGGGTGCCAACGAAGACCAGACGACCGGTATCCAGATCGTGAAACGTGCGATCGAGGAGCCGCTGCGCCAGATCGTCGAGAACGCCGGCGGCGAAGGTTCGGTCGTTGTCAACAAGGTGAAGGAGGGCAAGGATGCCTTCGGTTACAACGCCCGCGACGACAAGTACGAAGACCTGCTGAAGGCCGGTATCATCGACCCGACGAAGGTGTCGCGCGTTGCGCTGGAGAATGCCGCTTCGATCGCTTCGATGTTCCTGACCACCGAATGCGTGCTGGCGGAGAAGAAATCCGATGCTCCCGCCATGCCTGCGATGCCCGCAGGCGGTATGGGCGGCATGATGTAGTCACCGATTCATAATAGGAAATCGGAGCCTCTTACGGAGGCTCCGATTTTTGTTTTGCCGCGAAGCGATCGAGGCGGCATTCTCCGGCGCTGCGGGCGGTTGGCCGGGAGGGGTTCCGCGCGGGGCGGCGGGTACTTCGTTGGCCGCAGGGCTATTTTTTGTCCGCGCATTTGCAGCCCAGCATCTTCCATACGCCGGCCGAGAGGGCTGCCCCGATGAAGGGCGCGACGATGAAGAGCCATAGCTGGCAGAGCGCCGTGCCCCCTGCGAAGAGCGCAGGGCCGAAACTGCGGGCGGGGTTCACCGAGGTGCCCGTGATGGGGATGCAGACGATGTGCACCAACACCAGCGTGAGGCCTATGGCCAGTCCGGCCAGGTTTCCTGCGCCCTTTTCGCTGTCCGTGGAGCCGAGCACGACCAACACGAAGATGAACGTGAAGACCACTTCGGCGACAAGGGCCTGTGCCATTTCGCCCTGGCCGAAGGCGTTTGCCCCCGTGGCTGTGGTTGCGCCGTAGCCGCCCGTCGAGGTGAGCAGGTAGAGGATGGCCGAGCCGATCAGCGCCCCGGCGAATTGACCGAGCATGTAGCCGGCTGCGTCTTTGCCGCTCATGCGCTTCGAGAGCCATACGCCGAGTGTGATGGCAGGGTTGATGTGGCAGCCCGAGATGCCGCCGATGCAGTAGGCCATTGCCACGACCGACAGGCCGAATGCGAAAGCTACGGCCAGTATCTCGGCCGGTGCGTCGCAGCCCAGGAATACGGCGCTTCCGCAGCCCATCAGTACGAGAACCATTGTCCCCAGCATTTCTGCAAAATATTTCTTCATAGTCGTTAGAATTTAGCGGGCCGGAGCCCTGTTTGCAAGGCAAATATACGAAAAATAGCAAAAAAAGGCCGGCAGGTAGACATTTCGGGAACTGTGTGTCAGGTGTCTGCATCTTTTGCCCTGCGGATAATACGGGCGGAAAAATGCACCCTCTGGTTCGGTTGTGTGGGGCCCGGGTGGCAGTCGGCCGCCCGGGTGCGGGGCGTTGGCAGCCGGTACGATGGCAGGTGTTGCAGCAGGGGCGGCCTGTGCGGTGTGGCAGCGGGAATTATTGCCCCGGAAAAAGGATGTTGGGCTATATCGTATCTATTTTTGGCCGATTTGTTTGGTTTTCGGAGTTGTAATGTCTATCTTTGGCTGCGAAAAATAATCGGGTTCCTTGGAGTGGGAAGATGTGCAACGGGAGATGCGGAACCTATTTGATTGATCTAACATGCCCATAATGAAGAAATGTCTTACGATCTTGATGCTGGCCTTCCTGGCTGCCTCCTGCATTGAGAAAAGCGATGTCCGTCCCGGCAGTCCCGTGGACGTCGACATCGACCATTACCAAACGGCCGGCACGTACGATGTCCCCGTGAAAGAAGGTTGCATCACCGTAGTGAAGGCATACGGGGTGACGTTGGCCGAAGCCGAAAGCCCCATGACGATCTGGGTGCCGCGGATGACCCTGACCCGTTCGGACGAGGGGCTGACGACGACGTTCGTCCCGCGCGATGAGTACCCCAATTTCGCAGGCAACAAATCGCAGTTGTTCCAGGTAGTATGTTTCGAGGACTCCAGGCGCGGGGATTACGATTACAACGACCTGGTCATCCATGTGCTGTACCAGACCCGGCAGAATATCTTCGGGTTCGGCGTACAGCCCGTGGCGTTGGGGTCGACGAAATCCATCAAACTGGGATGTGTCGTTTACAAGGGCGGCAAGCGTATCTTCAAGGGGTTGATCACCCCCGAAGGTGCCGATTGCCGGTCGCAGTATTTCAAGTCGATGGAGGGAACGCTCAATACCTACGACAAGGCCAATATCAAGGTCGGGGAGTACCTGGGGTCGACGATCCGCAACTGGGATGTGTCGAAGATCGAAGGGAACGGCCCGATGCGCGTTGAGTGGTATATCGAGGTGGATAACGGCGTGGAACTTTATGCCTTGTCGACTGCCTACCTGAACGATTCGTTCGACAAGGACAAATTGCCCTACGGACTGGTGATCACCACCACGGGGACGGAATATGTCGACGAGAAAGGCGGCTACCTCTGCGGGTTCGACTGGTTCAACTATCCGCGCGAATCGGTGCATATCAAGGAGGTATATCCCGAGATGTGGAACTGGCTGACTACGGACAGCAGCTATAATTTTGCCGATATTTACGATGGCAGGAATGTCCCTGCGAATGCTTGCCCTGCTGCCGACCTGGGGCTGTTCGAAGCCCGGACGATCGACGTCACCAACAGGAAATACCGGGCTGACTGAGCCCGTGCCGATAGCGGCCGAGGCGGGCTGCGGTGCCGTCGCCGATTGAAAAAAGCAACCCTGCGGGGTTGCTTTTTTTTATGTGCGGGCTTGTTGTCATGCGCTGCGTGCCCCGGGGATGCCGGATTGCCCGATGCACGGTGTTGAATGCCCGATACCGGCGGCGTGTGCTGCGCCATTGCCGGCCCTGTTCCCGGCTCCCGGTTCCGATCCTTCCCTTGCAGGACGGGGCTCCACTTTTTGTCAGGGCATCCACTCCAGGATCCCCGTCACGGGGTTGGCGGCGCGCCAGGCTTCGAATTCCGCATAGGTACCCACGCCATCGCGCAGTACGGCCTGGTAGTATTCGATACCCATGATCTTCTTCGCCTCGGGGGTTTCGTATTTGAGCCGGAGGATCGTTTCGCGCGTCCGGTCGGTCAGCACGGCGGCGATGCGGTCGGCCACCCGTTCGAAATAGCCGTCGTAGGCCGAACCTTTCGGCATGTGGATCATGTCGATCTGCCATAACCGGTCGTCGGCATCGGCATACCAGGCATGCCATTCGAGGCATTGGTCGGGGGCGTCGAGCAGGTTGTTGAAGGTGATGCTGCGGATGCGGCTGTTTTCGGCCAGGCGTGCCATGGCGGCGAAGCTGTCCGCAAGGCGCAGCGGTGAGGAGTAGATGTGGAAGTCGATGTCGCGGTGCGTCATCAGCAGTCCCGTACGGAGCGACCCGACCAGGTTGGGTTCGGCGCCGACCTGTTGCCAGATCGCTTCGAGGTCGGTATCGCGGATAACTTCGCGGGCGCGCTGCTGGTTGGCGGCGGCGATCTTCAGTAATTCGTCCATGATGTGTAAAGTTGCGGTTATTGCGGGGTTAAAAGAGCGTCGGGACGGATTATCCGTCCCGATGCCGGGGCGTTGCGTGTGCGGTTATTTGCCCAGCAGGATGCGTGCCTGGGCTATGGCGGCATCGGTGATGCGGCTGCCGGAGAGCATCTTGGCGATCTCGGTGATGCGCTCCTCGTCCGTCAGGCGGGCGATGCCGGTGCGCCCGTCGCGTTTGTAGACCACGAAATGGGCTGCGCCTTTCGACGCCACCTGCGGCAGGTGGGTGATGTCCACGACCTGCAACGTCGCGGAGAGCGATTCGATGATCTCGCCCATGGCGTCGGCGATGCGCCCCGAGACGCCCGTGTCGATCTCGTCGAAGATGACCGTCGGCAACTGCATGCGCCGGGCCAGCAGGGATTTGAGCGCCAGCATGACCCGCGAGAGCTCACCGCCCGAGGCGATACGTTCGACGCTCTGTGGCGTCGCGTTGCGGTTGGCCGAGAAGAGGAACGCCACGCCGTCGCGTCCCGTGCGCCCGAGGTCGGGGAGCGGGGTGAGCGTCACCTTGAATACGGTTTCGGGCATGCCCAGCTGGGCGAGTGTCTCCAGGATCTGTTTTTCGAAGGCCGGGGCGGCTTTTGCACGTGCCTTGTGCAGCCTGTCGGCCAACGCGCCGGCCTTCTGCGCGGCCGCGTCCAGTTCTTTTTCAGCCGCTGCGATCTCTTCGTCGCCGTGTACGATGGCGGCGAGTTGTGCGGCATAGCGGTCGCGGGCTGCGATCAACTCCGTTTCGGAGGCGACACGGTGTTTTTGTTGCAGGGCATAGAGGGCGTCGAGGCGTGCGGCGAGTTTGGCCAGCCGTTCGGGGTCGGCATCGAGGCGTTCGCTGTCGGCGGCGGCGGCGTTGTCGATGTCCTTCAGCTCCTCGAGTACGGAGTGCAGACGTGCGGCGTATTCCCCGGCCGCGGGAAAATGTTCGCGGATGCGCGTCAGGTCGTTCTCGGAATTTTTCAGGAGCGTGAGCATTCCGGTTTCGTCGGCATCGAGGGCGTTGCGGAGCGTAGTGAGCACCTCGCCGATGCGGTCGGCGTTCTCCAGTACGGCCAGTTCTTCCTCGATGGCGGCCTGTTCCCCTTCGCGGAGGTTGGCAGCCGTGAGCTCTTCGCTCTGGAAGCGGAGCCACTCCTCGTCGCGGCGTCCGCCGGCGGCGGCTTCGCGCAGGGCGGCGAGCCGGCGCCGCAGTTCCGTAAGCCGCGTATACTGCGCGGCATATTGTGCGAGCAGTTCCCCGTTCCCGGCCACGGTGTCGAGCGCCGAGGTGCGGAACTCTTCCGAGGAGAGGATCAGGTTCTGATGCTGCGAGTGGATGTCGATCAGGCGGGTGCCGAATTCGCGCAGCTGCGCCAGTTGCACCGGGAGGTCGTTGATGAAGGCGCGGCTCTTGCCGGCCGGGGTTATCATGCGCGTTACGGTAGTCTCCGGCGCATAGTCGAGGTCGTTCCCGGCGAAGAAAGCCTCCATGTCGCGCCCCGAGAGGTCGAAGGTGCCTTCGACCACGCAGTTGCGTGCGGCGTCCTTCATGGCCGAGCCGTCGTTCTTGGCGCCCAGCAGCAGGCCGAGGGCACCGAGCAGGATGGATTTCCCGGCTCCCGTTTCACCCGTGATGATATTCAGGTGGGGATCCAGCTCCATTTCGAGCTTGTCGATAAGCACGTAGTTCTCAACCGACAGACGGCGTAACATGGCGGTCTTTATTTTAACAGTGATTCGATTTTGTCGACGATACGTCCGGCTACTTCGCTCTTCGGCATCAGGGGCAGCGGCTCGCGGCCGTTGCGGTCGATGAAGGTCACCTTGTTGGTGTCGCCGCGAAATCCCGCGCCGGCGTCGCGCAGCGAGTTGAGGACGATGAAATCGAAGTTCTTTCGCGCGAGCTTCGCCTCGGCGTTGGCCTGTTCGTCGTGCGTTTCGAGGGCGAAGCCGACCAGCAGGCGGCCGCCTTTGGAGGCTCCCAGCTCTGCGGCGATGTCGCGCGTACGGCGCAGGGTGATGTGCATTTCGCCCTCGCCCTTCTTGAGTTTGGTCTGCGAAACCGTGTCGGGCGTATAGTCTGCTACGGCGGCGCACATGACAGCGCCGTCGGCGCCCTCGAAGGCTCGGGTCGTGGCATCGTACATCTGGGCGGCCGAGAGCACGTCCACGCGTTCCACGCCCGGGGGCGTCGGCAGCGACGTACGCCCCGTGACGAGGGTTACCTGCGCACCGCGTGCGGCCAGCGCTCCGGCGATGGCGTAGCCCATCTTTCCCGACGAGTGGTTCGAGATGAACCGCACGGGGTCGATGGCTTCGATCGTGGCGCCTGCCGTTACGACAAAGCGTTTACCGGACAGGCGCTTTTTTTTTTCGGGGGTTCCCGCGGAGAGGAGTTTGCCCACATAGGCGGCGATTTCCGCGGGTTCGGCCATGCGTCCCTTGCCCGTGAGCCCGCTGGCCAGCTCCCCTTCGGCGGGTTCGACGATCCGCACGCCGTGCCCGGCCAGCCGGCGCAGGTTCTCCTGGGTCGTGGGGTGGGCGTACATGTCCAAATCCATGGCGGGGGCGACGACCACCGGGCAGCGGGCCGAGAGGTAGGTCGTCAGCAGCAGGTTGTCGGCGATGCCGCATGCCATTTTGGCCAGTGTGTTGGCCGTGGCGGGGGCGATCAGGTAGCAGTCGGCCCATTCGCCGAGCGAGACATGGGAATTCCAGGCCCCGTTCTCGGGGTCGAAGAACTCCACGAGGATCGGGTTCCTGGAAAGCGTGGCCATCGTCAGCGGGGTGATGAACTGCTTGGCCAGCGGGGTCATCACGACACGCACCTCGGCGCCCGCCGTCCTCAATAAACGACAGAGCACAGCCGCCTTGTAGGCCGCTATGCTTCCCGTGATGCCCAGCAGTATGTGCCGTCCGGCCACTCCTTCGGCCGGGCAGGCAGCGCCTGCGCCGGGGCCTTGTATGCCACCTCCCTGCAAATCCATGGCGGTATCCTTAGGACTCCTTGACCTCTTTGTTCTCCTTGTAGAAGAGTTCGCCGTCGAGGAACTCCTCGGTAGCGATGATCGCGGGCTTGGGCAGGCGTTCGTAGTAGCGCGAGATTTCGATCTGCTCGCGGTTCTCGAAGGTCTCCTCCATGGTGTCCGTCGGCGAAGAGAAGTCGGCGAGCTTGCGGCTGAGCTCGGTCTTCAGTTCGGTCGAGATCTGGTTGGCACGGCGGGCGATGATGTTCACCGTTTCGTAGATGTTGCCCGTTTCCTTGTCCAGATCCACCAGCTTGCGCGTGATGGTGTTGTTGGGGATGTTCTTCTTGATTTCCATTGTTATATGTTGTTGTCTTTGTCTTCGTCCTTCTTGTTGCGGTCGAGGTAGTCCCGTGCGTGCTTGGCCATGCGGTCGACCTCCTTGGTGTATTTCGATTCGGGGAACTCCTCCTTGAACGAGAGGTAGGAGTCGAGCATCGAGAGATAGCGGTCGGTCTGCTTGTTTGCGACCGAGTTGTTGGCGAAGCGGTAGCTGGCGTCCACGATCATGTACATGATCTCCTCGCGGTGGTTGCTGTCCGGGAATTGTTTGAGCGCATTCTTCAGCGATACGATGGCCGATTTGTAGCGGCCTATCTTATAGTAGGTGTAGGCGTTCAGGTAGGACTTGTCGTGCAGCCGCTGCGTCAGTTCGCCGTTGATCTGCTTGAAATCCTCGACGCGGTCGCTGTGGGGGTAGCGCGACATGAACTCGTTGATGGCGATCAGTGCCTGTCCGGTCATCGTCTGGTCGCGCGAGGGGCCGGGCGAGAGGTAGTAGAAGCAGAGTGCGTACATGCCTTCGGCGTCTTCGATGAAGGCGCTGCGGCCGAACTTGCGGCGGAAATCGTCGAACAGGGCCGAGGCGGTGTCATAGTCGCGGTTCTTGAACTTGCAGCGGGCGTTGAAGAACGAGACGCTGTCTTCGCGCGGCGTGCCGATGTAGTAGTGCTGGACGCCCTCGAAGAGCGTCGAGGCACGCGACCACTTCTCTTTCTGGTAGTACTCCAGCGCCTTGCTGTAAATCAGTTCGGGTTGTCCGCTTTTGAGCAGGGAGTTGATGCCTGCGCATCCGCTAAATGCGGTGACCAGAATCACCCCGCACACGGCGTATAAAAAAGTCTGCTTCATTGATAAATCTTTTACGGCGCTTTATCGCGCAAAGTTACGCATAAATTAACGATTTCCAAAAAAATTTATTGTGCGTAATAATAAGGCGCCGAGCCGTATTTCCCGTTCCCGTCCGGGCGGGAGGCCCGCGGGTCTCCCGGGATGCCGCACGGCGGCATCCGAATCCGTGGCCGGAGGTGCTTCCGGCGCCGGTGGCGGACGGAGGGAAGCCTCTCCCCGGCGGCGCGGACAGGCAGGCGGTAAGAGGGGAAAATTACGGAAATCAGGGGAACGGCGCGCCGGGCCCGGTGCGGAAATGTCGATCGGCGGCTTGCGCTACATCAGGGGCGAGACCAGCCGCAGCGCGTCGCCCAATGTGCGCCGCCATGCCGCAGGCCGCCATGTTTCCCGCGCGATCCGGCGGCACGAGGCAAGGTCGTCGTCGTAGGTGGCCGAGAGCGCCCGCACGACGCTCCGGTCGCGGATGAAAGCCGTGACTTCGAGGTTGTCCAGCAGGCTGCGGTAATCCATGTTCGCCGTGCCGACCGAGGCGGTGTCCTCGTCGACGATCAGCAGCTTGGCGTGCAGGAAGCCGTTGTCGTAGCGGTAGAGTTCGACCCCGGCGTCGAGCAGGTCGCCGATGTAGGAGTCGGAAATCAGGTCGGTGAACGGCGAGTCGCTGCACGAGGGGATCATCACCTGTACCCGCACCCCGCCGCGTGCCGCCAGCCGGAGCGCGTCGAGCAACAGGGCCGGGGGCAGGAAATAGGGCGAGGAGATGCGTATGGTGCGGTGCGCCCGGACGATGGCCGAGACAAAGGCGTCGGCGATGGTCAGCCGCGAGGGCCCCTCCTCGGCCCAGGCCAGCTGGATCGGCAGTCGCTGCCTGATGCCGTGCGGGGCGATGTAGCGGCGGCTGTCGAGGTATTCGCCGCGTACACGCGCCCAGTCGGCGATGAAGAGCCGTTGCAGGTCGGCCACGGCGTCGCCCTCCACGCGCAGGTGTTCGTCGCGCCATTTGCCCATGTAATCCCCGTCGAGGTAGTATTTGGCGATGTTTATGCCGCCCAGGTAGGCGACCTTGCCGTCGGTGACGACTATCTTGCGGTGGTTGCGGTGCGTGACGCGCGTGGTGAACCACGGGAAGCGGATCGGTTCGAAAGCTGCCGTCTCTACCCCCGCGTCGTGCATGCGGCGCAGTGTCTTGCGGCTCAGGCGCCACGAGCCGACGGCATCGTAGATCACCCGCACCTCGAGCCCCGCGCGGGCTTTGCGGATCAGTATTTCAGCGATGGTGCGCCCGATGCGGTCGTCGCGGATGATGTAGTACTCCATGTGGATCGAGCGCGTGGCCCGTTGCAGCGAGGCGATCAGTGCCGTGAAGGCGTTGTTGCCGTTGTGGAGCAGCCCGACGCGGTTGTACCGGGTGGGGCGTGTGCCGCATCCGTGGGCGATGATCTGTTCGAGGCGGTCGCCGCGGCAGGCGGGGCAATCCGCCGCGGGGCCGTTGCGGCGGTAGCCGGCCAGTATGTAGAGCAGCGTGCCGGCGACGGGCAGCAGCAGGATCAGCGCCAGCCAGGCTGCCGCCGAGGCGGGGACGCGTTGCTGGCGCGTGACGACGGGGACGGCCATGAGCGCCCAGGCTAAGTGGAGCAGGAGTACGATATACATATCCCGCGCGAGGCGCATACTCCGTGCCATGCGCCGCGAAAAAAGATTTGGAAATTAGAAAATAACTTTCTATCTTTGCTGTATACAATGGAAACAGGGTTCTGGCCTTCACCGGTCAGGATTCTTATTTTTTTACGTTGTTTGTTTTACAGGGTTCCCCCGCCGCAAAGGGGAATACAGGAGGATTTTGGATGTGGGACGGGCATCACCGGATGCCTAATGTGAGTTCGACGGGCCCCATGTTCGGAATCTTTCGCAGCGTTATGAAATTCAAGTACGTCGGACTCGTTTAATATTATGGCAAAAGAGATTATTTATCTGACAGCGGAGGGTTACAAAAAACTCAAGGATGAGCTCGACCACATGCGTTCCGTCGAGCGTCCGGCGATATCGGCGGCTATTGCCGAAGCGCGCGACAAGGGTGACCTTTCGGAGAACGCAGAGTACGACGCCGCCCGCGAGGCGCAGGGTCTGCTGGAGATGCGTATTGCCAAGCTGGAGGATTCGCTTGCCAATGCCCGGGTGATCGACGAGTCGAAGATCGACAAGAGCAAGGTGCAGATACTGAGCAAGGTGTCGCTGTTGAACCACAACACCAAGAAGGAGGTGGCTTACACGATCGTCGCCGAGCACGAGGCCAACCTGCGCGAAGGCAAGCTGGCGATCGGTACGCCCATCGCCAAGGCATTGCTGGGGCACAAGAAAGGCGACCGCGTCGACGTGGAGGTGCCCGCCGGGACGATCCATTTCGAGATCCTCGACATCAGCATCTGAGGCGCCCGATCCGCAGGGTGGCGGCGCCCATCGTCCGCCTCCCGGCAACCGGGTGCGAGGACACGACATATATCCCCATTTTCGGGTATTTTTGCAGGGCCGTTTTGAACGGCCCTTTTTTATTGCTATCTTTGGCTCGGAAAGATGATACGCTACGCACCCAAAAGACTCTATGCGGCTTTGCTGCTGCTGATCCTGCTCGCGGCCTACGCGGGGCAGAAGGTGCACATCTACAACGAAGACCATGCGCATTTCTCCGCGCACTGCGGCGACCTGGTGCCCGACAACGGCGCGCATACGATCATCGTCGACAGGTGTATCATCGACGATTTCTATTTCTTCCCCTATCTCGACATCGCGCCGACCGTGCATTCGTTCTATGCCCGGATGCTGGCCGTGCTGCTGCCCGAGGCAACCCGCTGCAAACTCTACGAGCAGGCGTCGGGCATTTCGCTGCGTGCGCCTCCCGTGGCGTAGCCCCAATCCCTGGGTTTTCTTCTCCGATCGGTTTACCGGGTGCATGCAGCCCGGGTCATACTATTTACTTATTATCTGACAAGCAATGAAAAAATATATTTTGCTGGCACTCTTCATGTGCCGGTGCGTACTGGTACTGGGTGTCGAGGCGCCGAAGAAAAGTACCGACGCCAATATCTTCGGCCATGTGGTCGACCGCGACACGCATGAACATATTCCCTATGCGACCATCGCCGTGACGGGCACGGCATTCGGTACCACGACCGACGCTTCGGGGCATTATTTCCTGAAAAACCTGCCCGAGGGCGCGTTGACGCTCGAAGTCCGCGCGTTAGGTTATGCCTCGCAGACGCAGCAGGTGACGCTTCGACGCGGACAGACGGCCGAACTGAATTTCGAGGTGGTGCAGAGCGGCATCTCGATGGACGAGGTGGTCGTGTCGGCCAGCCGTTCCGCCCGGCTGCGCCGGGAGGCGCCTGCTCTGGTGAGCGTGCTGGACGCCGGGTTGTTCGAGAAGACCAACGCCTCGTGCCTGGCACAGGGGCTGTCGTTCCAGCCCGGCGTGCGTGTCGAGGACGACTGCCAGAACTGCGGCTTCACGCAGGTGCGCATCAACGGTCTCGACGGCCATTATTCGCAGATACTGGTCGATTCGCACCCGGTATTCTCGGCCCTGACGGGCGTATACGGCCTGGAGCAGATCCCGGCCAACATGATCGAGCGTGTCGAAGTGCTGCGCGGCGGCGGTTCGGCACTGTTCGGGTCGTCGGCCATCGGCGGCACGATCAACGTCATTACGAAGGAGCCTTCGCGCAATTCGGCGCAGATGTCGCATACGCTCACTTCGATCGGCGGCAGCAATTCCTATGACAACAATACGATGCTCAATGCTTCGCTCGTCACCGAGAGCGGCCGGGCGGGGCTTTGCGTCTTCGGCCAGAGCCGCCACCGCTCGGGCTACGACCACGACGGCGACGGCTTCACCGAAGTGCCCGTCATCAACAGCCAGTCGGTGGGCATGCGCTCGTTCTTCCGTACGGGCGCCTATTCGCGCATCACGGCGCAGTACCACCATATCAACGAATTCCGCCGCGGGGGCGACATGCTCGACCGGCCGCCCCACGAGGCGCAGGTCGCCGAGCAGATCGACCATTCGATCGACGGGGGCAGCCTTTCGTTCGACATCTCGTCGCCCGACCGCCGCAACCGTTTCAACACCTATGTCTCGTTCCAGAATACGGCGCGCAAGAGCTACTACGGCAGCAAGCAGGATCCCGATGCCTACGGGACGACGCACGACCTGACCGTGGCGGCGGGGATGCAGTATATCCACGAGTTCAGGAAGCTGCTGTTCATGCCCTCGGAGCTGACGTTCGGAACGGAGTACAGTTACGACGACCTGGGTGACCGTTCGGTCGGCTACGACATCCACACCGACCAGACGGTGCATATCGTGGGGGCCTACCTGCAGAACGAGTGGAAGACCAGGAAGTGGTCGCTGCTTGTCGGTGGCCGCCTCGACAAACACAACCTCGTAGACCATGTGATATTCAGCCCTCGCGTCAACGTGCGTTTCAACCCGTCGGAAGCGGTGAACCTGCGCGTGAGCTACGCCGGGGGCTACCGTGCCCCGCAGGCGTTCGACGAGGACATGCACATCGCCATCGTGGGCGGAGAGCGGGTGCGCATCCAGCTTGCGGACGACCTGAAGGAGGAGCGCTCGCACAGCGTGAGCCTCTCGGCCGACCTTTACCATACGTTCGGGAAAGTGCAGACCAACCTGTTGGTCGAGGGGTTCTATACGATCCTCGACGATGTGTTTGCGCTGCGCGACATGGACGATGCGGCCGACGGCGGCAAGGTCAAGGAACGTTACAACGGTTCGGGTGCGACGGTGCGCGGCTTCAATGTCGAGGGGCGCGCTGCCTTTACCCGTTGGTTCGAGTTGCAGGCGGGGGTGACGCTCCAGCAGAGCCGTTACAAGGAGCCCGAATACTGGAGCGAGGACGCAGAGGTGCCGCCCGCGCGCCGGATGTTCCGCACGCCCGATGCCTACGGCTATTTCACCGCGTCGTTCAAGCCGGTGCGGAATTTCACGGCCGACCTGTCGGGAACCTGCACCGGGTCGATGCTGGTGCAGCACATGGCCGGGTCGGGCGTCGGGCAGGACGTGGCCGTTTCGACCCCGTCGTTCTTCGACATGAACATCCGCCTGTCATACGACGTGCGTATCTACAAGGAGATAACCATGCAGCTTTACGGTGGCGTGCAGAACCTGTTCAACGCCTACCAGAAGGACTTCGACAAGGGTGTAGACCGCGACTCGGGCTACATTTACGGCCCGTCGCTGCCCCGCAGCTGGTTCGTCGGCGCGAAGTTCAGTTTCTGATTCCCTCCTTTTGGGACTGCTGAATACGACAAACGTCCGAAGTAAGACTTCGGACGTTTGTGTTGTCGGGCGGTTCGAATTATTGTAAATTATCTACGAATCTTCCGAGGTTGGTGATGACACCAGCCTTTATTTCGAGCGGTTTGGTCGCTTTTCGTTCGTAGTAATCCTCTCCGAAATCGTAAACTTTCATGGTGAAATCGTCGTAGGTGCCGGGAGCGACGGGGATATAATACACGAATTCTGCGCCGATATTCTGCCCTTGCGGTTCGATGGTGATCGGAGAGGTGGTATGCTCTCTTATTAATTCTCCGGTTCCGGTCGCAGGGTCGTAATGATATTCTCCGGTGAAGTCCTTTCTTTGGGCCATACCTGTGGCTTGGAAGGTAATCTGGTATTGTGCATTGCGTCTTGTCTGGATCGTCAACTTCATGACGCCGAATATATTTTTGAATGTCATGGCGTTCAGATCGGTGCCGTGGGCGACGGCAGGGTTACGAACTGCGAACTCATCGGGGTTCTTCGAAGGGTAGTTGAACGATGGTTTGAATACGGCAGATGCCTCTCCGGGGTTGGAGAATATGAATTTCCCGTTTTCGTATTTTACCGTGTTGAGTACTTCGGGGCCATTGGCGCAATAGCATGAAACTGCGAGATAATCGGGTGTTTCCGCTTCGTCGGTGAAAGTGCATTCGCTGGTGAACGTAGTGCTATTGCCTTGGGACAGGGCGGCAAGTTCGCCTGCTTTTGCGTAGGACCCGTCATTTTTGAGGTACCACAGTTGGATCAGGTCACCTTTCTTCCAGACGACGCTCAGACCGTCCTTATCCAGTGCCGTGCGGGTTTTGTCTTGCGACGCGATTGTTTCGGACGTTGCGTTGAGGGTAATGGTACGGGTTTCGGGAGCGGGTTTTGCGATTTCATTCTTTTCGGCGCAGGAGACTGCCAGCACGGCGCAGGCGCAGGCCAGAATTGTTTTCATACTTCTCATGCTCATCATCATTTGTGGGTTTACCATTCATAATCTTCTTCGGTGAACGAGTCGTGTCCGTTTTCGGGTGTGGAGACCGATACCGCAAAGCCTTGTTCGGTGCGGATTTCCAGCAGTTCTATTGCCGGAGTTTCATACGTTGCTTTTTCCATATGGGATGAATTGATTTGAAAGTGAAAATTGATTCCGCGTAAAAAATGAAACGGGAACCGTATCCGCAGTATGCGGATACGGTTCCCGTTGAAAGGATATGTCGATTGTCTCAACTACATGGCAAAATTCCCCCCCCCGAACGTATTACGAATAGGGGCGGCGTTCATTTTTGCGCTATGTAGGCTCGTATTCTTCATAATTGCGCCGGCAAAGGTCGGCAATAATTCATAGTATGCAAAATTCTTTAATATGTCAAATCAGCCCGTTTGGTGAGCAAATGCGGTTCGAAATTGGCGGGTGCTGAGGTGTTTAGGCAATGAAAAACCCGCCCCAGATTGTTTGGGACGGGTTTGAAATCTGTTGTGTATTCGCAGTTTAAATCGCCTTGATCTCGTGGAGCACGTTGTTGGTCTTGCGGACGGCGTCGGCCGAAGCTGCGAATTTCTCGGCCTCTTCTTTCGAAAGGTCGATCTTCACGATCTTCTCGATGCCCTTGCGGCCGATGATCGCGGGCACGCCGATGCAGATGTCCGACTGTCCGTACTCACCTTCGAGGTAGCACGAGCAGGGGATCATTTTCTTCTGGTCGTTGAGGATCGCCTCTACCATCATGGCCGAAGCGGCTCCCGGGGCATACCAGGCCGACGTGCCGATGAGTTTGGTCAGCGTCGCGCCGCCCACCATCGTGTTGGCTACGGCCTCATCGAGTTTTTTCTTCGATGCGAACTGCGAAACGGGTACGCCGTTGACGGTGGCCTTCGAGACGAGCGGAATCATCGTCGTGTCGCCGTGGCCGCCGATGACCATGCCGTCGACATTGTTGATGTTGGCGCCCGTAGCCTTGGCCAGGTAGCACTTGAAACGCGACGAGTCGAGTGCGCCGCCCATGCCGATGATGCGGTTCTTCGGAAGGCCCGACGCCTTGAGCGCCAGATAGGTCAGCGTATCCATCGGGTTGGCTACCACGATGATGATGGCGCGGGGCGAATATTTCACCACGTTCTCGATCACGCCCTTCATGATGTTGGCGTTGGTGCCGATCAGCTCCTCGCGGGTCATGCCCGGCTTGCGGGGAATACCCGAGGTGATGACTACCACGTCCGAATTGGCGGTCTGCTTATAGTCGTTGGTGACGCCCACGAGCTTGGTGTCGAAATCCATCAGCGTCGAGCACTGGTACATGTCCAGCATCTTGCCTTCCGAAAGACCTTCCTTGATGTCGATCAGGACGACTTCGCTCGCAACTTCGCGGCAAGCCATCACATTTGCGCAGGTTGCGCCTACGGCACCTGCACCTACTACTGTAACTTTAGACATAGCTTTTTATTTTTTGTGTTTAGCCTATCAGCTTTTCGTAATCCGCGGCGCTCAGCAGTGCGTCGTACTCGGCCGGGTCGGTCATCCTGACCTTGATGAGCCAGCCTTCGCCGTATGCGTCCTTGTTGACGATGGCGGGGTCGGCATCCACGGCGTCGTTGAATTCGAGTATCTCGCCGCCGATGGGCAGGAATGCGTCGCTCACGGTTTTCACGGCTTCGATCGAGCCGAATACTTCGCCCGCGGCGAGGGTTTCGCCTACGGTCGGCACGTCGACGAAGACGATGTCGCCCAATTGGCTCTGTGCGAAGTCGGTGATGCCGATTACGGCCGTGTCGCCCTCGACGCGGCACCACTCGTGGTCGTTCGAGTATTTCAGATTTGCGGGTACGTTCATGGTGTGGTTATCGTTTAAAATTCAAATGCGGTTTTTTCATTGCAAATATAACTGTTATTTCCGTAACAGCAAGGATTTATGTTATATTTTTAACTCAATAACCGTAAGGGTATCCGAAGTTTTTGGGATGTCGTAAATATTTGTTAATTTTAAAACAACTTACGTCACGACGGAAACCCTGAAACCACAGCCTATGAAAAAACGATCCTATTTGATTGCCGCAGGATGTACTGTTGTCCTGTATGCCCTTTCGGCCTGTTCCGATCATGCGGCGAATGATACCGCGCAGGCCGGAAATCCGGAAACTATGTCCGTGGCCGAGGCACGCCGCTATTTCGAGCGTGTTGCGGCACCGACCAGAGCCGGGAGTGAAGAGGGGACGCTGACGCTCGGGACTTATATGCCCGACTGGTCGCTGGCGACGGTCTCGGCCGGGGAAGTGCTTTCCAGTACCGATGTGCCTGTCCGGGGCGAGTTCCGCTATTTTCGTTATCGGATCGACGAGTACGGCGAACCGCGTTTTACCCCGATCTACCACAAACTGGTCGTCGTAAAGGATTCCCGCAGCGGTGTCATGAGCAGCTATCTGCGTTTTTATGTTCCCGATCCGGACTATGCCGCGGGGCGCACGGCCGACGACTACGACAGGCTGCTCAACAGCGGCTCCAAGGGGGATTTCACCGGGCTGGCGGTTTACACCTCGCTCGACGGATTTCCGGTTCATGCGGTTCGTTATGCCGGAGGAGCATGCCAGGCTGAAGCGTTCCTTTACGATAAGTCGCGGACACAGGCGGAAAATACTGCCCGCCTGGGCGAAATGCTGGATGGCCTGAGTGTCGTGTGCAGCCGGGAAACAGCGGTGACACGTGCGGAGGCGGAGTCAGAGAAAAGCGAGCCGGTTGACGGCGGCGGTATAGAGGCGGTTGTGGTTTCTGCCAAGCGCCCTGTAAACCATATCAAATATGAGCGTTTGGATACGGATCCCGTCAAGCCTACCGAAGAGGATCGGGGCCCTTCGGGCAGCGGTGGCGGCGGTGGCGGTGCCTCCTCTAATCCGGGAAGTCCGGCCAACACCCGTTATCGGGAAAATGAAAATATAATGCTTGCTTCCGACAGCAGGGAAAAACTGGAACCGTTGCTGGATTCGTTGCGCCAGGATTGCATGGCCGGGAAGATTATCGGTTCGATCCGGGGGAATGTAACGATCCGCACCGGTTTTTTCGGAAGTTCGGTGATGATCCCGACTGCCTATACTTTCGAAGGCGGTACCGTATGGGACGATTTCGAGATCAGGATGGGGTCTCGGCTCGACGATATCACTTTGCTCGAAGAGCTTTTCCATACGCACCAATGTTCGGGCAAAACCCCCGAAGAGTACAGGGGCATGCGGCTCAATAACGAGATCGAGGCCAAACTGTGCTGGTATATGTATCGGTTGAAAATCGGGAATATGAACGGAGTCAGTAAATATATCAGTGAAGGCGAGGGGCGACGGATATTTGGAACTTTGAGTAAATATATTATGGCCGGAAATATAAAAAGTGATAATTTTCGAGAAGAATATCGGAATGCCGCGTCCTTGCTAAGGAGTATGAGCCGTTCATACGCGGATGTTACGCTATATCCTTTTTCCGAGGATGCTGTGAACGTCGATGTTTTAATGAAAATGATGGAGGATTGTCCGGAATATAAAAATGAATAGCATATGAAAAGAGTATTTAGCATTATTATTATTTTGGGGCTTGGATCAACTGTTTCCGCTCAGGATTACTATACGGGCCGGGATCGTATTACTGCAGACGGGATTACATTTTTGGCTTCTGTCTACCAGGGCGTAATTCTATCTTTGGCCAATATAACCAATACCCGGGAAAATGCACCGGAAGTTTATAAGGATGGCAGCCCTATCGAACCGGAATTCGAAGAATACGCCGTTGCGAATACGATCCCCGGATGTGTGGAAAAGGCTTTTACAGAGACTTTTACACGGGAGGAGTATGAACTGTTGCGAACAGATGCAGAAGCCGTTCTTACAATAGGTTATGTCATTTCACCAGCGGGTGTTACGGAAGAAGTTTCGTTTACAATAGATTATGTTCCTTGCATGTTGAGTATTCCTCCGGAGAAATATGCCTTGCTGGAAAAGAATCTCAAGCGATATGTGAAATGGGACGTTAATCTTTTCGGCCGGAAATTGCAGTTTATGCATGGGATGAGTTTTGTCAACTTTTCGAAGATACGCCTTCAATATCCGTCATCGGAACCTGAAATTCCGGACTTGACGGTGCCGACAGGGCCCCGCAATCCCGGGGATGAAGAGTTGAAACCTGCTCCGTGGAATTGACGTTGCCTGTTCGAGCGTACGGCCCTCCGGGAGTTTTGCGATCGATTCTAATGATTATGGCAATTCAGCTTTTCCCGGCGATCACGAATTCGATCTCCCGGAAGAGGTATGCGTGCCGCGTGCCGTCGGCGTGGCGCAGGATCAGCTCGCCCGAGGGGCGTACGCCTTCGAGGACGGCCTCGACGAGCGTGCCGTCGGGGCGGCGGTAAGGGTGGGTTTCGCCCAGCCGGTACATGCGTTTCCGGTACTCTTCCTGCAAGGCTGCCTTTTCGCCCCGTACGAGCTGGCCGTAGCGGCCCATGCAGCAAGCATGGAAGGATTCGAGCACCTCGCGGCGGTCGAACGTGCGGCCGCTGGCGACCGCCATCGACACGGGGTTGGGCAGTGCGGGGTCGAACGCACGCTGGTTGACGTTGATGCCGATGCCCGCGATCGTCCGCGCGAGGGTCGGGCCCGAATAGCTGTGCTCGATGAGGATGCCGACCAGTTTTTTGTCGCCGACATAGATGTCGTTCGTCCATTTGATGCGGGCGTCGATGCCGAAGGCGGCGAAGGTGTCCGTAAGCGCCAGCGTGACGGCTTCGGAGAGCAGGAACTGTTCGCCGACGGGCAGGAACACGGGCTCGAGCACCAGCGTGAAGGTGAGGTTCTCGCCTTCGGGGCTCGTCCACGAATGCCCCCGCTGCCCGCGCCCGGCGGTCTGCCGTTCGGCCCAGACGATGTCGCCGTGGCGGTATTCCGGCCGCTTGGCGTCGTCGTTGGTCGAGGTGGTTTCTGCGATGCGGTAAATCATGTTATTGCTTGAAAAGTTCTCCGAGGGTTTCTGCGAGCGCCTTGCCCCGCAGTTCGCGGGCGACGACTTCGCCCGTCGAACAGTCGATCAGGTAGTTGGTCGGGAATTTGGTGACGGAGTAGAGGTCGCAGACACGCCTGTCGGCGTCCGTCAGGTTAATCCACGCCATCCCGTCTTCGGCGATGGCTTTTTTCCATGCCCCGGCGTCTTTGTCCGTCGACAGCCCGACGACTTCGAATCCCTTGTCGTGATAGGCCTCGTAGGCAGTCCTGATATGCGGCATCTCGCTGCGGCAGGGCACGCAGTCGGCGAACCAGAAGTCGAGCAGGAGGTAGCGGCTGCGTTTCATGACCTGGCTTAACGTGACCGGGTTGCCTCCGGCGTCGTTCGCCGTGAAATCCACGTATCGGGCGAGTTCCCGCGACCGGAGCACGCGCTCGATATGTTCGAGGGGGCGTTTCATCAGCCGGCAGGTGCGCAGGTGAGGCGGGAAGAGGCTGACGATCGAATCGACCCGGGCCCGCGAAATGTCCTTGTCGTAGTGGATAACGCCGTCGACCATCGCCACTCCGAAGATATTGTCGGTGTTGGCCGCGAGGTTGCGCGCCGAGGAGCCGATCAGGCTGTCGAGCAGCGCGGCGCGGTAGGCCTGGTCGTGGTCTTCGAAATTGTAGGCATGCAGCGCCCGGTTCACGAATCGCAGGTGCGCCCCGAAAGCGTCGTTGGCCGGGGTGCCGGAGGGATAGTACTCGATTTTGTCGTGGTTGCTGGACTCCTCGGCATTCAGGCGTCCCTCGATGCGGATATTGCCTGGCTCGATATAGAGCACCGCGGCGGTTTGTCCGTTTTTACGCACGAGGGCGGCTGCCGTCGGTTCGTCGTAGCGCCCCTTGTAACGGAACGAGCCGTCGGGGGCGGGAAACACGGCGAGCGTGTCTTTCGTGACGGATTCGACCAGTGCGACCGAGTCGTTCAGCCCCTCGATATGTCCCGTAAGGGTATAGCGGAAGCCTGTCGGGCGGCATCCGGACAGCAGTGTCGCGGCAGTCAGCAGGAGCAGTGTCTTTTTCATGGGGCGGCGGTTCGCAGACCGGGGTTATACCGATACGCCGAAATCGCGCAGGGCGTCGTTCAGCGAGGTTTTTTTGTCGGTGGACTCCTTGCGCTGGCCGATGATCAGCGCGCAGGTGATGCTGTATTCGCCCGCGGGGAACTGTTTGCGGTAGCTGCCCGGGACGACCACCGAACGCGGCGGCACGTAACCCTTGGAGGTGACGGGCTCCGGCCCCGTGACGTCGATGATGTGCGTCGAGCCGGTGATGACGGTGTTCGAACCGAGCACCGCCTCGCGGCAGACATGCGCCCCCTCGACCACGATCGAACGCGAGCCGATGAAGCAGTTGTCCTCGATGATGACCGGGGCGGCCTGCACGGGTTCCAGTACGCCGCCGATGCCCACGCCGCCCGATAGGTGGACGTGCTTGCCGATCTGGGCGCAGGAGCCGACCGTGGCCCACGTGTCGACCATCGTGCCCGTGCCGACATAGGCGCCGATGTTGACATACGACGGCATGAGGATCGCACCCGGGGCGATGTAGGCGCCGTAGCGCGCCACGGCGTGCGGTACGACGCGCACGCCCAGCTCCTCGTAGCCGTGCTTGACCTCCATCTTGTCGTACCACTCCAGCTCCCCGGCCTGCATCTTGCGCATGGGCTGGATCGGGAAATAGAGGATGACGGCCTTTTTGACCCACTCGTTGACTTTCCATTCGCTTTTGGCCGGGTCGACGGGCTCCGCCGTGCGCAGCTGTCCTTTGTCCACCAGTTCCACCACCTGCCGCACGGCCTGCCGTACGGGTTCTTCGCTGAGCAGTTCCCGGTTTTCCCAGGCCTGTTCGATTATCTTTTTGAGTTCGCTGTACATGATTTTCGGTTGTTTTTGCAAGCCAAAGTTACGCAAAAACTTCGGTTTCCCGGCTTGTAGGGTGAAAAATAACCCTTTTGCAGGCCGGTAAGGGGAAAAATGTGTGTGGTTTCTTATTTTTTCCTAACTTTGCCACGATATTCACCCAAACTCCGGAATGCTATGATGAAATTGACACGCAAGGCCGTGGCCCTCGCGGGGGCGGCGGCGATGATGGCAAGTTGCAACCACATGAAGCAGATAAAACACATGCCCTACCCCGAGACGCAGCGCACCGACGTGGTGGACGACTATTTCGGGACGAAGGTCGCGGATCCCTACCGTTGGCTGGAAGACGACAATTCGGAGGCGACGGCGGCATGGGTCAAGGCCCAGAATGCCGTGACGCAGGATTACCTGTCGCAGATTCCGTTCCGCGACGCGATCCGCGGGCGGCTGACCCAGTTGTGGAATTACCCCAAGGAGGGTATCCCGGCCAAACACGGCGATGCGTGGTACTATTTCTACAATGACGGGCTGCAGAACCAGTCAGTGCTCTACCGTACGACGGCCCCCGGTGCGCAAGGCGAGGTGTTCCTCAATCCCAATACGCTCTCGGACGACGGGACGGTGGCGCTTTCGTCGGTGGCTTTTTCCAAGGACGGGAAATACTGCGCCTGCGCGGTGGCCGAATCCGGCTCGGACTGGGTCGAGATTCGTGTGATGAACACCGCCGACCGCACGTTCACGACCGATAAGATCAACTGGGTCAAGTTCTCCGGCGCCGAGTGGGCGCCCGATTCCAAAGGATTCTATTACAGCGCTTACGACGCTCCTGAAAAAGGAGTGTTCTCTTCGCAGAACCAGTTTCAGAAAGTCTATTACCACCGCCTCGGCACGCCGCAGTCGGCCGACAAGCTGATTTATATGGATGCCGAACATCCGCTGCGTTACTTCTCGGCATGGCCCTCGAAGGACGGCAAATGGCTCTTCATTTCCGCTTCGGAAGGTACGTCGGGAACCGAGATACTCTATAAGAAAGTTTCCGAGCCGAAATTCCGCACGCTGCTGCCGGGCTTCGATGCCGATTACGCGCTCGTAGAGTGCCGTGACGACCGGCTCTATTACATAACGAACAAGGATGCGGCGAACAATGCGCTGATGAAGGTCGACCTGAACGACCCGTCGAGCATAACGGCGGTCATTCCGGAAAATGAAAAGAGCCTGCTCGAAAATGTGACCGCCGCCGGGGGATACTTCTTCGCCTCTTATCTGCAGGATGCGCAGAGCAAGGTCGTCCAGTACGGCTTCGACGGCAAACCGGTGCGCGACATCGAACTGCCGGGCATCTGCACCGCCGCAGGCTTCGACGGCGACGACGAGGCAGCCGAAATCTATTATTCGGTATCCGGCTACACGGCTCCCGCCACGATCTATAAGTTGGATGTCGCCTCGGGCGAATCGACGCTGTTCAAGGCCCCGGACGTGAATTTCGATCCCGCGCTGTTCACCACCGAGCAGGTGTTCTACACCTCGAAGGACGGCACGAAGGTGCCGATGTTCATCACACACCGCAAGGATCTGAAGCTCGACGGCAAGAATCCGTGCTACCTCTATGCCTACGGCGGGTTCCAGATCAACCGCACGCCCGGTTTCCGTCCCTCGGCCATCATGTTCGTCGAGCAGGGCGGCGTCTTCTGCGAAGCGAACCTGCGCGGCGGCTCGGAGTACGGCGAGGCATGGCACAAGGCCGGGATGCTGGAGAACAAACAGAACGTCTTCGACGATTTCATCGCGGCGGCCGAGTACCTGATCGCCAACAAGTATACCTCGAAGGACAAACTCGCCATCGCGGGCGGTTCGAACGGCGGACTGCTGGTCGGCGCCTGCGAGGTGCAGCGCCCCGACCTCTATGCCGTCTGCCTGCCGGCTGTCGGTGTGATGGACATGCTGCGTTACCACAAATTCACGATCGGCTGGGGCTGGGCCGTGGAGTACGGATCGAGCGAAAACGAGGAGCAGTTCGACTATATCTATAAGTATTCGCCCCTGCACAATATCCGCGAGGGCGTGCAGTACCCTGCGACGCTCGTGACGACCGCCGACCACGACGACCGCGTCGTCCCGGCGCACTCGTTCAAGTTCACCGCCCAGATGCAGCATTGCCAGGCGGGCGATGCCCCGATCCTGATCCGCATCGAGTCGAAGGCCGGGCACGGCGCAGGCAAACCCACTTCGAAGCGTATCGACGAGGAGGCGGACACCTATGCGTTCCTGTTCCAGAACATCGGGGTGCCTTATAAATCCGTTGCGAAGTAGTTTTCGGTATATTGCCGGCTGCCTTCACTGGCCATGGAAGGCACCGGCCGATTTTTAGTCAGGTTAGTAAAATAAGGTATAATGAAAGTCTATAAATTCGGAGGTGCGTCGGTGAGGAATGCCGACGGGGTGCGCAACCTGCGCAAGATTATCGACGATGAGCAAAACCTCTTCATCATCGTTTCGGCCATGGGCAAGACGACCAATGCGCTCGAAAAGGTGTTCGAGGGGGTGCAGAAGGGCGACAAGGATCTTTCGCTGGAGAATGTCGCGGCACTGCGCGAGTACCATGCCGGGATCATCAACGACCTGTGGCACGGCCCGAAGAAGCTGGAGAAGGTCGATGCCCTGTTCGACGAACTGGAGCGCGTGGCTGTCGGTACGGTCTACAAGCCCGGGGATGCCGAACTGTGGTACGATACGATCGTGGCGTTCGGCGAGCTGGTGTCGACGACCATCATTTCGGAATACCTCAATTATGCCGGGGTGGCGAACCGCTGGATCGACATGCGCCGCTGCTTCCTCACGGAACAGCGCCACAAGGATGCGGGGGTCGACCTCGAGGCTTCGGAGCCGCTGCTGAAAAACGCACTGGCCGAGTGCGTCGAGAACATCTTCATCGGGCAGGGCTTTATCGGCGGGGCACCCGACGGGACGACCACGACGCTCGGCCGCGAAGGCTCGGACTACTCGGCGGCCGTGGTGGCGAACATCCTCGACGCCGAGTCGATGTCGGTATGGAAGGATGTGGACGGCGTGCTGAATGCCGACCCCAAGATTTTCCCCGACGCCGAGCAGATCGCCGAGCTGAACTACCTCGATACCATCGAACTGGCATACAGCGGCGCGCAGATCATCCACCCCAAGACGATCAAACCGTTGCAGAACAAGAATATCCCGCTCTACGTGCGTCCCTTCGGCGACAAACGCAAGCCGGGCACCGTGATCCGCGGCATGTCGGCGCCGGTCGTCGTGCCGATCCTGATTCTCAAGAAAGACCAGGTGCTGCTCACGATCCGCTCCCGCGATTTTTCGTTCGTGCTGGAGGAGAAGTTCGCCACGATCTTCTCGCTGCTGGAGCGTTTCCGCATCAAGACCAACCTGATCCACAACTCGGCCGTGAACCTGAGCCTGTGCGTCGATAATTCGTGGCATATCGACGAGGCGATCGAGGCGCTGCGCGAGGCGGGCTTCGACGTGATGAAGGCCGAGAACATGGAGTTGCTGACCGTGCGCGGCTATACCGACGAACTGTGGCGCAAATACGCCCGCGGCCCGCAGGTCTTCGTGCGGCAGGCGACGCAGTCCACCGTGCGCGTGGTGCGCAAGCGCAGTTAGCGGCGGGATCGGACGGGGATCGGCGGATGCGCCGTGCCTGTATAAAACCGGAAGCGGCCCTGCGGGGCCGCTTCCGGTTCGCTATTTTATTTCCGAGCCTTGCCGCATGTTGCGCAGCACCGTCCAGGTCGAGTCGTCGCGGATCGCGCCGCTGCGTTTCATGTTCCAGATCGTGCGGGCGATGTATTTTTCGATGTCGCGCTGGAGGCGCTTGTAAAGCGGGCATTTGGTGTAGTTCTCGTTGTCGAGCAGTACGTCGCGGATCGAACGCAGCGAGTTGGTGTAGTTCGCCATCTCGTTCTTGAGCGCCACGCCCTGCTTCTTCGAAGCCGTGATCTTGGCGATCGACATCGCCCGCAACTTCTCGCACACGGAGTTCAGCAGGATCATCACCACGTTGTCCATCAGCGTGTGCCCGTGCATGAACAGGTAGGCGTTCTCGGGTGTCAGGCCGCGGCCCTTGAGCTGCTCCTCGAACTCCTTCATCGGCTCGATCATCTTCGGGTTGCGCCTGCGGAGCATCTCCTCGCGTTTGGCCACGTTGCGCCGGAGCCATTCGAGCGTTTTTTCGCCGTTGTCCGCCAGGTCGAGGTAGCCGATGCGCACCGCTGACTTGAAGTCGATGAGCGGAAAGACGTTCTCCGAGGAGAGCTGCGCTGAGTAGGCGTACCAGAGGAACAGCGGGTAGATCGTGCAGGAATATTCATGCATGAAACGCACGAAATCGAAGATGCGGGTGTCGTTTTTGGTGGCCTTGACGCAGATGTTGTGCAGCGAGGGGGCGTAGCAGAGGAAGTTCTCGGTGGCGTAGGCGTAGGTGTGGAACATGTAGCGGGCGTTGTTGACCTCGCGCGACTGCTCCGTACGGTCGGCGAACAGGAAGTCGAAATCCGAGTCGACGCACAGGATCAGTTCGTCCGACGAGCGGGGGATCATGCCCATCAGCACCTTCTTGCCCTTGGGCAGGTCGGCGCGGTTGGGAACCGAGATTTCGAAACGCATGTAGGGGTTCTGGAAGTGGTCGAAGATGCCGCGCCAGAAAGCCACGTCCTCGTAGCCTTCGACATAAACCCTCACGAGCCGCTGGTCGGGGTTGGCCGGCAGCGGTTTGGGCAGCTCTTCGAGCGTGGCCGGGCGCGTGAACGGGTTTAATTTGCGCAGTTTTTCGCGGAACTTTTTCGCCATACGCTAACAAAGGTAATATTTTATTATTTTTGCACAAAATAAGACGTCCTAAAAGGACGTTCGATTCCTACTATTCGAACAATATGGCAGACAACGATTGGAAAGCGAGGCTCGGGATGGTCTACTCGACCAACCCCGATTTTCAATATGACACCGGCACGGCCCAAGGGCCCGTGACATTGCCCCCGGCGCAGCAGGATCTGCGCGTGTGGCTCGACCGCAAGCAACGCGGGGGCAAGGTCGTGACGCTCGTCAGGGGTTTCGTCGGGAGCGACGCCGACCTGCACGAACTGGCACGTCTGCTCAAGACCCGATGCGGCGTCGGCGGCGCAGCCAAGGACGGGGAGATCATCATCCAGGGCGACCACCGCGACCGCGTTGTGGAGATCCTCGCCAAGGGCGGCTACCGCTGTAAAAAAGCCGGCTCCTGAGATGCGCAGGCTGCTGTATACCGTACTGTTCCTGTGCGCCCTGGGCGTCGCGCCGAAAGCCGGTGCCCAGTATTATACGTGGGGTTCCGATCCCGCGGGACTGAAGTGGAGCACGATCCGCACGCCCGACGTGCGGATGATCTATCCCGATACCGTGTCGGGCGTGGCACGCCGCACGCTGTTCTACATCCGCACCGTGCAGCCCGACATCTCGTACGGGTTCCGCCACGGCCCCATGCGCATCCCCTTCGTCATGCACCCCGAGAATTTCCAGTCGAACGGGCTGGTGATGTACCTGCCCAAGCGTGTGGAGTTCCTCACTTCGCCGGCCATCGACGGCTATTCCATGCCGTGGTACAAACAGCTCGTGGCGCACGAATACCGCCATGCGGTGCAGTATAACAACCTGAATCGCGGCGTGATACGCGCCCTGAGCTACATCCTCGGGCAGCAGGGCTCGACTATCGGCCTGTTGTGCATGCCGATATGGGCGATGGAGGGCGATGCCGTGATGTCGGAAACCGCCATGTCGTCGTTCGGCCGCGGGTTGCAGCCTTCGTTCTCGATGGGCTACCGTGCCATGGGACGCGTGGGGCGCGATTACAAGGGGCGCCGCGACCGCCGCAACATCGACAAGTGGTTCTGCGGATCCTACCGCGACTATATCCCCGACCATTACGAACTGGGATACCAGATATGTTCTTATGCCTATGCGCGTTACGACGAGAACGTGTGGGACAGGGTGGCGTGGTTCGGTTCGCGCAACCCCTACATGCTGGCCACCACCCGCATCGCGCTCGAAAAATATTACGGCACGAACGTCCGTGAGCTTTTCCGCGAGACCTTCGACGCGTTGGAACGTCATTGGGATTCGCTGCCCCGAACCGGGGACAGCGCCGCGCCGCTCGTACCCATGCCCGAGGGAAACTACACGACCTACCAGTGGCCGCTGCCGCTCAGCGATACGACGGTGTTGGTGCTCAAGACCGATTACGACCGTCCGTCGCGTTTCGTACGGCTCGACACCCGTACCGGTGCCGAGGAGCCGGTGTGCTATACGGGCCTGGTTTCGACCCGCCCCGCGATGTCCGGCGGGCGCGTATGGTGGACGGAGTACCGCCGTTCGAAGCTCTTCGAGCAGCGGGTCAACTCGCAGCTTTGCTACATGGATCTGGAGCGGGGGACGGCACGTACTTTCGCCGGGCGGCGCAATGCGCTCTATCCGACGCCGGCACCCGGGGAACTGGCCTGGGTCGAGTATAATCCCGACGGGACTTACTGGGTCGTGGTGCAGCGCGACGGGCAGCCCGAGCGGCGTTTCGGCACGCCCCGCCATGCCGAGATACACGGGCTGGCGTGGGACGACGTGACGCTGGCCTACTATGTCATCGTGACCGACGACGCGGGCATGTGGCTCGGACGCATCGACGACGAAGGAGTGTCCCCCGTCACTCAAGGGGCTTATATCACGCTGAGCAACCTCAGGGCGGGCGGCGGGAAGCTCTATTACGGCTCGATCTCATCGGGCAGGGACGAAGCCCACTGCTACGACCTTATGGCCCGCCGCGAATACCGCATCACCACGTCGGCCTTCGGTTCGTTTTCCCCTGCGCCGTGGCACGATGCCGCGGACGGAGGACGGGTGTTGCTGACCACGTATGACCGCAGGGGGTACCGCGTCGCCGCACAGCGGGTCGCTGACAGTGTGCTGATCCCGGTCGCCCCCTCGAAGCTGCCTCTCAACGTCGTGAACCCCGAACGCAAGCGCTGGGACGTCGTGAACCTCGACACGGTGCGGTTCACCGGAGCCGATTCGCTGCGCCAGTGCGGCACGTTCCGCGCCAGGCGCTACCGCAAGGTGCCCAACCTGGTGAACGTACACAGCTGGATGCCCGTGGCGTTCAATCCCTTCGATGCCGTGGACGAGCATAATATCAACCTCAATCTGGGCGTTACGCTCCTGTCGCAGAACCTGCTGTCGAATACCGAGGCCTATGCCTCCTACGGCTGGAACCGCAACGAGGGTTCGCTCTTCAACCTCGGGGTACGTTACTTCGGGCTGGGCGTGCACCTCGATCTGGATACGTCGTACGGCGGCAACCAGCTCTTCTATTCGCTGGTGTCGTACGATCCGAAGACGGGCGACCCCATTTACCAGAAGCGTCCCAGTCCCGACAAATACTACTCCATAGGGCTCTCTGCGACGCTGCCGCTCTATTTCCAGCGGGGGTATCACACCCGCCAGCTGTCGGTGTCTGCCGGCTGGAACTATTCGAACGGCATGGTCGCCAACCTCGACAAGATCGAATGGGACGGCGGGCAGATCACCAATATCCAGCGCATCGGTTTCCGCGAGGGGCTGCACAAACTCTCGTTCGGGCTCGGCTATTCCGACCAGGTGCGCATGGCGCACCGCGACTTTGCGCCCCGGTGGGGCTATACGCTCAGCACGCTGTATACGTTCAATCCCGCGAACGTGCATTTCAGCGACCTGATCTCGTTCTTCGGGCAGGCTTACCTGCCGGGCCTGGCCGCCCACAACTCGCTGAAAGTGGCGGCCACTTACCAGACTTCGGTCGGCGGCTACAAGTTCCCGGCGGGCTATGCGCCCCTGAGCTACAAGTCGACGCGGCTCATCCCGCGCGGCTTCTCGTCGGCCGACATCGTGTCGAACAATTATACGGCCGTGTCGCTTGATTACCAGTTGCCGGTGTGGTATCCCGAGGGCGGCATCGGGTCGGTGCTCTATTTCAAGCGTATCCGGCTCAACGCAGGCGGCGACTACGCACAGTTCCGCCGCCCTGCGGGCAAAGGCATGGATTGGCGGCGGATATGGTCGGTCGGCGGCGACATCGTGTTCGACATCAATGCTTTCCGCCAGCCTGCATCGGCGACGTCGACCTTCAAACTGTCGGTGTACCATCCCAGCAGCGGGGGCGTTTGGTGGGCCGCGGCCGTGGGGCTGCCGTTCTGATTGTAATAAATTTTGTATCTTTAGCGCAAATTTCAGGCCTATGGCACAAAGGAAAAAGGCGGGCATCAGCCCGAAAACGATAAAATGGATATGGGGGGTGGTCTTCGCACCCTTTGCGTTGCTGTCGGTCATGTTGCTGCTGACGGCCCTGGGGCTGTTCGGGCGTATGCCTTCGTTCGAAGAGCTGGAGAACCCGCGCAGCAACCTGGCCACCGAAATCTACTCCGAGGACGGCAAGGTGATCGGTTCCTTCTTCGTGCAGAACCGTTCTTATGTGCAGTACGAAGACCTTTTTCCGGCCGATTCGGCATTCCACATCCGGCTCGACGGGCATGACGTGCCGCCGATCGTCGCGGCGCTGATCGCAACCGAAGACGCCCGTTTCCGCACCCATTCGGGGATCGACATCCCTTCGCTGGCACGTGTGGCGGTGAAAACCGTACTGTTGCAGAATACGTCGCAGGGCGGCGGTTCGACCATTACGCAGCAGTTGGCCAAGAACCTTTTCCCGCGCGACACGGTGCGCAACCGGGGGCGTATCGTCCGTTCGTCGAAGCTCGTCGTGTCGAAACTCAAGGAGTGGATCACGGCGCTGAAACTCGAATACAACTATACGAAGGAGGAGATCGCCGCCATGTACCTCAATACGGTCGAATACGGTTCGAACGCCTATGGCATCAAGTCGGCGGCGCAGACCTTCTTCAACAAGGAGCCGCACGAACTGAACGTGCAGGAGGCGGCCGTGCTGGTGGGGGTGGTGAACGCCCCGACGCGCTATTCGCCCGTGCGCAACCCCGAGAATGCCCTCGCACGGCGGAACCTGGTGCTTTCGCGCATGGAGGATGCCGGGGCGCTGACACGCAGGGAGCGCGACTCGATCAGCGCCCTGCCGATTGTGCTCAACTACAAGCCCGTGTCGCATAACGAGGGCACGGCGACCTATTTCCGCGAGATGCTGCGCCTTGTGATGAACGCCGAGCGCCCCAAGCGCAACCAGTTCTACACCGAATGGGATTACGACCAGGCCGTGAAGGAGTACGAGGAGAACCCGCTCTACGGCTGGTGCCGCAAAAACCGCAAGGCCGACGGTACGCCCTACAACATCTACCGCGACGGGCTGAAGATCTATACGACGGTCAACTCGACGATGCAGAAATATGCCGAACAAGCCGTGCAGAAGCAGATGCAGAGCGTGATCCAGCCCCGTATGGACGCGCAGTACCGCAATACGAAGACCCTCTTCATCGACGCGACGCGCGAGGAGAGGGAGCGGATCATGCGGCATGCCATCCGTTATTCGGATCGCTACCGCGAGATGGAGGATGCCGGGGCGAGCGCGAAGCAGATCATGGCGGCGTTCGACAAGCCCTGTTCGATGAAGGTCTTCACGTACCGGGGCGAGCGCGACACGCTGATGACCCCGCGCGATTCGATCCTGCACCACAAACGGATCATGCGCGCGTCGTTCGTGGCGCTCGATCCCCGCACGGGGTATGTCAAGGCGTATGTCGGCGGCCCCAACTTCCGCTATTTCAAGTACGACATGGCCAAGCAGGGCAAGCGGCAGATCGGATCGACCATCAAACCCTTCGTCTATACGTTCGCCATCGACCACCTGGGGCTGACGCCCTGCACGATGGTGCCGAACCTGCCCGTGACGATCGAGACGGCCAACGGTACGGCCTGGTCGCCCAAGGAAGCGGGCAAGGTCGAGTACGACGGCGTGATGCACCCGCTGCGCTGGGGGCTCGCCCGCAGCCGCAACAACTATTCGGCGTGGATCATGAAGCAGGCCAAGCAGCCCGCCGCCGTGGCCGACTTTATCCATAACATGGGCATACGCAGCTTTATCGACCCCGTGCCGGCACTCTGCCTCGGTTCCTCGGAGTCGAACGTCTTCGAGCTGGTGAGCGCCTTCTCGACTTTCGCCAACGAGGGCGTGCATACCGATCCCATCTTCGTGACGCGCATCGAGGACAGGCAGGGCAACGTCATCGCCAACTTCATCCCCCAGTCGCAGGATGCCGTGAGCGAGCGCACGGCCTATACGATGCTGACGATGTTGCAGGACGTGGTCAACTCGGGTACGGCCGGGCGGCTGAAATGGCAGTTCGGCCTCAACGACATGGAGATCGGCGGCAAGACGGGCACTTCGAACAAGAACCGCGACGCATGGTTCATGTGCGTGGCGCCCAAACTGGTGGCCGGCGCATGGGTCGGCGGCGAAGACCAGGCAGTGCATTTCGTGGCGGGCGGCGAGGGCAGCGTGATGGCGCTGCCGATCGTGGGCGACTTCATGAAACGGGTCTATGACGACGGGCGCCTCGGCGTGAGCCGTGCCGATCAGTTCATCCGCCCGGCGATGATGCCGCGCTACGACTGCGACGAGGAGGTCGACCCCGACGAACGCCCTACGGAGCCCGGGATCGCTGAAGACGACAATTTCTTCGATTGATATGGATCCGGCCGGCCGTTGTGCCGGCCGATTTTTTTGCGGTTCGGCCCGAAATCGCTATATTTGCCCCCGGAGCTTCCGTGTACGGTTTGTCCGAGCGGGAACGATGGTCATTTTTTAACGATATGAAGATGAAAATTGCGATTGTGGGCGCCAGCGGGGCTGTGGGCCAGGAATTTTTGAAAATTTTGGAGGAACGCGACCTGGGGATCGACTCCCTGTTGCTGTTCGGTTCGGAACGCAGTGCGGGACGGACGTATAAATTCCGTGGGGAAGATATTACCGTCAGGCTGTTGCAGCACAACGACGATTTCAAGGGGGTGGATTTCGCCCTGACGTCGGCCGGCGCCGGGACATCGCGCGAGTTTGCGGAGACGATCACCCGGCACGGGGCCATTATGATCGACAATTCGAGCGCCTTCCGCATGGATGCCGACGTGCCCCTGGTGGTGCCCGAGGTCAATCCGGAAGATGCGAAGGACGCCCCGCGCCGCATTATCGCCAACCCCAACTGCACGACGATCCAGATGGTCGTGGCGCTGAAGGCGATCGAGGATCTTTCGCACATCCGCCGTGTACACGTTTCGACCTACCAGTCGGCCAGCGGGGCGGGTGCCGCGGCGATGGACGAACTGGTCGCGCAGTATGCCGAGCTGGGGGCCGGCAAGCAGCCGACGGTCGGTAAGTTCGCATTCCAGCTGGCCTATAATGTAATCCCCCATATCGACGTGTTCACCGATAACGACTACACGAAGGAGGAGATGAAGATGTTTCACGAGACACGTAAGATCATGCATTCGGACATCGCCGTGTCGGCGACATGCGTGCGCGTGCCGGTGATGCGTGCCCACTCGGAGAGCATATGGCTCGAGACGGAGCGTCCCGTGTCGGTCGCCGAAGCCCGCGAGGCTTTCTCCAGGGCGCAGGGTGTGGTGTTGATGGACGACCCGGCGGGCAAGGTTTACCCGATGCCGCTGTTTATCGCCGGCAAGGATCCGGTATACGTGGGGCGTATCCGGAAAGACCTGACCTGCGAGAGAGGCCTGACGTTCTGGTGCGTCAGCGACCAGATCAAGAAAGGGGCGGCGCTCAATGCCGTGCAGATATTGGAGACGCTGGTCTGACGGCCGGGAATTTAAAAAACAGGAAAAGGGGGAGGCTGCGGGTCTCCCTTTTTTTTATATCTTTGTTCCCGACGTAAAGTTCGTGCCTTATGGAATCCAAGTTTTCAGCCCGTCTTGCAGAGTTGCCCGGCCCGGTGTGGGTGTTGGGGGCTTATGTCGTTTCCCGGCTGGGGGAGTGGGCGTTCGGTCTGCTCATGCAGCTCGTTTCGGGCTCGTGGCGGCTGGGCGGCGGCACGGCTTTGCTTTCCCTGATCACTGCGGCCGGTGTGGCGCTGCCCGTCTGCGTGCTGTGGGGCTTGGCCGGCCGGAGCCCCTACGGGTTGTCGCTCGCCCGCTGGTATGCCGGGCTGCGTGTGGTGTTGCATTTCGTTGCGCTGCTCATGCTGCTCTTTGCCGGATACGACCCGCATCTGTACGGAGATACCGAAATGTTTATCCGGGGCATTGCCCGGAATGTCGTATGGGGCGCCCTGTGGTTCCTCTTCCTGCTTTATCTGGAGCGCTCCCGTGCGCTGGATGCCGCGATGTCCGGGGAGCGCCGCAACCTGCCCCTGTGGTGCGTTGCCCTGATGGTCGTGGTGTTGGCGATGACGATGTAGGGTATGCTGCCGGAGCCCTTGGCTCGGGCGTGCGCGCTTTATTCTGCCTGCAATCGGAGAAGGCCCGTTGCCGGGTCTTCGTATGGCACATTTTGGGCCTGAAGTTAGCGAATTAGAATTTTTTGTCGTAATTTAGAGTCGCAACAGTCCCGAAAAAGAGGTGCTGAAGTTGTATTTTCCGAATATATTCTATATATTTGTGATACATACTGACTAACACGGAAAGTGTAAGTTTATTCTCGAGTGGTAAATCTTGCAAATTAATACTGAGAAGAGAATAAGCCAGCATTTCTCCGCGTCTTATCCGTTTACGGATATAGGCGTGGGACTGTTGCTTATTTTATTCTCGAGGTTTTGCAAGAACCTTCCCACTCTGAAATATAGCTACAGCACCACGCTTTCCTTTTTTTAATTTTACTTGTATTGCTTAGTCCCCGGGTGCGGGGGACTGCGGCTGCCATGTCCCGTCATAAAGAGTGTGATTGCCTAACCCTTTTAATCTTAGTTATATATATGAAAAACTGTTTCAAAACTGTCTTGGCCGCTGTGGCCGTGCTTGTTTCGCTGGGCGCCTCGGCCCAGGACGATCCTTCGAAGGAGACTGTCATCATCAATCCCTTTACGCACACCTCCGCTGTCAGCCAGGCAGCCTGTGACAACATCCGCGCGGCCGTCCTGTCGGGTTTTGCCGACCGCGGCCGTTTCCACATCGTCGACGCACTGACCGACGGTACGCTGTCGAAGCTCTATGCCGACCGTAACGTCGAGGACGTGGTGAACGATGCCAACTGGAAGACCGAAAGCGAAGCCGCCTACAAGGCGTTGGGTGCCAGGAAGGTTGTCATCGGACAGGCCAACAACGTTTCGTTCTCGCAGTTCAAGTCGGATATCGACGGCAAGATGTACAACAAGGCCGAGGTGACCTATTCGCTGAAGGTATATAACATTGCCGACGGCGCCATGATCGGTTCGGAAGACCTCTCGGTTTCGGGTATCGACGCCGATTCGAAGGACGGTGCATTCAACGACGCGATGAAAGACCTCCGCAAGGGCATGGTCGGGTTCGTGGACAAGCATTTCAAGTTCGAGACCTATATCCTCGAGCTGGGCGAGGCTGACAAGAAGGGCCGTGTCAAGGAGCTCTATATCTCGGGCGGTACGGAGATGGGCGTTGCCAAAAAGACCCGTTTCAAGGTGTTCCTGGAGCGTAAGATCGGCCCGAAGGTAACCAAGTCGGAGATCGGCACCATCGTGGCTGTCGAGGTGATGGAAGGCGTTACCAAATGCCAGGTCGCTTCGGGCGAGGACGCCATCAAGGAGAAATTCAACAACGGCGACAAACTGGTCGTCATCCTCGACAAGCAGGGGACGGCGGCAGGCGGTTTCCTCAAAGGGCTCGTCGGTGCATAAATTTACCGCATATAATTCTTTTGGAAACGATCTCCGGGGTGTCGCTGATGGTACCCCGGGGATTTTATCCGTTCAAACTTAAAATATTTATCAGATGTTTAGGAAGTCCGTATTGTCAGTCATCGTTGTTCTCTTGTCGGCGCTTTTTCCCGCCTCCGCACAGAATTATACGACCGATGCCATCCTGAAACGCACGACCGGAAAGATCGCTACGCTGGAATGTTCGGGGATCGCCCGTACGAAGAAGGAGGCGATCGAGATGGCTAAGAAATCGGTGATCTACACTTATTTATATAACGGTATAGACGGCCTGAACGACAACAAACCCCTGTTGGGCAGCAAACCCTCGGCCGGGGCGGCCCAGTATGTCGGACAGTTGCTCGGGACGACCCGTTATGCCAACTACATCCGCAGCTGCACCATCGCCGACAAGACCAACAAGACCGTCGCCAAGGACATCCAGGTCTTTGCGACGATCGACCTCTACACCGAATCGCTCGAGCGCGACCTGGTCAACAACGGTATCATCGGGCGCAATGCCGCCGATATAGCGCTCTCCGAAACCCAGGAGATGATCGCCATGCCGACGGTGATGGTCGTGCCTTTCCGCAAGAGCGGCCAGTCCTACGAAGAGGCCATCCGCGACAATTCGGATATGCGCATGGCCATTTCGAAGGTCAACGAAGGTTTCATCAAGCAGGGCGTGGAGACCAAAGACCTGCTGACGTCGCTCAATAACGCCAATACCTATCAGGTGCGCATGGGCGACGGCATGTCGCTCGACGATGCGATCCTCATCAACTCGGGTGCCGACGTCTCGGTGAGCGTCGATATCAACCAGGATGTGAACGACGGCGGGGTGCGCGTGTCGCTGACCCTGCAGGCGATCGAGATCGCCACGGGCAATACGCTGGCCACCAAATCCGAAATTTCGGGGCGCAAACGCACGACGGCCGACGTGCTGTGCGGCGTGATGGCGCAGGCGATGGTCGGCGACTTCATGAAGCAGATATCCACACGCATGGCGACCAAGATTTCGACCGGGCAGAGCGTGGCCGTGCGCTTTACGATCGACCCCGGATCGGCCATCAACATGGATACCGAGATCAACAACATCATGCCGTTGTCGGACATCCTCGTTTCGTGGGTGAAGCGCCATGCCAAGAACGGCAAGTACCATACGCAGGGCCGCACGAGCACGCTGCTGGCCTTCAGCGATATTTTTGTGGACAACTCCATGGAGGACGGTATGCAGTCGGACGTCAATGATTTCGCGCTGGCGCTCTACCAGTACCTCAAGGGGCTGAACCTCTCCGTGTCGCGTACGATCACGGGTAATTCCATCGACGTAATCATCTACTAAACAACAGACCATGAATCTGCTTCGTAAACTATCGTTCTCGCTGGCGTTCGTGCTGGCCGCGCTGTCGCTCCGGGCCCAGGCCGTAATCGACCTCTCGGCCTATATCGACGATGAGACGGCCGCGCAGCTGGGCGACAACAATGCCGCGGCCCTCAAAAACAAGATCAGCAAGATCATCACCCGCAACGGCATGGCCGATGCTGCGGGGCTTTTCGTCGTCACGCCGACGCTTACGATCACCGACGACGGGGCGGTCGATACGGGGATGACCACGCTGCACGTGCTGCGTGCCGACCTGACCCTGTCGGTCAAAAACCTTTTCGAAGATACTGTTTTCGGAAGCCAGACCATATCGCTCCAGGCCAACGGCAAAAGCATGGAAGCCTGTATGCGGTCGCTGATCAACAAGGTGAACGTCAACGACGCGCGTTTCGCCAAGCTGATCGGTGACGTGCAGCAGGGCATCGCCGACTATTATACGCGCCAGATGCCGAAGATACTCGCCAAGGTCAACTCGCTCGTCGCCCGTGAGGAGTACGAGGATGCGATGGCGGCGCTGGCCGTGATTCCCGAGAGTGTCGACGAATACGAGGCGGTCGAGGAGCTCAAGGTGCAGGTCTACGACAAACTGCTCGCCGGCGAGGTGACCCGTGCTGTTGCCCAGGCCGATATTCTGGTGCGCCAGGGCGATATCGACGGGGCGCTGGAGTTGTGCCGTGCATGCAACCCCGTGAGCCCGAACTACGGCGAGGTGATCCGGTTCCTCAACCGCCTCGATGCGCAGGCTGCGGCGGCCGAAGCCGCGGCGATGGAGCAGGAGTTGCGGAAAATGGATGCCGAGGCAATGCGCGCGCGGACGCAGCAGGAGGCTGCCGTCGAGGCGCAGAGCCTCAAGGCCGAGCGTGCCGAGTCCTCTGCCAAGAAGGGCAAGTCGCTGGGCGAATGGCTCTTCGGACTCTGATCGAACGATTGTCTGATTAATCTGGAAGTACGATGAAAACCTGTCCTGTCTGCGGAAATAGAATGGAGGATTCGCAGCACCTATGCCCGGATTGCGGCGCCGACTACGTCGAGGCCGTCGTCAACGATATTGCCTCCGGTGCGGGGGCGGATTCCCGGCTGATGCTCGCGAGCCTCGAAGAGGGGCTTGCCGGGCTGGATGCCGTGCCGCTGCCCGCCCTGGGCGATACGGCCCGTAAGATGCTCCCTGCGCTGTGCGCTGCGGCGCTGGTATTTTGCCTGCTCGCCGGGGTCGCTACGGGCGCCAATATCTTCTACCTGCTGGCCGCCGTCGCGCTGGTGCCGCTGGTCGTGTCGCTGCTTGCCCGTATGCAGGGGAAACTGCGGTTGAGTTCCGGCGAAGTGGTCGTAAGGGCCGCCGCGCGGGTCTTTGCCGAGGATGCTGCTTCCGTGCGGGAGAGGTTTGCCGGAGATGCCGAGGTGCTGGCCCGGCTCGATGCCATGCAGCTGCGGCTGGATGACGCCCTTGCACGGCAGGCGTCGGCGCATGCGCAAAACCGCCGCAAGGTGACGGTCATTGCGGCCGTCGTGCTGATTTGCTGCTCTGCGGGTGCCGGGGCATTGGCCGTGCGCAACCATGCGGCCCGCGAGGCCCAGGCCGCCTATGCGGCGCAGCCCGAGTGGGTCAGGTTGCGCGACAGCTACGCCGACGCGGCCGGCGACGACGAATATGCGGGCAAAGACCTGCGGATCGCCGTCGTGCGTGCCATGCTCGCCGACGGGCAGGGCGCTGCGGCCGAGGATTTTTTCTTCGCCCATTGCCAGGGCAAGGTCGGGGATGCCGATTGCGCCATGCTGATCGCCGGCCATTATAAGGCGAAGAAGGATGCTGTTGCGCTCGACGCCTTTGCCGGCAAAGTGTCGCTGCGCTACGATTCCGATACGCAAAAGGTTAAATCCCTAACGAAGTGACCCGATGAAGCGTTTATTATCTATTTCGCTGCTTTTGGCGGCACTCTGCATCTCGACGGCGGCTTTTGCCCAGAAGGACAAGGTCGTCGAGGCGAGCAGCAAACGGAAGCCGGCATGGATCGGCAGTTCCGACCGGTCGCATTTTGCGGTGACGGAAGTGGGGGAGACCCTTGCCGCCGCCTCGGGGAAATGCATGGCCTCGATCCGGCAGTATATCGTCAATGCCGTGGCCGTGAATGTCTCGTCCGTCGAGAAGATGGCGACGCGCCAGATCACGCGCGACCAGCTGGTCACGGCGATGAGCGACTATTCGTCGGCGCTGATGACCGAGGCCGGGCAGCTGCCCTACCTGAACAACATCACCCTCTCGAACGCCGAGGCGGTCTACTGGGAGCGGATATACAGCAAGAAGACCAAGACCTACCGCTATGAATATTCGGTGCTGTACCCCTTCCCGGAGCAGACACGGCGGCAGCTGATCGAGGCTTTCGTGGCCATCGACGACGCCAAGCAGGCCGAGTATGAACGGCTGCGGCGCGAACTGGGCACGATTACGGACATAGACCGTATCCAGCTGGCGGTAAACGAGCTGGACGGGTTGTACGACTATTTCTTCGACGCCACCCGCAAGGGCGATGTCGAGACCCTGCGGCGCAATTACCGGGCACTGTACCATGCCGTGTCGATCGAGGTGGAGTCCGAGGCGCCGGGCGAGTGCGTCTATTCCCTGCGGCTCGACGGCCGTCCGGCCACGACCGCCGTGCAGCCGCGCCTGAAAAGCGAATCGGTGCTGGAGATGGCCGTCAAGCCCTATGGCGACGGCCGCTACCTGCTCTCCTATGATCCGCAGTACGCTTCGCCGACCGATATCAACAAGATCGAAGTGCTCTACCTGTTCGGCGGTGCGCGCGTGTCGCAGACGATCTTTTTCAATCCGGCCGGGGACGCCGTTTCAGTCCGGCCCAAGGGCACGCTCAGGATCGAACAGTCCGGCGGGGTGATCCGCGGGACGATGCAGCTGCGCGTAAGCGGGACGGCGGCCGAGGTGCGGCGGATCGTGCTGTTCAACCCGGCCGACGGGGCCCGGATCGTGGCTGAAAGGATCGAACCCTCGCAGCTCGCCGGGGGCGATTGCAGCGTAACGTTCGAGGCGCAAGGCTCGATAAGCCCCGCAACCGACGGGGTGGACGTCCTCAGGGGAAGCATCGGATTCGGGAATCCCGCCGACGGGAAGGCCTCCGAAGCCGATTTTACATTGCACTATAAACTTACAACCAAATAATCCGAAAGATGAAAAGAACCCTTATTGGAGCTATCGCTCTCCTGCTCGCTGCCGGCGCCGTGTCGTGCAGTTCGTCGAAAAAGGCCTCCGGGCCCGCTGCCCCTGCGGGCATGGTCGAAGAGGCTATTCCGCTCAGCGGCGCACAGTACCGCAGCAATGCCGAATATTACCGTGCCGTGCAGAACGGCGTGAGCACCGAGCGCAGTACGGCGCAGAAGATCGCCATGCAGAATTGCCGCCAGGATCTTGCCGCGGCCATCCAGGCCGATGTGAAGCTCGTCATCGAGAACTATGTGAAGAACCAGGATACGGGCGTTTCCGCCGAGCACAAGTCGCAGTATCAGGAACTGGCTTACACGGCCGTCGGCCAGCAGTTGCGCGACGTGCAGGTCGTCGAGGAGAAGATGTTCCGCCAGGACAACGGCTCGTTCCGTTACTATGTCTGCATGCAGCTTCCCAAGGCTGCCCTGGAGGCAGCCATCGAGGATGCGATCGCCAAGGATGCCAAACTCAACCTGGAATTCGACCGCGCCCAGTTCAAAAAGATCTTCGAGGAGCAGATGGCTGCTTTCTCGCAGCAGTAGCCCTGTTGGCCGGCACCATGTCCAATCGAGAGACGGCGCTCCCCTCGTCCGAGGGAAGCCGCCGTCTTTTACCCGTAACCGCTCCGCCTATGAAACGCTATCTGACCCTGTTGCTGTCGCTGCTTTTCGTGCTTCCCCTGCCGGCGCAGTCCCGCCGGGAGGCGTTGCTGGAATACCAGGCGCGCCGCAGGCAGGCCTATACCGAATTCCGGGACAACTACCGCAAGGCGTGCGCCGACTTCATGCGCAAGCGCTGGGAGGCTTTCCGCGCCGAGGCTCCGGTACCTGTGCCCGAACGCCGGGAACCCGACATCCCCGTTATGAAACACCCGGATGCGCCCTCTGTGCCGACGCAGGACAGGATGCCTTACGACAAGGTGGTCGACCTGCCCGAGCCGGCTCCGGAGATGCCCGATGCGCCCGGAATTGCGGAAACACCTGTGCTTCCCGGCAAACCCGCCGCGGGAAAGGGGGACGGGGATAACGGTGTGCAGCAGGGGCGGAAACCCGCCGCGGGGACGGACGACGCGGCTCCGGCGGTGGACGTTTCGCGTCCCTTCAAGTTCACGTTCTACGGCACGGGCTGTTCCGTATCGCTGGCTGCGAAACACCGCTTCAACCTCGCCTCGGTGCAGGAGAACAGCGTGGCCAATGCCTGGGAAGGCGTTTCGCGAGGTTCATACGATGCCGTGGCGGCGGAGTGCGTGGCGCTGAAAAAGGCGCTGGGGCTCAACGACTGGGGCTATTACGACCTTGTGCGGACACTCGCCGACGGATTCTGCGGCCCCAAAACGAACGAATCGGTCGTCCTGCAATCGTTCCTGATGGCCGAGGCGGGCTATAAAGTGCGCATGGCGCGCGGCGACGGCCGGCTGTTTCTGTTGCTGGCCACCGACGGGCAGGTCTATGCCCGTCCCTATTTCAATATCGACGGCCAGGTATTTTATATCCTGGACGATGTCCCGCGGGCCGCGTCGTACAATATCTGCAATTTCACGATCCCCGGGGAGCGGCCTTTGTCGCTGGCGATGCCCGCGCCGCCCCTCTTCGCGCAGAAACCCGCGGCGCCCGCCGTCCGCAATTTCGACGGCGTGGTTTCGACGACGGTGACGGTAAACCGCAACCTGATGGATTTCTATACGAATTATCCGCCCTGCCACTGGAGCATCTACGCGGCCACGGCGCTTACCGCCCCGGTGCGCGGGCAACTCTATCCCCCGCTGCGCGCCGCAGTGGCCGGGAAGGGCGAACGCGAGGCGGCGGAACTGCTGCTGCACTACCTGCACAGGGCCTTCCCCTACAAGACCGACGAAGCGCAGTTCGGCGTCGAGCGGACACTCTTCGCCGAGGAGATGTACTACTATCCGTACAGCGACTGCGAAGACCGTTCGATCCTCTTTGCGCGGCTGGTCAAGGATCTGCTGGGGCTGGATGTCGTGCTGCTCTATTATCCGGCGCATATCGCCACGGCGGTATGCTTCAAAGGCGAGGTGAAGGGCGACTACATGCAGCTCGGCAACAAACGCTATGTAATCTGCGATGCGACCTATATCGATGCCGGCGTGGGCGAGGCGATGCCCGACCTGAAGCGTACGCCGGCCCAAGTCGTCCGGATTGATTAACCCTTTAAAACCGATTCGCGATGTTTTGTCCCAATTGTGGAAAGAAATGCGGTGATAACGACCTTTTCTGCGGGGGATGCGGCACCAGGCTCCCCGCCCGTCCGGTGACGGCATCCCCGGCGGCAGATGCGGCACCCGTTGCCCCGGCTGTCCGGGCCGGAAGCTGCGCGGCTGCGGGCTCGAAGGAGCCGGCGGGGCCTATGGCCGAGGGCGTCATCTTCACCAACCTGCAGGCTCTGGCCCGCAAATTCGGAACCGATGCCGCGGCGGTGCGCAAGTTGCTCGCCGCCTATGCCGAAGCATCGGCGGCACACGGCATCCGTTACCGCATCGTCGATGCCGGCGACTATGTTTTCCTCAACCCCGAGGCCGGGCGCAACCGCGCCGTGGCGCTTTCACCGGCCGATTCGTGGGTCGAACACGGTTACCTGCTGGCGGACTATTACCGTTTCGGGCGCAGCACGGCCGACGATGAAACCAACTACCTGTTCATCGTCGGAGGCGCCGATGTCATTCCCATGCCCGTCCTGCCGCAGTATATCTCCGATCCCGATTACAGCGATACGGACATCGACTCCGATATCCCTTATGCCTACCTGCTGGGCGAGCGGACTTACCCCATGCTGGGGACGGCCGAAATTTTCCAGTACGAACAATATTTCCATACGGGACGCCTGCCGCTGGCGCATGACGCGTCGCTGGACGACCTGGCCGGATACCTGCGCCGCGCGGCCAAAGCCCCCGGTTCGATGGCCGTGGGCAGGGCTTACGGGCAGACCGACCTCACGTGGCTTTCGGCCTCGGCTTCGGTCAGCGAGCCTTTCCGCCGCAATCGACTCTTCCGGGGCGACGTGCGGCTCGATGAGCGTATCTATACGCAGAACCTTTTTGTCAGCCCCTGCGTCGAGCGTTCGATCGTCGACAAGGTTTTCGACCGGGGTGCGGACTTTTACTATTTCAACCTGCACGGCAGCGATGCCCCGACCGCATGCAGTTTCTATGCTTCCTACCAGCAGCAATGTTACGAGGCAGTCACGCCCCGGCAGCTGGCGTCCGCCGAGAAACCGAACGTGGTGGTGACCGAGGCGTGCTATGGCGGAAAATTCCAGGATTACGGCCGCGGCGAGACGATGCTGCTCGCGGCGATGGGCGACATGACGCTGCTCTACCTGGGGTCGTCGCGCATCGCGTGGGGTGCTTCGAAGAGCAGTTCAGCAGCCGACCTGGACAATGCCGACCGCCTGACGAACGTCTATATGGCCAAATTGCTCGAGGGGTATACGGCCGGCGAGGCATTCTACATGGCACGGCAGAGCTTCTTCGATTATAACGACGGTTACTTTACGCCCCACCAGGCACTTACGATCGTCGAGTTCAACCTTTTCGGCGATCCGTTCCTGCATGTGGGCGTGCGCCGGGAGGGGGCGAAGGCGCATCCCCGGGCGGTCAAGGCGCTGGCGAAAGGCGCAGTCAACGCGGTCGTCGAACGCAAGTGCGTCTATGAAGCCGCTCCGGCCTCGTTGCTCGACCGGGTGCGCAGCGCCGTCGACCGCAACCTGTCGCTGATCCGCGCCGCTGTCGACCGGCAATTGTACGAACAGCTGGGGGTCGAACCGCGCAGCCTGTCGACCGTCACCCGCATGAAATACGGCAACGGAGACGAGTTTTATGCCTTCAATTACCTGCAGACGGACGGTACCATAAAGAGCTGCCATACGGCGACCGCCGACCTGAACGGAAACGTGAAATCAATCATATCAACCAAATAGAACGACTACTATGAAATGCCAGAATTGTAATTCCGAACTCCTGGAGGATGCGAAGTTCTGCACGACGTGCGGTACGCCCGTCGCCGCTGCGCCCGCAGGCCCCGTGTGCCCGAAATGCAATGCCCCGATGCTGCCCGACGCAAGGTTCTGCACGACGTGCGGCGCTGCGGTCGAACCCGCCGCTGCACAGGCGTCCCAGGCGCCGGACGGGCAGGCTGCCGGAGGCGGTGAGCTCGCCACGGTGAAACAGAAGATTTTCTGGAATATCCAGAAAGGCGAAGTCGCCTGCCGGGTCAATGAATCGGAGTTTATCCGCTACGATTCGGCGCAGGGGCTGATCGTAAACGACGGCACGACGGCGTATATCAAGGCCAACGGCAAGGTGCTGGCCGAAATCCACGGGGGCATCTACGATTTCGTAGACCCCGACGAGCTCAAGCGCGTACTCGAAAGCCGTACGGGCGGGGCTGCGGGGCTGATGGCCGGCAGCGGCCGTTTCCTGATAAACGCCCTGCTGGGACGCCGCGTGAAGGACAAGTTCGACGACAAGGACGCTCCCGAACGGCAGCGCTCGCTCGATGCCGTGATCGAGAGCATGAAACGGCACGAGGCTTTCTCGCTGCTGCTCAAGCTCGACAAGAGTTTCTCGCTGGTATTCGGTTCGGGAACGGCCGAGGATATGGCCGAGTTCAGGCCGATGTCCGTGCGCACGAAACTGCTGGACTTGCAGGTCGGCCTGCGCGTGATTTTCCGTATCGCAGATTTCAATCGTTTCGCCGAATATTTCCTGACGGACGAGCCCGTCGCCACGACCCGCAGGATTGCGGAGAAGTTGCAGCCCGTAATGCAGAATGCCGTGCAGGCCGTGATGCAGGATCGCCAGGTCGAAGGCACGTCGATCCCGGCGGAGGTCGCCGAGGCGATCGCGGCCAGGATTGCCGCTTCCGGCGACCAGTTCTACGGCCTTGCGCTGGAGCGCGTGGCCGAAGTGGTGGCTTCGAACGAAGACCTGGAACGCCTGCGCAGCCTGAGCCGCGAACTTTACCTTTCGGAGCAGGAACTCGACTACCTGCGCCGCACCAACGATTTCCGCAACCGCCTGGCTGCGGAGACCAATTCGCAGGCTATTGCCGATGCACGCAGCGACATGCAGCTCTATGAGGGGTTGCAGCAGGTCAATAAAGACCGCCTGCTGGCCGACGACGAGCTGGATAAGTTCTACACCGTGCTTTCGCGCGAGAAACGGATCCGCGATGCCCGCAGCGAGGACGAGGTGGAGGCTGCACTGGCCGACATCGAAAAGACCGGGCTGCTGCGCGAAGAGGATGTCGACAACCTGCGCATCGACGTCGCCGAGCGCCGTTACCGCCGGGGCGAGGCGATCAAGCTCATGCAGCTGCGCGACCAGATCGAGTTCGAGAAAGTCCGCACGGCGGGCGAAGGGCAGGTCGCCGTGGAGCAGATGCGCCAGGGGCTGGAGTTGCAGGAGCTGACGCTCGCGCATCGCAAGCGCGAGGACGAGTATTCCGACGAACGCCGCGCCCGGGAGCGCGAGCTGCAGCGGGCAGACCGCCAGTCGGAGATGGAACTGGACAATGCCGAGATGGATGCCCAGATCGAACGCCTGCGCAAGGTCAAGGAGCTCAACCGCGAGGACAAGAAGATGGATTTGGATCACGAGCGCGAGATGGAGCGCCTGAAGCAGGAAGCCCTCGACAAGAAGGCGCGGATGACGGCCGAGCAGCTGATGGCCGTGGCTGCGGGCGAGAACCTCGATTCGCAGGCCGCGGTGAAGTTCGCCGAGTCGTTCTCGGCGGGAAAGAACGCCGAACAGGTGCAGCAGGCCGCCGATGCCCGTATCGCCGATTCGCAGCGCCACGAAGACCGTATGTTGGAGATGATGCGCGAGATGAAGGATATGGCCACGACCATGACCGGGCACATCGTCCAGAATAAGGATGCCGAACGCGACCGTTACCGCGAACGGATGGAACGCCAGGAAGACCGCGTGGACAAGACGCAGGACAGTGCCCTCGAATATGCGACGCGCAACAACCAGCAGGCGGCCGCGAAGCCCCAGGCGCAGGCTCCCCAGTCCATCGGGCGGGTATGTCCCGACTGCGGTACGGTAGCCGTGCAGGGCGTGCGTTTCTGCGCCAACTGCGGGCGGGATCTCAAATGAGCACGGCCATGGAGAGATACCAGGGAGTAATACTGATCCGGTTGCAGAATGCCGGGTCGAAATCCGAAGGGCATTATGCCTTTCTGGTGCGTGACGACGACATGAGCGTCGTGAAGCTCTGCCGCGAAGGCGCGGTGCCGGTCGACGACCCCTATTTCGTGCCGTTCGACCGGCAGGAGGTCGTCGTTACGGGAACCATGAGCCACGGGTGGCTGGTCGCCTCGGCGGTCGAGCAGGCCGTTGCCGGGGATGAGGCTGATAGTGAAACCGAAGAAAACAACGAACAAGCATGAAAACATGTCCCAAGTGCGGTTACGATAAACTCGCCGATACAGCCCGCTTCTGCCACAAGTGCGGTTGCGACTGCGCTGCGGTGCAGGTGGAACGCACGTCGGCGGCCGAGGAGCCGGAAGCCGCGCCGCTCGTCGGCGATAAGAACCTGATCAATGAAAGTACGATCATCGGCAAGCAGGAGAAATACGAGGCGTCGAATATCACGATCCACAACAACATCACCGAGGATCATTCGCACACGACGATCGTGTGTGCGGTTTCCGGAAAGCGTATCTACTTAGACCACAGTGTCGTGTGCCCGAAGTGCGGCAAGCAGGTGGCGTTGGAATATTATGTCGAGGCGTCGAAGCGCTGCGAGAACTGCGAGCAGCAGGCGCGCGAGGAGTACCGTGCGTTCGTCGTGCGGACGACGGGGGCCGGGCCGCTCGATGCGGCGTGTAAGCAGCAGTTGGATGCCGAAGCGCAGCGGTTGCAGATAGACGCCGCGACGCAGGCTTCGATCCTCAGGGCGCGGCTGCAAAAGCCCGCCGGGAAATCTGCCGAGCTCACCTCCGTGCAGCGTGCCGAACTGGAAGCGGCCGTGTCGCGCCTGATCACGGCGACGGAGCCCGAACCGGCGCAGAAAAGCCTCGAAGCCCTCACCGTGCTGCACGAAAATTCGTCGAACTACGAGGCCGACTACTGGTATTTCCTCGCGCGGGCGGTCGTCTGCCCGGAGGAGTCGGTGAAGGCCTATGAAGAGGAGTTGACCGACGATTACTGGCAGCGGTACTGGGGATTTCTGGGCTACTGCAACACCGGGTCGCCCAAGGGCGGGGCTGCGGTCGACCGCCTGAGGTCGGTGTTCGGCCAGCGCGAGGACGACATCCGGCTGGCCGAGGCGATCTATTACCTTGCCCGGGGATTCGATGCGTTCGAGACCTCGATGCTGGGACGTGCCGGAGAGCTTGCCTCGTCGGTGCGGCGGGAGTACCTTTCCAAGCCGTTGGTGCCCGTCTACGATACCTTGCAGCGGCTTGTCCGCGAAAATATCCGGCTGGAGGAGAAATACACCCCGATGGAGACTTTTGTCTTCGTGGATGTTTTCCGTGCCGGGAAGTATATCGAATACCTTTGTGCCGAGCAGGCGCGCAAGGAGCAGGAAGCCCGTGAGGCCGAGGCGAGGCGCGAACAGGAGGCACGCGAGGCCGAGGCGAAGCTGGAGCGCGAACGCCAGGCCGCCGAGCAGGCCCTCCGCCGGAAGCAGGCCGAGATGTCGGCCGACCGCTCCAAACGCATGGAGCAGGAGATGGCGCGCCTGGGCGGTGCGAAACCCGCGGCGACGCAACAGGCGGATTCGAAAGCCTTTGCGGGCTACGAGACGGTCGTGCCGGGGACGAAGAAGCGGAACTGGGGAAAGACGATCCTGATCGTGGTGGTATGCCTGATCGCACTGATCGGGCTGCTGTTCCTGATTCCGGCTCCCGAATCGCTGCAATAGAGGCTGGGCTGCGGCTGAGGGCCCGTCGGGGGTTTCTGTTCCCGGGCGATGGACTCGGGTTGCGGACTTCGGGGGCGGGCCGTTGCGGCCGACGAAAATAAACCGGGCAGGGTTTTTCCCTGCCCGGTTCGTTATATTCTATTCCGCGGATGCTGTCCGGTGGAGCGGCGGACGCATCTTCGGGTTCAGATTTTGTCCAGTTCCACGGTGAAATGCCGCAGGATCGGGGCTTCGAAGGTGATGCGGTAGCCGGTGGTGATCTCTGCGCGGCGCTCGTAGATGTTGCGGCAGGCCGCGGCGATCACGCGGATGTGGTTGTCCGAGTAGACCCGCCGCGGGATCGCCAGGCGCAGCAGTTCCAGCCGCGGGTAGCGGTTCTCGTGCGTATCGGGGTCGCGGTCGGCGAGGATCGAGCCGATCTCCACGCCGCGGATACCCGCCTCCAAATAGAGCTCCACGGCGAGCGTCTGGGCGATAAACTGTTCCTTCGGCAGGTTGGGGAGCACTTTTTTCGCATCGACGAAGATGGCGTGTCCGCCGGCCGGCCGCTGGTAGGGTACGCCGTATTCGTCGAGCAGGTCGCCCAGCAGCTTCACCTGGCGGATGCGGGCGTCGAGTTGTTCGTATTCGGTATTTTCGTCCAGTCCCACGGCCAGCGCATCCATGTCGCGGCCCGACATGCCGCCGTAGGTCACGTAGCCCTCGAACATGATGCTGAAGGTCATGGCCTGCCTGTAGAGCTCTTCGCTGCGCATGGCCACGAACCCGCCCATGTTCACCACACCGTCCTTCTTGGCCGAGATGGTCATGATGTCGGCATAGGTGTAGATTTCGCGGACGATCTCCTTGATGGTCTTGTCGGCATAGCCCTCCTCGCGGGTCTTGATGAAATAGGCGTTCTCGGCGAAGCGGGCCGAGTCGAGCAGCAGGGGTACGCCATAGCGGCGGCAGACTTCGGCCGTTTCGCGGATGTTGCGCATCGACACGGGCTGGCCGCCGGCCGTGTTGTTGGTGATGGTCAGCACGACGCACGGGACTTTCTCGCGCGGGTTCTCGCGCAGGAGCTTTTCGAGCTTGGCGATGTCCATCTCACCCTTGAACGGCAACTCTTTCTGGGTGTCGGCCGCATCGTCGATCGTGCAGTCCACGGCGTGGCAGCGGCGGAATTCGATGTGCCCTTTGGTGGTGTCGAAGTGGGAGTTGCCCGGGACGATGTCGCCCGCCTTGAGCAGTGCTGAAAAGATCACGTTCTCCGCAGCACGCCCCTGGTGCGTGGGCAGGAAATAGGGCATCCCGAAGATGCTTTCGATCGTCTCCTTGAGCCGGAAATAGGACGAGGCTCCGGCATAGCTTTCGTCGCCGGTCATCATGGCCGCCCACTGGCGGTCGCTCATCGAGCCTGTGCCCGAGTCGGTCAGCAGGTCGATCGTGACCTGGTCGCTGCGCAGCTTGAAAAGGTTGTAGCGGGCTTCGCGGATCCATGCTTCGCGCTCCGCACGGGTGGAGGTGCGGATGGCCTCGGTCATCTTGATCTTGTAAGGTTCTGCATACGGAAGTGTCATAGAAAAGAGCGTTTTAGGTTATAAATTGTTGTTCTTTTCCTCAAAATTATAAAAATATTTTGAGATATTTGACATCGGTATTATATTTGTGTAGACCGGTGTGGATTTTCTTAAACTTTTTTACCGCATGGAAAAGTATCGTTGCACCGTCTGTGAATACATTTACGACCCGGAGTCGGGCGACCCGGAGAACGGCATCGACCCCGGTACGGCTTTCGAAGACCTGCCCGACGATTGGGTATGCCCGGTCTGCGGGGAAGGCAAATGGGCATTCGAACCGCTCGAAGCAAACTAAAACGGGATGGCTATGATTAAGTTCAACCTCATTGTTTCACTTTTAATTTTACCTATTATGGCAACAGACATTGCAGCACAGGCACGGTTTACCCCCAAGGAGCTGCCTTACGCTTACGACGCTCTCGCACCGCAGGTCTCCGAAGAGACGCTGCGTTTCCACCACGACAAGCATTACGTGGGGTATGTGAATAAACTCAACGAGCTGATTCTCGATACGCCTTACGCCCGGCAGCCGCTGGAGGACATCGTCGTTTCGGCCGACGGCGCGATTTTCAACAACGCTGCGCAGATGTGGAATCACGAGTTCTTCTTCGACCAGCTTTCGCCTGATGGCGAGGCGCGTCCGACAGGGGCGTTGCTGAAGGCTATCGACGCGGATTTCGGTTCGTTCGAGCAGTTCAAGGCCCAGATGGAGAAGGCTGCCGTCGGTCTTTTCGGTTCGGGATGGGCATGGCTCGCCGAGGATAAATCGGGCAAGCTGGCCATCGTCACGGAGCAGAACGCCGGCAACCCGATGTGTCACGGCATGAAGCCGCTGATGTGCTTCGACGTATGGGAGCACGCCTACTACATCGACTACCGCAACCGTCGTGCCGACGCCGTCGCCGCCCTCTGGGATCGTATCGACTGGAAGGTCGTCGGAGATCGTTACGAAAAGAAATAAGGGTTTGTTTCTGTTGGAAATGCCGCCTCCGGTTTTCGGGGCGGCATTTTCTTTTGTGCTGCAGGCCATCCCTCCGCGCCCGGCCTTTCGCAGTCGCCCGGGGGAGGGCGGAATATACCGGGCGGGGCTCGTTGCCATCCGCCGGGCTTGTTTCCGGAGTATTACCTGAATCCGGCTATGGGTGTTTTTGTACTCAAAATTCATCATTATGTACGTTTTTTCGTCCATGGATTCCGTTTTCTGCGCGAAAGAGTGTATCTTCGCAGCACGAAAATAGTAAGGTCGAAATGCTGGAGAGGATTCAATATGCTTTGTTCATCTTGCTTTTTGTCTTGGCAGGAAGCCTGGATGGCGCTCAGGTTCAGTCCGGTAGGGTAGTTTCGCAGCCCGACCGGATTTGCCAGTCCACTCTCCGGACGCCGGTTCCGGCACACAATTGTTTCACGGCGGCAGTCTTCACCTGCGACGCTCCGATCGAAAATCCCGTCCAACCGTCCGCCCAGAAGGCGATCGTCCGTCTGCGCCATGATGCCCGGGCCATGGCGTCGGCCCGCGGGCTGTCCTGCCGTCCGGCTTATTCGGACTGCTTCGACCTGCATCCCAAGCCGGTCGATTATTATGTCTTTTCGCTGGGGCGTATCCTGATTTAGCCGCTGTTCCCGTTCCCGTTTTGCCGCATGTTCCCGGATGAGGATTTTTTCTCCCGGAGATGCGTTCGTGTTTTCGTGTTCCGAGTAAATTCGTAAAAACGATAGGTTATGTATTTTACGCTATTGGTGGTCGTCATCCTGACGGCTATTGCGCTGGTCGCAGTCGCGCTGGGTATCGCCCGCGCCATATCGCCGCGCTCGTACAACCCGCAGAAAGGCGAGGCGTACGAGTGCGGTATCCCGACGCGCGGACGGTCGTGGATGCAGTTCAAGGTGGGGTACTACCTGTTCGCGATCCTGTTCCTGATGTTCGACGTGGAGACCGTCTTTCTCTTTTCGTGGGCGGTGGTCGTCCAGGATCTGGGGATTTACGGGCTGGTGAGCATCCTCTTCTTTTTGGTCGTACTGGTTTTGGGCCTTGCATACGCATGGCGGAAAGGAGCTTTGGAATGGAAATAAGGAAGCCGGAGATAAAGGCAATGAAATACGAGGATTTCAATGACAACGAATACCTCGAAAAGATGGCGGCCGAGCTGCGCCGCGAGGGTACGAACGTGATCGTAGGGTGCCTCGACGAATTGATCGAGTGGGGGCGCAGCAACAGCCTCTGGCCGCTGACTTTCGCCACGAGCTGCTGCGGGATCGAGTTCATGGCCGTGGGGGCGGCCCGCTACGACTTTGCCCGGTTCGGGTTCGAAGTGGCCCGCGCCTCCCCGCGCCAGGCCGATTTCATCATGGTGGCCGGGACGATCACCCACAAGATGGCCCCTGTCCTGAAGCGCCTCTACGACCAGATGGCCGACCCGAAGTATGTGATCGCCGTGGGGGGATGCGCCATCAGCGGCGGCCCGTTCAAGAAGTCGTACCATGTGCTGAACGGCGTGGACAAGATACTGCCGGTCGATGTCTATATCCCCGGGTGCCCGCCGCGCCCCGAGGCGATGCTCTACGGGCTGATGCAGTTGCAGCGCAAAGTGAAATTACAGCGGTTTTTCGGCGGGGTGAACAAGCAGATCGGTAAGCAGGAGTACGAAGAGCTGCTTCGCCGGGATCTGACGGCCGAAAAGAACGATTTGAACGTGGAAGGAGGAGAAAAACAATGAATATCAGAGAGAAAATAACGGCTTGGGAACCCGGCGCCGTGTGGTCGGAGGCCGGGGACGGGATGTTCACCGTCCCGGTGGAGAAATTCCACGCCCTGGCTGCACGCCTGAGGGCCGAGGGATTCGATTTCCTGCGCAGCCTGACGGGCATGGACTGGGGCGAAGAGGGGTTCGGGGCGGTCTACCACCTCGAAGCCACCGCGACGGGCGAGAACGTCGTGTTGCGGACGCTGACCCCCAGCCGCGAGAAGTGCGGGCTGCCTTCGGTCTGCGACCTGTGGAAGGCTGCGGAACTCAACGAGCGCGAAGTCTTCGACTATTTCGGCATCGGTTTCCTGAACCATCCCGACATGCGGCGCCTGTTCCTGCGCGACGACTGGGTGGGGTACCCCCTGCGTAAGGATTACGACCCGGGGCTCAACCCGTTGCGCATGACCAACGAAGTGTCGAAGGACAGCGCCCCGAGCTTCGAACTGACGGCGGACGGCAGCTTCATCCGCCACCGCAACGTCTTGTTCGAGGAGGACGAATATGTCATCAACATCGGCCCGCAGCACCCCGCCACGCACGGCGTGCTGCGTTTCCGCGTGTCGCTCGAAGGCGAGATCATCCGCAAGCTCGACGTGCATTGCGGTTACATCCACCGCGGCATCGAGAAGATGTGCGAAAGCCTGACCTACCCCCAGACGCTGGCGCTTACCGACCGCCTCGACTATCTCGGGGCGTCGCAGAACCGCCATGCGCTCTGCATGTGTATCGAGAAGGGGTTGGGTGTGGAGGTGTCCGAGCGCGTGCAGTACATCCGCACGATCATGGACGAGTTGCAGCGTATCGACTCGCACCTGCTGTTCTTTGCCTGCCTCTGCATGGATATGGGGGCCCTGACGGCCTTTTTCTATGGGTTCCGCGACCGTGAGAAGGTGCTCGACATCCTGGAGCAGACCACCGGCGGGCGCCTGATCCAGACTTACAATACGATCGGCGGCGTGCAGGCTGACATCCATCCCGATTTCGTACGGCGCGTGAAGGAGTTTATCGCCTACATGCGCCCGACGCTGCGCGAGTACCACGAGGTGTTCACGGGGAACGTCATCGCCCGGGAACGCCTGAAAGGCACCGGCGTGCTGACCCGCGAAGACGCCATCTCGTTCGGTGCCACGGGCGGTACGGGGCGTGCCTCGGGCTGGGCGTGCGACGTGCGCAAGCGCCATCCCTACGCCATGTACGGCAAGGTGGATTTCGAGGAAGTGCTCTACGACGAGGGCGACTGTTTCGCCCGTTACATGGTGCGTATGCGCGAGATCGAACAGAGCATGGACATCATCGAACAGTTGATAGACAACATTCCGGAAGGCGAATACCAGTTGAAGATGAAGCCCGTGATCCGCATACCCGAAGGCAGCTACTACGCCGCCGTCGAGGGCAGCCGCGGGGAGTTCGGGGTCTTCATCGAGAGCCGCGGGGAGAAGTCGCCCTACCGCATGAAGTTCCGCTCGACGGGACTCCCGCTCGTGTCGTGCCTCGAAACCATTGCGCGGGGGACGAAGATCGCCGACCTGATCGCCATCGGCGGTACGCTGGATTACGTCGTGCCCGATATAGACAGGTAACCGGATGTCGCTTCCGGGTTTATAAGCCTCTCCCCTTGGGGTGGGAGCGGGATAAAAAAGGAAAAACTTACAGATATGTTTGATTTTAGTATAGTAACGAGCTGGATTCACGGGCTGCTCACGTCGCTGATGCCCGTGGGGCTGGCGGTCTTCCTGGAGTGCGTGATCGTCGGTGTCTGCCTGCTGCTGATGTACGCGGTGATCGCCATCCTGATGATCTTCATGGAGCGTAAGGTCTGCGCGGCGTTCCAGTGCCGCCTGGGGCCCGTGCGCGTGGGGCCGTGGGGTACGTTGCAGGTGATCTGCGACGTGTTCAAGATGCTCACCAAGGAGATCATCACCATCCGCCGCTCGGACAGGTTCCTCTACAACCTCGCGCCCTACATCGTCATCCTGGCGTCGGTGCTGGCTTTCGCCTGCCTGCCGGTGAACAAGGGGCTCGAAGTGCTGGACTTCAACGTGGGCGTCTTCTTCCTGATGGCGGCCTCGTCGATCGGCGTGGTCGGCATCCTGCTGGCGGGGTGGAGCTCCAACAACAAGTATTCGCTCATCGGCGCCATGCGAAGCGGTGCGCAGATGATCTCGTACGAGCTGTCGATCGGGCTGTCGATCCTGACGATCGTCGTGCTGACCGATACGATGCAGTTCTCGGAGATCGTCGCCCGCCAGGCCGACGGCTGGTTCATCTTCAAGGGGCATGTCCCGGCGCTGGTCGCCTTCGTGATCTACCTGATCGCGGGCAACGCCGAGGTCAACCGCGGGCCGTTCGACCTCCCGGAGGCCGAATCGGAGCTGACGGCAGGGTACCACACCGAGTATTCGGGCATGCACTTCGGCCTGTTCTACGTCGCCGAGTTCGTCAACCTGTTCGTCGTCTCGGGCGTTGCGGCCACCATCTTCCTCGGGGGATGGATGCCGCTGCACATCCCCGGCTGGGAGGGCTTCAATGCCGCCATGGACTACATCCCCGGCTTCGTCTGGTTCTTCGGCAAGGCGTTCTTCGTGGTGTGGCTGCTGATGTGGATCAAGTGGACCTTCCCGCGCCTGCGTATCGACCAGATACTGACGCTGGAATGGAAATACCTGGTGCCGATCGGGCTGGCAAACCTGCTGCTGATGGTCATCGTCGTCGTATTTAAACTGCATTTTTAGTCATGAGTAGCTATATCAAAGGACTTTTCCACGGGTTGGGAACCTTGCTGACGGGTATGAAGGTGACCGGGCGGGAGTTCTTCACCAAGAAGGTCACCGAGCAATACCCCGAGAACCGGGCCACGCTCAAGATGTTCGACCGTTTCTGCGGCGAGCTGACCATGCCCCACGATGCCGGGGGGAAGAACAAGTGCATCGCCTGCGGCCTCTGCCAGTCGGCATGTCCCAACGAAACCATCCGTATCACCACCGAGATGGTCACCGATCCCGAGACGGGCAAGTCGAAACGCCGCCTGGTGCTTTACCAGTACGACCTGGGGTCGTGCATGTTCTGCCATCTGTGCGTCAACGCCTGCCCGACGGGGGCCATCCGTTTCTCGACCGATTTCGAACACGCGGTATACACGCGCGGGAAGCTGGTCAAAACCCTGAACAAACAATAAGCCATGGAGATAACACTCGAATTAATCGTCTTTACGGTGTTGGCGGTCTTTACGGCCGTGAGTGCCGTGCTGGCCGTGACGACCAAGCGTATCCTGCGCGCGGCGACCTACCTGTTGTTCGTGCTGTTCGGTACGGCGGGCATCTATTTCCAGCTGAACTATTCGTTCCTGGGCGCCGTGCAGCTGCTGATCTATGCCGGCGGCATCACGGTGCTGTACGTATTCTCGATTCTGCTGACCTCGAGCCAGGGCGACAAGTCGGAGGACATAAAGGGCTACAAGCTGTTCGTGGGGCTGGCGGCGACGCTGCTGAGCCTCGGGGTATGCCTCTACGTGACGCTCCGGCACGATTTCATGCCGTCGCATTTCGTCCACGGCGAACTGGACGTGCAGACGATCGGCCACGCGCTGATGAGCAGCGGCAAATATGGCTACGTGCTGCCGTTCGAGGTCATCAGCATCCTGTTGCTGGCCTGCATCGTCGGCGGAATCCTCATCGCACGCAAACGCTAAAAAGAGTACGACTATGATACACATGGAATATTACCTCGTCCTCTCCACGATCATGATGTTCGTGGGAATCTACGGGTTCGTGACGCGCCGCAACCTGCTCGCGATGCTGATCTCCGTCGAGCTGATCCTCAATTCGGTCGACATCAATTTCGTCGTATTCAACCGCTTCCTGTTCCCCGAACAGCTGGAGGGATTCTTCTTCACGCTATTCGCCATCGGCATCAGCGCCGCCGAAACGGCCGTCGCAATCGCCATCATCATCAACATCTACCGGAATCTGCGCAACATCGGGGTGAAGAGCCTGCGGGAGATGAAGTGGTAACGATTCTGAAAAAACGATTGTTATGGAATATACGATCCTTATCCTGCTGCTGCCGCTGCTGAGCTTCCTCTTCCTGGGGCTGGCCGGCATGAAGCTCAAGCCCGTCGTCGCGGGCGCCATAGGCACGGCGGTGCTGGCCGTAGTGGCGTTGCTGAGCTATTGTACGGCGTTCGAGTATTTTTCCGCAGGGCGCGACGCCTCGGGGGTGTTCCCCACGCTCGTGCCGTGGAACACGGTATGGCTGCCGATCAGCCGGACGCTGCATATCGACCTGGGCATCCTGCTCGACCCGATTTCGGTGATGATGCTCGTGGTGATCTCGACCGTCTCGCTGATGGTACACGTCTACTCGCTGGGCTACATGAAGGGCGAGCGGGGGGTTCAGCGTTACTATGCTTTCCTGTCGTTGTTCACGATGAGCATGATGGGGCTGGTGGTGGCTACCAACATCTTCCAGATGTACCTCTTCTGGGAATTGGTGGGCGTAAGCTCCTACCTGCTCATCGGTTTCTATTACACGAAGAAGGAGGCCGTCGCGGCCTCGAAGAAGGCGTTTATCGTGACGCGCTTCGCCGACCTGGGGTTCCTCGTCGGCATCCTCTTCTACGGGTACTATGCCGGGACGTTCTCCTTCACGCCCGACGTGCAGCTGCTGGCTGCCGCCGGTGCGATGATCCCGCTGGCGCTGGGGCTGATGTTCATCGGCGGCGCGGGCAAGAGCGCGATGTTCCCGCTGCATATCTGGCTGCCCGACGCCATGGAGGGCCCGACGCCCGTGTCGGCGCTGATTCATGCCGCGACGATGGTCGTGGCGGGCGTCTACCTCGTGGCGCGCATGTTCCCGCTCTTTGTCGGCTATGCGCCCGAGGTGCTGCACTGGACGGCCTATATCGGGGCCTTTACGGCGCTGTACGCCGCCGTCGTGGCCTGCGTGCAGAGCGACATCAAGCGTGTGCTGGCGTTCAGTACCATTTCGCAGATCGGCTTCATGATCGTGGCGCTGGGCGTCTGCACCTCGGCTGATCCCCATACGGGCGGGCTGGGGTACATGGCCTCGATGTTCCACCTCTTCACGCACGCCATGTTCAAGGCGCTGCTGTTCCTCGGCGCCGGGTGCATCATCCATGCCGTGCACTCCAACGAAATGTCGGCCATGGGCGGCCTGCGCCGATACATGCCCGTGACGCATGCGACGTTCCTCGTGGCCTGCCTGGCCATCGCGGGCATCTGGCCCCTGAGCGGTTTCTTCTCGAAGGACGAGATCCTGACGGCGTGCTTCGCCTTCAGCCCCGTGATGGGGTGGGTGATGACCGGGATCGCCGGCCTGACGGCGTTCTACATGTTCCGCCTCTACTATAACATCTTCTGGGGACGCGAGAACCGGGAACTGCATGCGGCGCACAGGCCGCACGAGGCGCCGCTGACGATGACCCTGCCGCTGGTGTTCCTGGCCGCAGTGACCTGCGTGGCGGGGTTCATTCCGTTCGGGAAGCTGGTCAGCAGCGACGGGATGCCCTACACGATCCATATCGACCGCAGCGTGGCGGGCGTGAGCCTCTGTGTGGCTGCCGTTGCCATCGCGTTGGCGACGTGGATGTACCTGCGCGAGCGCCAGACGGTGGCCAATGCCCTGGCAGCGCGCTTCAGAGGGCTGCATAAGGCGGCCTACCACCGTTTCTACATCGACGAGGTTTACCAGTTCGTTACCCACCGGGTGATCTTCGCCTGCATCTCAGCCCCGGTCGCATGGTTCGACCGCCATGTGGTGGACGGCCTGATGAACATGCTGGCGCGGGCGACCAACGGCGCGGCATACGTGATCCGCGACATGCAGAGCGGCAGCGTGCAGCGTTACTGCATCTGGTTCCTCGGCGGTGCGCTGGGACTTACGATCTTCTTGCTTTTAATCTGCTAAACTGTAGCTGTTATGAATATGTTATCACTGTTTCCCGCCATCCCGGTGCTGATGATGCTGGGGCTCTGGCTCTCGAAGTCCGCGCGGCAGGTGCGTGCCGTGATGGTGGCGGGTTCCTCGCTGCTGCTGGCGCTGGCGGTGGTGCTGGTGTTCCGCTACCTCGGCCTGCGCGAGGCGGGCGAGCAGGCCGCCATGCTCTTTACCGAAAGCCATGTGTGGTATGCGCCGCTCAATATCCACTATGCCGTGGGGGTAGACGGCATTTCGGTTGCCATGCTGCTGCTGTCGGCCATCATCGTGTTTACGGGGACGTTTGCCTCGTGGCGGATGAAGGAGCAGGTCAAGGAGTATTTCCTCTGGTTCTGCCTGCTGAGCGTGGGCGTCTTCGGGTTCTTCGTTTCGGTCGACCTCTTCACGATGTTCATGTTCTACGAGGTGGCGCTGATTCCGATGTATCTCTTGATCGGCGTGTGGGGCAGCGGTCGCAAGGAGTATGCCGCCATGAAACTGACACTGATGCTCATGGGCGGTTCGGCGCTGCTGCTGATCGGCATCCTGGGCATCTACTTCGGTGCCGGGGCCACGACGATGAATATCCTGGAGATCGCGCAGCTGCATAACATTCCCCTGGCGCAGCAATATATCTGGTTCCCGCTGGTCTTCGTCGGGTTCGGCGTGCTGGGCGCCCTGTTCCCCTTCCATACGTGGAGCCCCGACGGCCATGCTTCGGCCCCGACGGCCGTGTCGATGCTCCATGCCGGCGTGCTGATGAAGCTGGGCGGCTACGGCTGTTTCCGCGTGGCGATGTACCTCATGCCCGAAGCGGCGCACGAACTGAGCTGGATATTCATCATACTGACGACGATCTCGGTTGTGTACGGCGCCTTCGCGGCCTGCGTGCAGACCGACCTCAAATACATCAACGCCTACTCGTCAGTGTCGCACTGCGGACTGGTGCTGTTCGCCATCCTGATGATGAATACCACGGCGGGTACGGGCGCTGTCCTGCAGATGCTGAGCCACGGCCTGATGACGGCGCTCTTCTTCGCGCTGATCGGCATGATCTACGGCCGCACGCATACGCGCGACGTGCGCGAACTGAGCGGGCTGATGAAGGTGATGCCCTTCCTGGCGGTGGGCTACGTCATCGCGGGCCTGGCGAACCTGGGCCTGCCCGGCCTGAGCGGGTTCGTCGCCGAGATGACGATCTTCAACGGCGCGTTCATGGACAACGACACGTTCCACCGTGTGGTGACGATCATCGCCTGCACGTCGATCGTCATCACGGCGGTCTACATCCTGCGGGTGGTCGGGAAGATACTCTACGGCACCTGTACCAACGAAGCGCATCTCCGGCTCTCCGACGCCACGTGGGACGAACGCCTGTCGGTCGTCTGCCTCGTCGTCGCCATCGCCGGCATGGGGCTCGCGCCGCTGTGGGTGAGCGACATGATCCGGGGCAGCGTTTCGGAGATCATTACACACTTAATGAATTAAGCGACTATGGATTACAGCAATATATTCTCGTACATGCAGGCCGAAGTGACGCTCATCGCGGTGATCGTCCTGCTGTTCCTCTATGACCTGATCGCCGGGGAGCGCGGAAGGCGCTGGTTTTCGGCGGTGGCCTGCGGGCTGCTCGCGGTGCAGGTGCTGGCCAATGTCGTTCCGGGGACGGCGGGCGAGGTATTCGGCGGCATGTTCTGCTATGTGCCGATGCACACCGTCGTCAAGAGCGTGCTGGCCATCGGGGCGCTCATCGTCTGCCTGCAGGCCGGTACGTGGCTGCGGCGCGACGACACGGCCCACAAACAGGGCGAATTCTACATCCTGCTGCTTTCGACGCTGCTGGGCATGTATTTCATGGTCGGGGCGGGCAATTTCCTGCTCTTCTTCCTGGGCATGGAACTGGCTTCGGTGCCGATGGCCTGCCTGGTGGCGTTCGACAAGTACAAGCACCATTCGGCCGAAGCGGGTGCGAAATACATCCTCTGCGCCTTGTTCGCGAGCGGTCTGATGCTCTACGGCATCTCGTTCTTCTACGGGACTACGGGGACGCTCTACTTCGGCGATATGGCGGCGCGCATTACGGGGTCGCCGTTGCAGGTCATGGCGATGGTCTTCTTCTTCGCCGGGCTGGGGTTCAAGATTTCGCTCGTGCCGTTCCATCTCTGGACGGCCGATACCTACCAGGGTGCGCCGACGGCCGTGACTTCCTACCTCTCGGTCGTGTCGAAGGCCTCGGCGGCGTTCGTGCTGATGACTGTGCTGATGAAGGTCTTCGGCCCGATGGTCGGGCAGTGGCAGACATTGCTCTATGCCGTGACGGTGCTTTCGATCACGGTCGCCAACCTTTTTGCCATCCGGCAGACCGACCTGAAGCGTTTCATGGCCTTCTCGTCCATCTCGCAGGCCGGCTATATCATGCTGGCCGTGATCGGCGGCAGCGCCATCGGGATGACTTCGCTCGTGTTCTACGTGCTGGTATACATGGCGGCCAACCTCGCCGTTTTCGGCATCATTTCGACCATCGAACAGCATAGCGGCGGCAAGGTCGGGCTGGCCGATTACAACGGGCTTTACCGTACCAACCCCAAATTGGCCTTGATGATGACCCTGGCGCTCTTCTCGCTGGCAGGCATCCCGCCTTTTGCCGGGTTCTTCTCGAAGTTCTTCGTCTTCGCAGCAGCATTCAAGGGTGGTTTCCACCTGCTGGTGTTCATCGCGCTTGTCAATACGGTGGTTTCGCTCTATTACTACCTGCTGGTCGTGAAGGCGATGTATATTACGCCCAACGAAGAGCCGATCGCACCGCTGCGCAGCGACCGCTATACGCGCCTCAGCCTTGCGCTCTGCATGGCGGGGATTTTGCTGCTGGGTGTCTTCAGCGTGGTTTACGACAGTATCAACGTATTCTCGTTCGGGCTTTAGACGGACGACGGGTAAGGAGGGGGGGCACTTGCTTTAGCAAGTGCCCCCCTCCTCCTCCTCCTTTATTCGTGCGGTATTCCGCGGCGCTTTTGGGAATGTGCGTTCCGAAATCGGGAAGTTGGCCGGCCATCTTCCCGTTTGCAGGGCGGCGGTTTTTCAGCCTTTGTTTTCCCGTTCGAGGCCGAGCAGGTAGGCCTTGGCCTCCAGCCCGCCCGCATAGCCGACCAAAGTGCCGCCGCTGCCGACTACGCGGTGGCAGGGAACGACGATGGCGATCGGGTTGCGGTGGTTGGCCATGCCCACGGCGCGGCAGGCCGTCGGACGGCCGATCTGTGCGGCGATCTGCTTGTAGCTGCGGCTCTCGCCGTAGGGGATCGTCCGCAGGGCATCCCATACGGCCCGCTGGAACGGGGTGCCTTCGGGCGCCAGCGGGAGGGTGAAGGCACGGCGTCTGCCCGCGAAATATTCGGTCAGCTCCGCCGCAGCCTGCCGGAGCAGGGGTGTGAATGCCTCGGGCGTGCCTTCGGGTGTTTGTTCTTCCGCCGGGCCGCATGCGTGCGCAAAGAAAATGCGTGCCACGGCGTCGTCCGAAGCTGCGATGCCGACTCTGCCGACGGGTGTCCCGATATAAACGATCCGTTCCATGACAGGGCGGTTCAGAGGTGTTCGAGCGTGTATTCGATCATCTTCTGCCGGACATTGGCCGTGTCGTCGGGCTGCATCGAATGGTTCTGGTCGGGGTAGACCATCATGTCGTACTGCTTGCCGCAGCGGTTCAGGGCACGTGCCATCTCCACGCTGTTCTGGAAGTGGACATTGTCGTCGGCCGTGCCGTGGATGATGAGCAGGCGGGTCTTGGTGTCGTCGAGCATCCGGGCGAAGTTGATCGGGGAGTTGTCGTCGTAGCCTGCGGCGTTGTACTGCGGCAGGTTGTTGTAGATTTCGGTGTAGATCGAGTCGTAGTAGCGCCACGAAGTGACGGGGGCCACGGCGATCGCCATGCGGAATAGCCCGTGGCCTTTCATCGCGCAGCCCAATGCCATGAACCCGCCGTACGACCAGCCGTAGATGCCGATGCGTGCAGGGTCGACGTATGGCTGTGAAGCCATGTAGCGGGCGAACGAGAGCTGGTCTTCGACCTCCTGCGCCCCGAGGCGCCCGTAGGTCGATTTCTTGAACTTCTCGCCCCGGAATCCTGTGCCCCGGCCGTCGGCGCAGACTACGATGTAGCCTTTGTCCGTGAGCGCATCCTCCCAGTCGAGCGACCAGCGGTCGCTTACCGCCTGCGAGCCGGGCCCCGAATACTGGGTCAGCAGCACGGGGTAACGCTGCGATGCATCGAAGCCGCGGGGCTTGACGATGTAGGCGTTGAGCGTGTCGCCGCGCTCGGTCGTGAAGGTGAAGAACTCCCGGACGGGGCGCTGTACGGCCGCCAGCTCTTCGCGGAGTTTGCGGCTGTCGGCCAGCGTGCGGATGGGGTTGCCTTCGTTGTCGCAGACTTCGACCCGGTTGGGGGTCGTGGCGTTGGAGAAGGTCGAGATGTAGTATTTCATCCCGGCACTCGGGGCGATGGCGTAGTAGCCCTCGCCGGTCGTCAGACGGCGCTTGTCCTTGCCGTCGAGCCGTACGCTGTACAGGTTGCGGCGCAGCGGAGAGGTTTCGGTCGAGAGGTACCAGACCCGTTTGCCGTCGGTGCCGACCACGTCGGTCACCTCCCAGTCGCCTTTGGTTACCTGGGCGAGCAACCCCTTGCGGATGCTGTAAAGGTAGAGGTGCATGTAGCCCGTGTGTCCCTCCTGCCGCACGAGGAAGCGGTCGCCGTCGATGAAGGTGACGGTCTTGTCATTCACGCGCTCGACGTATTGCTGCGAGCGTTCGTCGTAGATCGTGCGCTGGGCACCGTTGGGCTCGCAGAGGATCACCTCGAAGGTGTTCTGCCTGCGGTTGAGGCGGAAGTAGTAGAGCCGGCCGTCGGGTGTCCAGCCGATGCGGGGAATGTACTGGTCGGCCTCGCCGCCCGTGTCGATGCGCTCCCGGGCCCCTGTCGCAAGGTCGCATACCCACACTTCGACCGTGGAGTTGCGCTCCCCGGCCTTGGGGTATTTGAACGAATAGGCCTGGTTGTAGAGTTTGCCGTCGAAGCGCATCATCTCCATCAGGGGCACTTCCGATTCGTCGAAGCGCAGGTAGGCGATGCGGCGGCTGTCGGGCGAGAAGGCATAGGCCTTCGTGAAGCCGAACTCCTCCTCGTAGACCCAGTCCGTGGTGCCGTTGATGACCGAGTTCCACGCCCCGTCGTCGGTGATGCGGCGCGTGCGCCTGGCTGCCGTGTCGTAGACATAGAGGTCGTTGCGGTCGGAATAGGCGATCAGCTTGCCGTCGGGCGAGAACGAGGCGTCGCGCGGGGCTTCGGCCTCGCGGAGTACGGGCATCAGGCTGTTGCCCGAGGCCAGGAAATAGTCGGTCGTGTAGGAGTGGCGGTAAATCGGCCTGGCGCCCGAGGCGATGAGTATCTGCCGTTCGTCGGGCGAGAAGGCGTAATCCGTGACGACGAGGTTGGCCGTCGGCTTGGGGAGCATGTTCTCGCCCTGTCCTGCCGTGGCGTAGCCGTAACGGACGATGTTGTTGCCTTCGAGGATGGTATAGTGTTCGCCGTCGGCCATCGAACGGATGCCGCGGACGGTTTCGTTCATCGAGCGCAGGCGTGCGATCTCGGCATATTCGCCCCGCGCCTGTACCGTACCTGTGCCGACCGCTGCGGCTGCGAGGAGTGTGAAAAGTTGTGCCTTCACGTGGAAATCGGGTTTAAATGTCCTCTACTTCGAAATCATAGCCGAGGCGTTTGCCCGTGACGAATTTCGAGTTGTCCATCTTGGTGTTGAACTGGTCGACCGTCACGCGCTTGTTGTCCTCGTAGGGCGGCATCAGCAGGTCGAAGTTCAGGGCGAACCAGATCGCCGGCTCGAGGATGGCGATCAGGGCTTCGCGGTCGATCTCGGCCTTGCCGAAGTTCATCGCCCGCATCGAGGTCTGCTGTTTGCCCTCGACGAAATAGCGGCGCTCGCGGTTGATGAAGATACGCCCGATGAGGTATCCCTCGTCGGCGTTGCGGTTGAACTTGAACGAGTCGGAGAGGAAATTGTAGATGTTGATCAGGCCGCAGTAGGAATTCTCGCGGTCGGACTGTACGTAGGGGTTCTGCCAGATCAGGTGGTTGGCGTCGAATTCGAAGACGTCGGTGTGCATCTGGAAAATGAGGATGTCGTTGGCCACCTGCAGCTGCGCCTCGAATTTTCCGCGGTCGCGGTATTCGAGCCTGACGCGGCGGTCGAGTTTGCCGTCGAGTTCGTCGTCCATCTCCGATGCCATTTCGAGCAGCGTCTCCTTCAGTTCGTTGAAGGCTGCGAAGGTGTTGTCGAAGACCCGTTGTTTGAGGGTCGACTTGCGGATGATCGTATCCAGGATCTTGCTTCTGAGCGGTGTCGTTTCCATGCTATGCTGTTTTTATTTTATGCGTATCTGTTGCCCCTTTTCGAGTGTGCTGCCGGGCTTGAGGCGGTTGAGCTTCTCGATCGAACGGGTGCGGATGGCGTAGGACTGGCCTACGGCATAGGCCGTTTCGCCCTGGCGGCAGATGTGGGTGTGGGCATTGCCCTCCCAGCGCTTCTTCTTGCGCTCGATGTAGACCACCTCGTCGGTCATCGGCTGTGCCTTCTTGTCCTTCAGGTCGTTGAACTTACGCAGGTTGCGTGCCGAAATGCGGAACTTCTGCCCGATATTCTCGAACGTGTCGCCCTCCTTGGCCAGCACGTAGTGTACGCCGTTGGTCTGGTAGACATTGTAGCCGTTGTGGGCGTTGATCGTCACCCGGTAGTTGTCCGGGTCGATGGCCGACGAAGATCCGGAAACCGGTTCGACGCTGCTCTGGTCGGCGAACCACCCTTCGGGATCGGTTACCTTGCGTCCCATGCGCGAGGCGTAGAGCCGCTCGCCGTCGGGCCGGTCGAGCAGGTAGAGCTGGTTCTCCTCGATGATGCGCGTGAGCCGCTGCGCGTAGTCGGGCGCCGTGGCGTAGCCGGCGGCTTTGAGCCCCCGTGCCCAGCTCTTGTAATCGTCGGACGAGTAGGCGAACAGCGAGTCGTAGCGTGGCTGCGAATCGAGGAATTCGGCATGGTCCCTGTACGACGCCTCGACCGAGGGGTAGCTGCGGAAGCACTCCCCCTTGGCGTCGTCGTCGTAATAGACCTTGTCGCCCGTCCAGTTGCGTTTGCACTTGATGCCGAAATGGTTGTTCGATTGCAGCGATAGCCAGCTGTTGCCGCAGTCGGACTCGAGGATGCCCTGCGCCATGGTGATGCTGGCGGGGATGCCGTACCGCTCCATGTGGGCCACGGCGATGGATTTGTAACGGTCGATATATTCCTCGCGGGTCTGCCGCACCTGTGCCGGGAGGCTTTGCAGGGCTATCAGTAGGATTCCTGCGAGCGATATTGCTTTTTTGGAAAAATTCATTATCTTTGTTTAATCTTTATGGACAAAGGTATGATTTTCCTGTGAGAATTACAATATAAAATGCACTGCTGAGCTATGTTTACCGAAACCGCAAACGAGATCTTCAACCGTGCCATCGGAGATTACCACCGCTGGGACGATGTGGATCACCCGATCGAAAATCCCTATGAGCCGGGCTCGCTCGAACACCTGTTATACCATAAGAACTGGATCGACACCGTGCAGTGGCATCTGGAGGATATTATCCGCGACCCGCAGATCGACCCTGTGGCCGCGCTGGCCATCAAACGCCGCATCGACAAGTCGAACCAGGATCGTACCGACATGGTGGAATATATCGACTCGTACCTGCTCGACAAATACAGGGACGTGGAACCCCGGCCCGATGCCAGGCTCAATACCGAGACCCCGGCGTGGGCTATCGACCGTCTGTCGATCCTGGCGCTGAAGATTTACCACATGGCACGGGAGGCCGAACGTACGGACGTCGGCGATGCCCATCGCGCGGCGTGCCGCAAGAAACTCGACGTGTTGCTGGCGCAGCAGGTCGACCTCTCGGGGGCGATCGAAGAGCTGATCGGGGACATCGAGGCCGGCCGCAAGTATATGAAGACCTATAAGCAGATGAAGATGTATAACGACCCGGCGTTGAACCCGGTGCTTTATGGGCAGAAAAAATAAGAGACTTCCGCGTCATCTGGTCGTTTTCCGGACTTCGGCGATGGGGGATGTGGTGATGCTGGCGCATGCGCTGCGGGCCTTGAAGGAGGCCTATCCCGACCTGAGGGTGACGGTAGCGACAAGACCCGTGTTTCGAGCCTTTTTTACAGGGCTCGATCTCGGTTTTATGGATGTAGATATCAAGGGTGTGCACCACTCCCTGCGGGGAATGTGGCGCCTGGCCGCCGATGCGCGGCGCCTGGGGGTGGATGCCGTGGCCGACGTGCACGGCGTGCTGCGCTCGGTGATGTTCCGCACCGCCCTGTGGCTGCGCGGAGTCCCCGTGGCGGCCATCGAGAAGGGACGCGAGGAGAAAAAGGAGTTTATCCGCAAGGGCGGCCGCGACGTGAAGCCCGCCAAGCATACCGTCGTCCGTTATTGCGACGTGTTCCGGAAACTGGGATTTGTGTTCGACGACCCCGTGCCGGCCCTGCGGCGCTGCCGTCCCAACCCGATGGGGGAGAAGACGGGCACCTGGATCGGCTTCTCGCCGTTTTCGGCGCAGCAGGGGAAAACCTATCCCACGGCGCTCGGGCGGGAGGCGGTGCGTCTGTTGGCCGAACGCTATGACCGGGTGTTCATACACAGCGGAGGCGGAGCCGAAGCGGAGTTCGCGCGGGAAATGGAGCGTGCGCACCCCAATGTGACGGCGCTGTTCGGACGGGTCGGGATGGACGGCGAATTAGACCTGATCGCCAACCTGGACTGCGTGGTGGCGATGGACTCGCTCGTCATGCACATGGCCTCGCTCGTGGCGACGCCCGTAGTGTCGGTATGGGGCGCTACCCATCCCGGGCTGGGGTTCTTCGGCTATGGCTGCGATCCGCGCGGCATCCTGCAGGCCGATATGGAATGCCGTCCCTGTTCGGTCTTCGGGAACAAGCCGTGCCGTTACGGGGATTACCGCTGCCTGTATGCCGTGACGCCCGCCATGATTGCGGAGCGGGTGGCCGAAATGGTCGGTGAATAGGTTCGCCGTGGATATGCAAACAGCCCTCCGGATCAGGAGGGCTGTTTTTTTGTGACTACTCTGTGCCGGGCACCTTTTCAGGACTGCCCCTTTATTTCCGCGGACGGGCGACGATGCCGTTCGGCACGGCGCGTTCGCCGGCATGGTCGAAGCGGCGGTTGTCGCTGGGGTGGCTGACCACCCCTTCCTGTGCCGTCCAGAGTGCCGAAGAACCGCCGCCGTCGAGGTTGAGGGCGTCCGTGAGCCCCAGCAGGCGAGCGATGTAAGCCGTTTCGGCGATCGTAGCACCGGCGGCCTGTCCTTTGGCGCGGCCGTCGATCACGGCCATCACCACCTCGCCGTTCGGGCGCTTGCCGATCAGCGAACGCGGGTGTCGGTGGATATAGAAGCTGTCGCCGGAATCGTATTCGATGGCCTTGCCTCCGCTGACCAGTAGGGGGCCGGCTGCGAGCGCCGCGCGGTAGCGGCGGGCTATGCGGGGGTATTGGGTGGTGTCGCAGGCGAAAATGGCGACGTCGTGACCCTGTTTGTCCCGGATGGCGATGATGCCGTTGGTACGCATGAGTTCGCCGGGCGTCGTGCGGCCCAATACCCGGCAGTCGACCATCACGAAGGTGATGGGCGTAAAGGTTTTCATGTTGAAATAGCTGCCGTTGATGGCTGCTGTGGCGTCGGCGGCTTCGCCCATGCGGCCTGTGGTTTCACCCTTGCCGTCGAGCTGTACGATCTGCGTGGCGAAGTGCCGTGCGGGGTAGCTGACGACCGAGATGCTCTGCCGCGAACCGAACATCTCGACCTGGGCGTGGCGGCACTCGGCACCCCGGCCGAGGTCGGTGGTATGCCAGTCGGCGGTGACGAAGGCGATGGAGTCGCCGGGCGTCTGTGCCGCGGCGGGGAGGGTGAACAGGAGCAGCAGGGCTGCGAGGAGTATTCTGGCCATAGTTGCAGTGTGGTTGACGGATGCAAATTTAACGAATAAACCGGTTCGGCAAGCCGTTTCACGGAACTGTTTGCGGGGCGGGGCGCGTTTTGTGCCGGGCGATCGTCCCGGTAGCCCGGGCTGCCCGTCCTGCAAGGCTTGTAGTGTCCGCCAAAGGTCTGTGGTTACCTCCGTCGAAAACTTGTGGTGCCCGTCCGGTTGAAAACGGTGGCGTCCTCCGGCAAATAAAACGCGCCCTCCGGGATTGCGGAAGGCGCGTGTGACCGCAGGGGGCTGCGGCTATTCGTTGGCTTTGGTGTAGACGGCGCCGTTGCCCTCGATCGTCAGCGTATAGATACCGTCGGCGTCCTTGGCGATGGTGGCCGTTTCGGTGAATTCGATCGGGGAGCCCGACCCTTCGCTCACGCCCTTGAGCAGGATTTTGCCGGCTTCGCCCTGCAATTCCCACGACGCGTAGCGCAGCGTGGCCATGTTGATCGACTGCGCCTCTCCTTCGACCATGATCCGGATACCCATGACGCCATCGGGGTCGATCGGGTCGGGCATCGTCCAATTGCCGACAGCCTCGGCATAGGTGGGGTCGGTGGCCACTTTCGAGGCGGCCGCGCCCTCTTCGAGTTTGCCGCTGTAATTGACCGTGACGGGCGCTCCCAGCAGCAGGCCGTTGGCCTCGCTCTTGTCGGCGTCCATGGTCGAGAAGGTGAATGTCCCCTCGGCGTTTTCGACGGTTACGGTGTTCATCGACGCATCGGTGATGGTGCCGGTGAAGCTCTTGGGGGTGTTGTCGCTGCAGGCTGCCAGGCCGCACAGGGCGATGGCCGCGACCATGATTTTCATGCGTTTCATCGTTCGTATGGTATTTTAAAGGTTTAACGTTTCCGGATATATTCGTCGATGGCCTTTGCCGCCATGCGGCCGGCACCCATTGCCAGGATTACCGTGGCGGCTCCCGTCACGGCGTCGCCGCCCGCGAAAACCCCTTCGCGTGATGTGGCGCCGTGTTCGTCGGCGGTGATGCAGCCGCGCCGGTTGGTTTCGAGCCCTGCGGTCGTGGCGGCCAGCAGCGGATTGGGCGAGGTGCCCAGTGCCATGATGACTACGTCGCAGGCAATCCCGAACTCCGAGCCGGCCTTTACGACGGGCGAACGGCGGCCGCTTTCGTCGGGTTCGCCCAGCTCCATCTCCACGCACCGGATGCCGGTCACCCAGCCACGCTCGTCGCCGAGCACCTCGGTGGGGTTGGTGAGCATCCTGAAGCAGATGCCCTCCTCCTTGGCATGGTGCACCTCTTCGGCGCGTGCCGGGAGTTCCTTCTCGCTGCGGCGGTATACGATCGTCGCCTCGGCGCCCAGCCGCTTGGCCGTGCGTACGGCATCCATCGCCACGTTGCCTCCGCCGACCACCACCACCCGTTTGCCGACATAGATCGGGGTGTCGTAGTCCCGGTCGTAAGCGTGCATCAGGTTGGCGCGTGTGAGGAATTCGTTGGCCGAAACCACGCCGTTGAGGTTCTCGCCCGGGATGCCCATGAAGCGGGGCAGTCCGGCACCCGAGCCGATGAACACGGCGGCGTAGCCCTCTTCGTCCAGCAGCGAGTCGATGGTCACGGTGCGGCCGACGATGACGTCGGTCTCGATCTCTACGCCCAGTTTTTCGACCTCGGCGATTTCGCGTGCCACGATACGCTCCTTGGGCAGCCGGAACTCGGGGATGCCGTAGACCAGTACGCCGCCCGCCTTGTGCAGCGCCTCGAAGATCTTGACTTCATAGCCCAGTTTCGCAAGGTCGCTCGCGCAGGCCAGCCCGGCCGGGCCGCTGCCGATGACGGCGACCTTGTACCCGTTGCGGGGTGCGGTCTGTGCCGCGGCGGCGCCGTGTTCGAGCTTCCAGTCGCCGATGAAGCGTTCGAGTTTGCCGATGGCGACCGGTTCGCCTTTGATGCCCAGGATGCAGGAGCCTTCGCACTGCGATTCCTGCGGGCAGACGCGGCCGCAGATCGAGGGCAGCGAACTGTCGCCGGCGATGATGTCGGCGGCCTGCTGCAACTCCCCGGTGTGCAAGGCTCCGATGAAGTCGGGGATGCGGATGCTGACGGGGCAGGCAGCCACACAGCGGGGATTCCTGCAGTGCAGGCAGCGCGACGCTTCCAGCCTTGCCTCGTCGAGGTCGTAACCATAGCAGACCTCCTCGAAGTTGGTCGCGCGGATTTGCGGGTCTTGTTCGCGCACGGGGACGCGCGGTATCTTGTTTGCCATTGTCGTGTATGCTTTGGGGATTCCCGGGGTGTGCGTCCCGGGCGGTGTCTATTTATCCAGTCCTATTTTACATTGGTGCCCGGCGGCGCGTTCGGCCTCGATGGCCGCGGCGCGCTGTTCCTGCGTGCGGTACATGCCCTGCCGGCGCATGGCTTCGTCGAAATCGACCTCGTGGCCGTCGAACTCGGGGCCTTCGACGCAGGTGAAACGCGTCCTGCCGCCGACCGTCACGCGGCAGGCGCCGCACATGCCCGTGCCGTCGACCATCAGCGCGTTGAGCGACACGGTTGTCCTGAGCCCGTATTTTTTTGTGGTGAGCGCCACGAATTTCATCATGACCATGGGCCCGATGGCGACACATTCGTCGTAATGCCGGCCCTGTTTTTCGACCAGCTCCTCGACGACCTGCGTGACGAGCCCCTTGAACCCTTCCGAACCGTCGTCGGTGGCGATGTAGAGGTTTTCGGCTACGGCACGCATGGCGTTGGTATAGATGAGCATGTCGCGGGTCTTGGCGCCGATGATGACATCGGCCGCGACGCCGTGCTCGCGGAGCCATTTGACCTGGGGGTAGACCGGGGCGGTGCCCACGCCGCCCGCTACGAAGAGGTAGCGCCGCCTGCGGAGCTCGCCGGGCTGCATCGTTACGAATTCCGAGGGGTGTCCCAGCGGGCCTGCGAAATCGGCGAAGGCATCGCCCGCATCCAGCGAGCATATTTTGCGTGTCGAGGCGCCGATAGCCTGCGTCACGATGGTGACGCTGCCCTGCGCGGGGTCGTAGTCCGAGATCGTGAGCGGGATGCGTTCGCCGTGCTCGTCGGCGCGGACGATGACGAACTGCCCGGGTTGCGCCGAATGTGCGACGCGCGGTGCGAGGACTTGCATCAGCCAGATGCCCTCGGCGAGGAGTCTTTTTTCAAGTATCGGGTACATCAATATATTTTTTCCGGCCGCTGCCATCGGGCGGGAGCCGCATTTTGTCGTTATTCTTCGATGATGGCCGTCACCCTCAGCCGCCGCATCGGGCGCAGCGGGTCGTTGGTGACGATCATCACGAAATCGGTCAGCACGCCGAAATCCTGTTCGCCCGGGTCGACGGACACCCTCGCCGTGAAGGAACTGCCCGCCGGGATGCGTTGTCCGGGGACGAGCGTCGTGGCGATCCTGCCGTTGGTTTCGACGGCGCGCACGACCAGTTCGGCACTGCCCGTATTCGAGAGCGTAAAGGTACGTTCCTGCCTGGGGGCACCATGCTTTACCGGGCCAAATTTAATAATATTTTCGATTATCTGTGCTTTCGGGGCGTTTTGTCCTTCGGCGCCTGTTGGCGTCCGGTCGATGCCGATGCCGTGGGTGACGATCGCCGTGCCGTTGGTGCGGCCGTCGACGCGCACCTCGAGGGCGTCGCGCAGCGTGCCGTAGCGGGGATCGGCCTCGGGGATGAGGTAGGCAACGTTGATCGATCCCTGTTCGCCCGGTGCGATCTCGCGCGGGGCGGTCACCGTCAGCAGCCCGCTCGATTCCAGCGGGCGCAGTTCGAGCCGGATGGTTTTGCCCGAGGTGTTCGCATAGCCGATGGCGGACTGTACCTGTTGTCCGGGGCGGATGTAGGAGAAGGCGTTGAGGGTCGTGGAGAGCCGCAGCCCTCCGCCCGCATCGACCGGGTAGAGCTCCTCGGTGGATTTCATGCGCGGCGTGACATTGCCCCGGATGGTGAGCGTGGCGACCTTTTTCCGCTCGGAGGAGTAGACGCCCAGTTCCTTGGTGAAGGCGCCGGGGCGGTTGGCCGGGTCGAATGTCACCTTGACGGTGGTTTTCTCGCCGGGGCGGATCGGACGCTTGGTGAATTGGGGTACCGTGCAGCCGCAGGTGGTGACCACGTCGAGGATCACCACGGGCGTATTGCCGCGGTTCTCGCCCGTGAACGTATGGCTCACGCGGCCGTCGGTTTCGCGGATCGTGCCGAAATCCCAGGTGTCGGGGGTAAAGACCAGTTGTGCCTGCGCCGCCGTTGCGAAAGCGCAAAGGGCCAAGAGTGTGAGGAGGATATGTCGTCGTGCCGTCATGGTGCTGATTGGTGTCTATGATGCAAAGGTACATTTTTTGAGAAAAAATCGTGCAATAATTTTGCGGGAATGAAATTTTGCTATATATTTGCACTCCGAAACGGTTGAAAAACCGATTTCCGAATGCCTGAATAGCTCAGTTGGTTAGAGCACATGACTGTTAATCATGGGGTCCTAGGTTCAAGTCCTTGTTCAGGCGCAGATGCGCGAGGGTTGCGTAAGGTTCTTTCAGAAACGCCTGCAGGGTAGGTGATAAAAAGAATGAAAAATTTCGATGAAAAATTTGGAGTTCATGTATTTTGAATTACCTTTGCAGTCCCAAGCCATTCACTACGGGAGCTTAGCTCAGCTGGTTCAGAGCGTCTGCCTTACAAGCAGAGGGTCGGGGGTTCGAATCCCTCAGCTCCCACAACTGAAAATCAGCCACTTACAGTAATGCAAGTGGTTTTTTTGTGCCGGGAGCATAGCTCAGTTGGTTTAGAGCGCCTGTTCGACAAGCAGGAGGTCTGCGGTTCAAATCCGCATGTTCCCACTAATGAAAATCAAGCAGTTACAGCAATGTAGCTGCTTTTTTCATATGTGCTGTTTTCGTGGTTTACTGCTGTTTTTAGCTTTCGAGTTAAACCGGGAGTTAAACCAGAAAACCACATGGCAGCAGGTATTAGCATCTTGTGTTACAAATCAAAAATGCTTGCAAACGGAGCGCACCCGCTGATGATTCGTTTCTGTAAAGATGGAAAGAAGAGATATATGTCTTTGTGCGGCGTCTTCGGTTTCGGATCTGTTCCTGAACATGCGGTACAGGAACCCTGCTGTTTTCGCGGCGCACTTCATATACGGCGCACCGAATGCGGAACGGTCTGGGCGGCCGGTGCTTCGGGGTGCCGGCTCGCTTCATCCATGATTTCCGCGGGGTTTCATGGTATGCCTGACGGAAACGGGCCGCCCCGCAAAAAGGGCAGCCCGCTCGATGTATACGGCCGGGAGGGTCAATAACCCTCGGCCTCGGTGAAATCGTTGCTTTCGTTGAAATGCGTCTGTGTGTAGACATGGTTGAAACTGTCGGTCGCACGAACCACGATGCCGGTCGCTTCGGGATTTTTCAGCTTGCACTGGTATTGGTGGTAGCAGGGGCTGGTGCCGCTTTCCACCGGATGTTTCTCGACCCCGATGTGGTAGCCGCGGATCCAGCGGTCGCCGTAGCTCTGCGACATCTCCGTCATAACGCTCCACGTCTTGCCTCCGTCTTCGGACAGTTCGACTTTCCAGGTCGCGCCGTCCATCCCGGACGTGAAGACGTTGGCTACGACTACGTCCGCCCCGACATCGTATTTGTAGGTCGCATAGGGGCCTGCGAACTCGGCGTTGCCGCGATAGAGCCGGATCTGGTAGTCGTCGGCGCGCTGCGAGGCCTTGAAATAGGTGTCGATGATTTCGGTGCCGTCGATCTCGTAGACCATGAAGCCGTTGGGCGTGCCGTCGCCGCCGCATGTCGAACGCCAGAAATAACCGCACGTGCCGCCGTGGATGCGTTCGAAGAGTTTGTGCGAGCGCATGTGGTAAGGCTGGAAATAGTGCGTATGGGCGCACATCAGGGTGGGGTTCTTATACCTGGAGATCATGTCGAGCACCTTTTTGCGGTTGAGGTAGCCCGTGTTGTCGCGCAGCGGGATGTGGTAGTAGAGGATTACCATTTTATCCGTCGGGACGAAGCCGAGGTCTTTCTCCAGCCATGCCACCTGCTCGTCGGTGAAGCCGCCCGTGTAGTCCGTGCCGGTGAAGATGATGTTGTCCATCGCAATGAAATGCACGTCGCCGCGGTTGAACGAGTACCAGCGCGGCCCGAGCACGTCGCGGTAGGTGTCACCCGTATAGTCCACCGAACTCTTGTCGTGGTTGCCGATCGTGGTGAAGAACGGGACGCCCGTTTCACCGAAGGCGCGTTTCATCGAGGTGAAGGTCTGGGCGTCGCCCTTGCCCAGGATGTCGCCAAGGGCGATGCCGACCATCGGGATCGAGTACTTGGCGGCGATCTTCTTCACGTCGGGTACCGTTTCCGTGCGGAACCGATGTATATGGTCGTTGTTGTCGGGCTGCGGGTCGCCCAGCCCGAAGAGCAGGAACCGCTTGTCGCTTTGGGCGAGCTTGCTAAGCGTGAAGTCTGCCCGGTAGGGTTTCGAACTGCTGCCGGTGACGGAGTTGGCCGCCTGGTAGGCACCCTGGTAGGAGCCGAAGTTCGCCTGTGCCGGGATCTCGTACCCCGAAGGCACGGAGATGAATACGTGCTTGGCGTTGGGGTCGCGCACGATCTGGTAGACGCCCTTCTTATCGCTCGCCACGACGCTGTACCCGTCGCTTACGACGACCCCTTCGAGGGGGTTGCCCTCCTTGTCGCTTACCAGCCCGTAGAGGGTGATGCCCTTGTCGGGCGTGATCTCCGTTTTGCCCCCGTCGTCATCGCCGCCGGGTTTGGGCAGTTCGGTGATCATTTTGTCGTCTCCGCCGCAAGCCATCATTGCCGCAGCTACCAGTGCTGCGGCCGGGAGGCGGAGTTTCCGGCGGAACCATGTGAAGATTGAATCGTTTTTCATAGTTTGTTTTACTGTCAACCCGACCGCCGGTTCGGGCGGTCGGGTCGGTGATTGTCAATTACCAGTTGGGGTTTTGCGGAATGTTGGCCCGCTGCAACTCTTCGGTCGGGATCGGGAAGAGGTAGTGCTTCTCGAGGAATACGCGGTCCTCCTTCCAGAAGCGTTCCATGCGGTAGGTTTTGCCGGATATCGATATCTTGCCGTTGGGGTCTTCCACGGGGCGCATGCCGCAGATGCGGTGCTGCGTCTTGGGGTAGGCGCCGTATTTGTCGAAATACAACTGTGCCTTCTGGTCGTTCGTCCCCTGGATCGAACTCCACTGGGCATCCTTGGCCAGTTCTTCGGGGCTGGTCGGTTCGAGGTAGAACCGCGTCGAGAAGAAGCGGCTCTTTTCGTGGTAGAGCTCTACGCGGCGTTCGCGCAGGATGTAGTCGAGTAGCAACTCCTTGTTGGTCTGCGCGGCCGGCGGGATGGGGGCCATGAACGAACGGGCACGCAGCTCGTTCATCAGGTTGTAGACCTCGGGGGTGGCGCCCTTCGAGCGGGTGACCGCTTCGGCATAGACCAGGTAGATCGTCGCCAGGCGGATCAGCGGCGCATCGAAGTTCCAGTTGCCCGACATGCCCTTGGTGTAATAGCCGTCGAAATATTTGCGGGTGAAGTAGCCCGTCGACGTGGAGTTGGCGGCGTTGATGGCGTCGGCACCGGTGGCCGTGTTGATCCACTTGCCCTTGAACATGGATCCGTGGTAGATGATGTCGCGGTAGAAACGCGGGTCGCGGTTGACATAGGGGTTGCCGTCGTCATAGGCCTTGGCCATGTCCTCCTCGGAGATCAGGCTGCCGTAGAGCGCCTTGTGGTTCTGCTTGAGCGCATAGATCGGATAACCGTAGCCGTCGGGGCCGATCACCTCGTATTCGTCCACCTGATCCTGTACGGGAACCTCGCGTGCCTGTCCCTGCGCCGAAGGCGGGTACATGTCGTTGTGGTAACCCACGGTTTTGCAGTGGAGGTGGAAGAAGATCCATTCGGCTTTCTTGGCGTCGTTCATCGTGCGGTGGAACAGCTCCCACAGGCGGCTGTAAACCGCGCCGTTGCTCTGATCCGTGCCGCCCGAGTCGGTCGTCTGGCTTTTGGGCGAACCCTGGTAGAGCGAGTAGCGTTTCTGTCCCTCGGCCTCGAAATCCATCACGGCCTTGGCGGCCGCGGCTGCGGCGTCCCAACGCGCGGGGTCGTACGACTGGTAGACCGACGCATAGTTGCGGGTGTCGCCTTTGAGCGTCGACCCGTTGTAGAGCGGCGTGGCTGCGATCCAGAGCGCCATGGCCTTCAGCGCCAGGCAGGCGCCTTTCTCCACGCGGCCGAACTGATCCATCAGGTTCTGCGCCGAGACGCGGGCATAGGCCTCGTCGCAGTCGCGACAGATCTTCTCGACGATCGTATGGATGTTCTCGCGTTCGAACGGCGGCAGTGCGTTGGGGTTTACCGTATAGTCGACGTAGGGGCATTCGCCGTAGCTTTTCAGTACGCAGTAGTGCAGGTAGGCGCGGATGAAGAGCACCTCGCCGATACGCTGCGAGAGCGTGCCGGGGCGTGCCTCGGAATCCGGGGTGTTGTACTTCTCGATACCTTCGAGGATGACGTTGGCGCAGCGGATGTCTTCGTAGAGTTTGGGCCAGAAGGTGTGGCAGGCACCCGCATTGGTCGTGGCGTTGCACGAGGTGTAGAGCTGGGAACCCGGTTCCCAGTCGCCGTCGTTGAACTTGTTGGACCATCCGTTCTCGGCCGAAGAGCCTTCGCATTCGTCCGTGAGCGCAGAGTCGCTGAAGAAACGGATGTGCACGAGCGGCTGGTCGGCGGCGCGGGCGTAGAAGTAGAGCCGGTTAATCAGGCTTTCAGTCTCGTTGAAACGCGAGAATATGTCCTGATCCGTTTTGTCGCCCTGCGGGGTCTTGTCGAGGAAATCCTCGCAGGAAGCCATCAGCGTGACTGCAAAGCAGCTACAGAGCAGATATAAGATTTTTTTCATTGTCATTGGTTTTTGTTGGGTTAGAATGTCATGTTAAGGCCGATGTTGATGACACGCTGTACGGGGAACCAGCTGCCGTCGCCGTTCTTGATCTCGGGATCCATGTCGACGTCGCCCAGGTTGTCGAACGTGAGCAGGTTCTGTCCCTGCACGTAGATGCGGACGTTCTGGATGCCGGCTTTCGAAGTCCAGGCTTTGGGCAGCGTGTAACCGATCTCGACGTTTTTCAGGCGGATGTACGAAGCGTCGTAGAGGAAGAGGCTCGAATACTGCTGTTTATTGTTGTTGTGGATGCCGTAGTGCAGAGCGGGGTATTTCGCCGTAGCTGCCGTTTCGGGCGTCCAGCGGTCGAGGTGCATCCGGCGCACCTTGCCGATACGCGACTGGTCGTAGAGCGGGAAATCCCATACGGCCGGGCCGCTCAGCTGTACGGAGCAGAGTGCCGAGCCCTGCCACAGCATGCTGAAGTCGAAGCCCTTGTAGGAGAGTCCCAGCGGAATACCGAACTGGATCTCGGGCGTACGGGGGTTGCCGATGGCGGCACGGTCGTAGTTGTTGACCACGCCGTCGCCGTTGAGGTCTTTGTAGACCACGTCGCCCGGCTGTACGGGGCCCCAGATGGCGAATCCGCTGCCGCCGTTCATCGCGTTCAGGCGGTCGGCCTCGCCCTGGTCGGCCACGAAGTGGTCGAAGATGTAGCAGAAATTCTCATCGAGGCGTTTGCCGGTCTGGTAACGCCACGGGCAGTCACGGCCGTTGTTGTCGATGTAGGAGATTTCGTTGCAGTATTTTATCTTGTTGCGTGCGAACGTGAAGTTCGGGCGGATGTAGTAGCGGAAATGCTGCCCGATATGACCGTTCCAGCCGATTTCGAATTCGACGCCGTGGTTGTCGACGATACCCGAGTTGACGATCGGGGCGACCTGCCCGACGATGTAGGGGAACCCGACCTTGTCATCCCCCGAGAGCGAAGTGAGGATGTCGTAGCGGTGCTCCTTGAAGATATCGAGCGTGAAGGTCAGCCGCTGGTTGAAGAACTGGGCGTCGATACCGAAGTTGAACTTGCGGGCCTTCTCCCACGTCAGGTTCGGATTGGCGAACACGCCCTCGACCAGGTAGCTGGTATAGCCGGCCTCGGTCTCGCCGAAATAGGTGGTCATGCCGTCCGACGACTTGTAGTATTGCAGGTAGGAGAAACGGTTGCCCGAAAGCTGGTCGTTACCCACCAGACCGTACGATGCGCGCAGCTTGAGGTGGTCGAGCCACTTTACGTCCCTCATGAATCGCTCCTGCGTGATGACCCAGCCGACGGCGCCTGCCGGGAATACGCCGTAGCGCTTGCCGCGGGCGAAGTTCTCCGAGCCGTTGTAACCGATGTTGAACTCGAAGAGGTACTTGTTCCGGTAGTCGTAGGTCGCGCGGCCTGAAAATCCCATGTAGCGATAGGGAACCTGGTTGCTGATGACCTTGTTCTGCAGGTAGAAGAGCAGCATGCCCGACACGTTGTGGTCGCCGAATTTGCGGGCGTAGTCCAGGCGCGCCTGGAAACGCGACGTCCCTTCGGGCGAGCCGTGGCTGATGCTGTTGCTTTGCGCATCGTCCGTGGTTCGCTGGTTGGCGGTTACATAGGTGCCGTTCTTGATCCAGTAGTCGGCGTTGTTCTTCCACTCGTCGATACTGTATTCGGTGGGGAGCATCCACGTCGAATAGCCCGGGTAGGTCAGGTTGCCCGTGCTGTGGGTCGGCACGCTGTTGTTGATGGTGTGCTGGTTGTAGGTGTCGTAGGAGAACTGCGCGGCGACGCTCAGGCCCTTGGTGATGAAGTCCAGGTCGTGGCTCAGTTTGAACGATCCCTGCAGGTAGCGGCGCGTACGTTTGCTGAAGCCGGTGCGGTTGAGCTGCCCGAGCATATTGTAACGGTAGTCGTTGTCGGCATAGAGCAGGTAGCCGCCGTTCTCCTCGAAATCGGCCTGGTTGACGTCGTTGTGGTTGTTGGGCAGGATGATCGGCAGGTAGGGGGGCTGCGTGTTGGCCAGCGAGATGATGTTGGCCGCCGTGGCGCCCGGGTAGTTGTATTCCGTGACGCGGGCGCCCAGGTCGACCGAGATCTTCAGCCGCTTGGTGGCGTCGACATCGACGTTGGCGCGGAAGTTATAGCGCAGGAACTTGTTGACGTTGTCGGAGTTCGAATGCTTGTAGTTGCCGCCCTGGTTGTAGTAGCTGCCGAGGATGAAATAACGGGCGCGGTCGGTGCCGCCTCGTACCGAAAGGCTGTAATCCTGGAGGATCGACGGTTTGAATGCGTAGTCGAAGTAATCCCAGTTGTAGCCCAGGCCGTCGGAGTTGTCGCCCTTGGCGCGGCGGAAATTGCTGATCGTCTCCTGGGAGAAGAGCGATGCCGAGCCGGGATCCAGCGAGGGGTTGTCGTTGAGCATCGCCTCGTTGTAGAGGGTCGCATAGTCTGCCGAACCCAGGTAGTCGGGGTAACGGATGGGTTCGCTGACACCGACCGACGCCTTGAAATCGACGGTCGGTTTTTCGCCTTTTCGGCCGCGCTTGGTCGTGACGATGATCACGCCGTTGGCGCCGCGGATACCGTAGGGTGCCGTCGCCGAAGCATCCTTGAGGATCGTGAAGGTCTCGATCTCGTCCGGGGAGAGGTAGCTCATGTCGCGCTCGATACCGTCGACGATCATGATCACGTCCGACTTGCCGTAGGTCGATTTACCGCGAATGTTGAGCTGTGCGGCGTCGTTACCCGGTTCGCCGCCGTTGAACTGGTTGACCAGCAGGCCCGGCATGCGCCCGGCCAGCGCATTGTTGATGTTGGCCGTGGGGGACTGCTTGAGGTCTTTGGTGGTGATCGTCGAGATCGAACCGGTGATGGTCTCCTTCTTCTGTACGTTGTAACCTACCACCACGACCTCTTCGAGCGCCTTGCTGTCCTCGACCATCGTGATGTCGATCCTCGTGCGGTTGTTTACGTTTATCTCCTGCGGGGCATAGCCGATGTAGGAGACCATCAGCGTCGCTTCGGCGTAGGGAACCGTGATCGTATAGCTGCCGTCGGAGTTCGATACGCTGCCCGAGGAGGTGCCTTTGACGACGATGGTCACGCCGATCAGCGGGCTTCCCGCGTCATCCTTGATGATACCCGAGACCTTCAGCTGCGAGGAACGCGCCTGGGTGTCCGGGGCGGCTGCCGTCCTGTCCGGAGAGGCCGTGGCGGCCCCTCCCAGACAAAACAGACACAATATCAGTGTTATAATATGATATTTATTCATAACCGTATTGTATTCTTATTGGGTTTTACTCTCTTGTCGTGATTCTGATTGTCGTTTCCGCCGAATTGGTTTTGGAAGCCTCGTCGCATACGGTCTTCTTATCTTCGACACCCTTTTCCCAGGTTTTCTGGAAGACATAGACCGCTCCGACGCTGGTCGCCTGGTAGAGCGTCGCATCGATGGTGCACTTGCAGGTGCAGTTCGTGATCGTGGTGACCTTGTCGTTTTCTATGGCGACGATGCCGGCCACGATCGGGCGCCATTTGTCGGTTTTGTGGTTGGCCACTGCCGTAATGTCGCCGTAGTTCTCGCAACCGTCGAAAACGGCATTGTCGTCTCCGGATACGGCGATACCCGCGATGTCGCGCTCGACGGCCGCCGTGAGGTTGCCGCGGTTGATGCAGTTTTTCAACGTGAAGGCTCCGGCGACCTTGCCGGCGATGCCGCCCATGTAGAAGAGGTCGTAGTCGGCCATCGTGGGGCTGGTCATGTTACCTGTGTTGATGCAGTTTTCGATCAGGGCCGGCGACGCCACCTTTTCGGCAATGCCGATCAGACCGCCGACCGATGCCGTCGACGCCGCGATGTCGGCCTCGTTGCGGCAGTTGGTCATCCTGAGCGTATAACCCAGGCCTGCGTCCGATCCGACGCAGCCTACGATACCGCCCGTGCGGCGATATTTCGTGCCGTTGGAGTTGTTGAACGTGATCTTGCCCTTGTTGACACAATTGTCGAACACGCCGTAGCCGGTGGCCAGGATACCGCCCAGCGAGTGGAACTGGTGCCCCGGATCGGCGAAGGTGACGGTGAAGGTGCCTTCGTTGGTGCAGTTGCTGAACGTCCAGTTCGATTTCTCGGCATGGCCGAACAATCCTCCGTATTGGCCGGTGTCGACGGCGCCCGGGAAGTCGAAGCTGAAATTGCCTTTGTTCGTGCAGTTCACGAGCGACCCTTCCGTTTTGTCCGCGGTGCCGGCGACGATGCCGCCGATGAACTCCGTCCGGGCTGTCCCCGTGATGATGAATTCGCCCGTATTGTGGCAATCGGTGTAGACCGAACCGACGTTGGCCAGGCCGATCAGCCCGCCGAGATAACCTGCCGTGGCAACGGTTTTCGCCCCGGAGAAGGACAGTGTGGCCTTGTTGGTGACTTTCGTCAGTGCCGCGCCGTTGTTATAGACGGCCAGCGTGCCGGCTACTACCGGGGTGGCTTGCGATACGGACATGCTGCCCGCCAGCGAGAGGTTCTTTATTTCGGCCGTTGCGTCGAGCGTGTGGAACAGGCCGAGTTCCTTCGAGTCCTGATCCGCCAGCTTGACGGTGATCGTATTGTTCAGGCCGTCGAAAGTCCCTTTGAACGGATTGGCGGCCGAACCTACGAAGCTGGTTTGGGTAAGGGTGCTCAGGTCGATGTCGCTGACAAGGACGATCCTGCCGCCGTTGGTGTAGGCGTCGAGCGGCGCCCCTTCGGTCACCGCGTTGCCGAAGGCTACGAACTCTTCGGGGGTCGAGATGCCCTTCCAGCTCAGGCGGACGCTGAACGATGCCGTGAGCTCTTCCGCCGAAACGGCTGCGAACTCTATCGTGCCCGCACCGGTGCAGTCCGCGCCGTCGGCCGGAGCCGTGACTTTGAGCACCGAATTTTCGATGTCGAGTGCGATGTCCCAGCCTTTGAGTGCCGTGATGTCGCACGTGGCTACGTTGGTGACGGTGCAGGGGATGTCGCGCTGCTCGCCGAAGGCGAATTTGTAATCGGCCTCGGCAAAGGAGATGATCGGCAACTTGGTTGAGAGTTCGACGGGGATCGACGCACCCTCGCCGGCCGTCCCGCGGACGCTCAGCGGCGTAACCTTGACGCTGCCTTCCATGGCCGGGTCGGCCTCCTCCTGCGTGGGCGCGGTGACGGTCAGCAGGCCCGCATCGACATCGGCCGTGTAAGTCCATCCCTTGGGGACGCTTACGTCGAGCGACGCGGTGTTCTCGCTGGTGAATTCGAATTCCATGCTCTTCCCGTAGGAGAATACATGGGTCTTCGAGATTGTCTCTTCGTCGAATGTGAGCGTGATGTCGTTTTCCAGGGCGGCTACGGCGAGCGTATAGGTCTCCGTGCGGCCGGCCTGAGACTGTATTTCGATGACCACGTCGCCGCTGGCCTTGGCTCCCAGGTCGGAAGCGGCGGGCGCAGTGACCGAACAGCTCCGGGAGCTGGGGATCACGGTGCATTTCCAGCCCGTGGGCGGGGTGGCCACTGTATAAGTGACGAATGCACTCTTTAAGGTATAAGTGGCCGTCGTGCCGAACCGCATGCTTTGGAGGCCCTCGATCAGGTTGCCCTCCGCGTCATAGAGTTCGAATACGATCGCACCGTCTTCTGCCTCTACATCCTCGATGCCGCAGGAGCTGGACAGCAATAGCGGTGCGGCAAAAAGCATGTAAATAAGAAAATGAAGAGATTTTCTCATAAATGAAAGTTTTAGGGTTGAATATTTGGATGAATGAATGGTTCGTAGTCGTAAAAGTCCGGGGTCGCAGTCTTTACTTTGTCATAGGCATGTCCGTATTTTAAAGGTTGGTGAAAAGATATTGAATGAAAGACAAATGAAGATCAAAGAGAAATATATTCGATTTCCTATCGTGCTCTTTTGTGTTTATTTCAGAGAAAATGCCGCTTTGTTGTTTGTAAAAGTATGCTTTTGGGAAATGTGTGTCAACAGCATCAAAATGAAATATGAATGCGTATTTCAACCAATATTCTGGTAAATAGCATGTTATTTCCGTAGGCCGGGTGTTATTATATGAATTCCGTATGAATTGCCGGCGCGGGATTTCCGGCTGTCAGACGATCTCCATGATCCGGCGTTCGAATTCGGCGGGCGGGCATTTTGCCGCGTTCCGCAGCCGGTTGCGGTAGGTGTAGACCGTATTTATGGAGATATGCAGGAACTGGGCGATTTCGCTGTTGCCCGTGATGCCCAGCCGGATCACGGCCAGCAGCCGGAATTCGGTGTTGAGGCCGGACGTTTTCATTTGCTCCCCGTCCCGCAGCAGGGCATTGGCCTTTTCCACGAAGTCGGGATAAAGCGAAAGGAATACCCGGTCGAATTCGTGGAAGAACGATTTGTATTCCTGCTCGATGGGCGTAGGCGAGCGCAACTCACGCAAAAGGCGCTCCTGCCCGTACGAGAGCGCAGTCTTGTAGAGGTGTGTGCGGTGACGTTCTAATTTGTTGATGTAGAACGTGCTGCGTTGCATGTAGTAACGCAGGTATTTGTCTTTGATGGTATTGGCCTGGGAGAGTTCCCGGGTGGCTGTTTCGTGGCGGAGGCTGCTTGCGGCGAGCTGTTCGCTGAGTTCGTGCAGCCGGGCGTCGGTTTGCGCATGCTGCGCACGCAACCGTTTGATTTGGTGTTTTTGCCTGAGGGCGAGCGAGATGGCCGCCAGTAGGAGGAATGCGCCCGTTGCGATGGCCGGCAGTGCGGCCTTGCTTTTCCGCGGGCTTCGGGCTTGCGTGATCCCCGCTGTTGCCGGCGCGGGGTCAGCGTTGTTTTTGCCGGCTTCGCCGCCGCGCGAAGCCGACAGGACTATTCGTTCCGGCAGTATGTTGCCGGCTCCCGAAATTAAAAGAGGGAAATCCCCCCCCCACGCATTGTGCGGACGATAAAGTCATTTGTCGGGACGCAGCAGCAGATCAGCAGGCCGGTAAGCAGAAGGAAATTACGGTTCATATCTGGTCGAGGGTTAGGTTGTCGTAATACAAATATACATTTTAAAATCGGGACTGCCGGGATTTTGTCCGGGCGGTTGCGATTTTAATGCGTTTTCAGTCCGCCGGGCATTGCAGGAATTCGCCGGTGGCGTCGCCGTAATCCCCGGCCCGGGTTATCCGGTTCTGGGTGTAGGTGTTGCCGAAGGGGGCGGTCGCACGGACGACTACCTTGGCGTCGGGGTTTTTCAGTTTGTAGCTGAACAGGTGGTGGCACGGTGCGCTCGCGCTCTTCTTCGGGAAACTTTTTACCCCGGTGTGGTATCCCCTGATCCAGAGATCGCCGATGGAAGGATCCATTTTCTCCATTTCGCCGGAAAGTTCCCCGTCCTCGAATACCTCGATTTTCCATTTGCCGCCCATGCCCGCGAAAAATACGTTGGCAAGTATGACGTCGCTGCCCATCCCGTAGGTATAAGAGGCTCGTTCGCTGCCGAAAATGTCGTCCCCGCGGTAGAGCCGGAGCTGGTAGTCGCGGCTGTGCCCCGTACCTTTGAAATAGGCGTCGGTTATCTCCGTTCCCGAGACCGTCATGACCGAATAGCCGTTCGGGACGCCGTCCCCGGCGCAATGCGACCGCCAGAAATAACCGCAGGCCGCACCCATGATATATTCCGACGTGCCGTATTCCGTTTCCATGTAGGGTTGGAAGAAATGGGTATGGCCGCATGCGGTCACTGTGTTCTCATAGGGGGCTATCAGCGAAAAAACGGCGTCGTGGTTCCTGTGCGAGGTGTGGTCGCGCTCGGGGATGTGGTAATACAGGAAGATCATTTTGTCCTTGCCGACGAAGGCGAGATCCTGCCTGAGCCACTGCAGCTGGATGTCCGAGAACCCGGCATGGTATTTCGCGCCTTTTTTCTGCTCCTCGAAAGAGTCTACGTTGTCCATGCACACGAAATGCACGTCGCCGACATTGAACGAATACCAACGCGGCCCCAGTGCCTTGGAGAAGGTTTCGCCGGAGTAATCCATGGCATCCTTGTCGTGGTTGCCTGCCGTTGCGTAATAGGGCACCCCGAGCGTTCCCATTACCCGCTTGTGTTTCAGGTGGCTCTGCCCATCACCCCGGCCCACGACATCGCCCAGCGCGATGGCTACCGCGTAGGTGCCGGCCTGGCCGAGCGTGCGTTTCATGTCGGCGATCGTCTCCCGTTCATAGCGGACGATCTGCTGGTCGCTGTCGGATTGCGGGTCGCCGACCAGCAACAGGGTGAAGTTTTGTTGGGACTGCGGTACGGTGCGTAACCTGAAATCGGCGCGGAGTTTCCCCGGTTTTCCGGCTGCAGGCTCGATCGGGACGTAAAAATCGGGGTAGCTCCCGAATCCCTGCTGGCCTGTCGTCTCGTATCCGGCCGGGACTGAGATGAACAGGTGCGTGGCCGAAGGGTCGCACCTGAGCGTGTACCGTCCTTTTTTGTCGGTTGCGACACAATTGCGGCCGTCGCTTACGACGACCCCGGACACCGGGGTTCCGGTTTCGTCGGTCACTTTGCCTGAGGCCGTCGCGGAGCAGGTTTGGCCGGAGATTCCGGCGGCGGTGTCCTGGGCGGCAGCGGGTGTGCCGTAGCCGGTTTGCAGGGCGAACAGCAGGGCGAACAGGATGGATAATCTCCCGCGGCGGAGGTAGGCTGAAAGAGTCCGGAATTTCTTTTCCATCGTATTTTAGCTTTAAAGTTATGGCAAATATATAAGTTTTATTTTAATACAGGTATTAAAAAGAGATTAAAAGGAAATTTATTTTTGATTATTTGTTGTGTTTATGTTGCTATTTGTCTTGCCTTTTATTACTTTTGTCCGCAACGTAGTCGAAGTCCGGTCAACTTCCATCTTCTTTTCATCACTAAATTTTTAAGCAAGCAAATATGAAAACCATGCGATTTATCGGAATCGTCCTCGCTTTGTTTTCGGCGGGAAGCCCGCCGGCTGCGCAGGCGCAGGATTCCGGAAAGAAATACAAGGTCTATATGGTCTCCAATTCCCATCTCGACACGCAGTGGCGGTGGGACGTGAAAGCCACGATCGACGATTACCTATATAATACGGCCGTGCAGAATCTGGCGCTGCTCGAAAAATATCCGCATTACGTGTTCAATTTCGAAGGCGCCGTCAAGTACGAATGGATCAAGGAGTACTATCCGCACCTCTTCGAGCGCATCCGAAAATTCGTAGCCGACGGGCGATGGAACATTTCGGGGGCTTCGTTCGAGGCCAACGACCCGAACATGCCGTCGTCGGAGTCGTTTATCCGCAACATCCTGCTTGCACAGGAGTTTTATAAAAAGGAGTTCGGCATCAAGTCGAAGGATATGTTCCTGCCCGACTGTTTCGGATTCAGCCAGGTCATGCCGACGCTGGGACACCACTGCGGCCTGATCGGTTTCTCGACGCAGAAATTGTCGTGGCGCACCGAGCCGCTTGTCGGCGACTCCAAAACCCCGTTTCCGATCGGGCTCTGGGAAGGGGTCGACGGCGCCCGCATCATGGTGGCGCTCGAGCCGGGACGCTATTCGTGGAACGAGTTTCCCGAAGGGGATCTGAGCGCCAACGAGGAATTGGCCGAAAGTGCCCGGAAGTCGCCTTTCGGCATCGCTTACCGGTACTATGGCAACAAACTGGCGAACGGAGCCGGAGACCACGGCGGCTCGGCCCTGCCCCGCAGCATCCAGCTGCTCGAGGAGGGGATTACGAACGGCAAGGGGCCCGTGCAGCTTGTCAGCGCCACGTCCTCGCAGCTCTACGAGGATTATATGCCCTACGGGAACCATCCGGAACTTCCGGTGTTCGTCGGGGAGATGCCCCTCGACGTCCACGCTCCGGGCTGTTATACCTCCCAGGCCGAGATGAAGCGTTACAACCGCCGTAACGAACAGTTGGCCGATGCCGCCGAGCGTTCGGCCGTGATCGCCGACTGGATGGGAGCCGTACCTTATCCGAAAGAGGCGCTTAACGATGCTTGGAAGCGTTTTCTCTGGCACCAGTTCCACGACGACCTTACGGGAACCAGCATTTGGGAGGCTTATACCTATTCCTGGAACGACGAATTCCTGGCGCAGGGACAATTCTGCGATGTGATCCTCGCCTCGGCCGGGGCTGCGGCATCCGTAATGGACACCCGCGCGAAGGGAAGTCCGGTACTGGTTTATAACCCCGCCGCTTATTCGCGCAGGAGCCTTGTCGAGGCGACGGTCGACCTGCCTGCGGAGGCCGAAGGGGTGGCCGTTTATGCGCCGGACGGGAAGGCCGTTCCTGCGCAGATCGTTGCCCGCGACGGTGCCAGGGCGACCGTGCTGTTTGCCGCCGCGATGGAACCCGTAAGCTATGCGGTATACGACGTGAGGGCCGGCAAGGCCGGCAAGGGCAAGGTGCTCAGGGCCTCGGGCAATACGCTCGAGAACCGGGTCTATAAGGTGACGCTCGATGCGAACGGCGACATCGCCTCGGTCATTGACAAGCGCAACGGCCGCGACCTGGTCGAAAAAGGCAAGGCCTTCCGCCTTGCGGTGCTGACCCCCAATATGTCGAACCGCTATCCGGCATGGGAGATCCACAAGGCGACGCTCGACCAGACACCCGAACCCGTGGATACGGATGTCCGGATCAGCGTGGCGGAGTGCGGCGCCGCACGGGCCTCCCTGAAAGTAGAACGGCGGTACGGCGATTCCCGGCTGGTGCAGTATATCCGCCTGACCGACGGCGGGGACGACGAGCGTATCGACATCGTGGCCGACATCGACTGGAAGACGCCCGACGCCCTGCTCAAGGCCGAATTCCCGATGTCCGTTTCCGCCGAGGAGGCCGTCTACGACATCGGCATCGGCAACCAGCGCCGTCCCACCAACCACCAGCGGGCGCACGAAACATTCGCCCATCATTGGGCAGACCTCTCGGACGGGGACTATGGCATCGCCGTTCTGAACGATTCGAAATACGGCTGGGACAAACCCGCCGACAATACCCTGCGCCTGAGTCTGCTGCATACGCCTTCGACCGAGAAACGCTATGCCGACCAACGGGATCTGGATTTCGGACGCCATACGATGACTTACTCGCTCGTCGGGCACGATGGCGACCATAACCGCGCCGGGGTGGTGGAGAAAGGCGAGCTGCTCAATCAGCCGCTCCTCAGCTTCACGACGCCGAAGCATCCCGGGAAGCTGGGACGCAGGTTCTCTTTTGTCGCGGCTTCGACCCCGCAGATCGCCGTCAAGGCGCTTAAGAAGGCCGAGGACGGCAGCGGTTATATCGTCCGTGTATTCGAGACGACGGGCAGGGAGGTGCGCGGCGCCGAGCTGGCTTTCCCCGTGCGGATCGTTTCGGCCGAGGAGGTGAACGGAATCGAGGAACCTGTCGGGGAAGCACGATTCGAAGGCAACCGGCTGCTCGTCGATGCCGGGCATTTTGCTCCCAAGACCTATAAGGTCACGTTGGCGGAGGCTCCCGTGGCCGCCCCTGCGATCGAGAATGCCTTTGTGGATTTTCCTGTAAATCAGAACTCCATTTCGAGCGACCCGTTCAAGTCCGTCGCCAAGGTGGATAAGGAGTGCAACTCCTATGCTGCCGAGCTCATGCCCGAAGTGATCGTCCATGGCGGCATCGAATACCGCCGCGGCGAACCCGACGTGAAAAACGTGCTGAACTGCAGGGAGTCCGTCACGGTCGATTTGCCGCAGGGCGATTATAACAAGGTCTACATCCTCGCATCGTCGTCCAGGGGCGACCGCAAAGCCGTCTTCGACATCGACGGCCGCAAGTACGAGGCTGTCGTGCCCTATTACTCGGGCTTCCGCGCCCAGTGGGCCTGGGCCGACAAGACCAAGTCGTTCGTCAAGGATGGGACGATCGCCCATATCGGGAACCACCGGCACAAGATGAACGGCCGGAACGATGCCTATACCTTCACGTACCTTTACAGGCTCGGGTTCGATATCGCCCCCGGAGCCGGAAAACTGACATTGCCCGAGGATGCCGACATCAATATTTTCGCCATCACGGTCTCCGGGAACCGGATCGACGGGACGCGGTGGGCCTGCGAGCCGCGTGCCCTGCCCGTGATTGAATAACGGAAAGACAGTCTATATGCGATAAGCCCGCTCCGGAACATCCGGAACGGGCTTATTCTCTATCCCTTTTTCAGTAGTCACGCGATCCGTAGCCGAGGATGCGCTATAGGGTGACGGCCCTCTGAAATGCAGGCCGGGCGTCATTGCGGACGCGGGGCATTTACCGCCCGAAAAATTTTGCGATCCGGGTGGTCGCGGCAGCACCCAGGCGGAACCGTCCCCGGATATTTTCGCTTTGGGGCTGCCGGGCGGGGTTGTGCAGCCATTCGTGGAAGTCGACGTATATGCCTTTATTGATCATGAATTCGAAAGCTGCGTTCTTCAGCCTTTTTTCTTCGTTGTAACCGGACTGGATGTTGGCGATCAGGTCTTCGAACGCGGCAAAATTGTACGGGTTGGAAACTGGGATTTCGGCTGTGTAATGTTGCTTTTTCATAACTTTTATCTTTTTTATAATTGAAGTTTTGTTTCATCAATTCTAAACGACCCAAAGTATTCGGAATCGGCTCCCTGACAGCGTGTGTATGCACTGCAATTTTGCCGGCTTGTCCGGCGGGAAAATGGTCGGTATATGTTGCGTCGAAAATAATCGGTACAGCCTGTTTTCGAATCCGGCTGTATTGCCGACAGGGGTGTTCACTGCCGCGATCGTGTCGGCAAAGGTAGGGACAATATGTTGAAATCCAAGCTTTTTGTGATGTTTTTTTGATGCAAAAAATCGAAAAAAACTTGCATCGGATTTTATTATTATATTAATATAATAATACCCTTGCCGGAAGGGGTAAGAATCCGGAGCGATTTTTCATGTCTTTTCGCTTGTTCCGTTATCGGATTAATAATGTTCTGAATTGCATCCTGGTGGAAATGGCTTTATTATTGGAGCGGAAGCCCGGTGCGGAGAATTCGGGACATACGAAATTTTTTCGCCCGATCGGCGGGAAGCCGCCTTAATTTTATACATTTGCAAAATCATGTCTCCTGCATTGCGGATAAAACTTTTTTTCGCCCTTGCGGCGTTGTGCCTCGCCTCTGCGGTAAGGGCGCAGGACGGCGCCTATGCCGTCAGCGGCCGGGTGATCGACCGCCTGACGCGCCGGCCGGTCGCCTATGCCGCCGTAGTGCCCGTCGGACAGGAACAACGCGGCGCATCGACCGATTCGCTGGGACGCTTCCGCCTCGAGCGGGTGCGGGCGGGTATTTTCCGCCTCTCGGCCTCGTCCGTGGGGTACAAGACCGTCGTCACGCCCGAATACCTCGTTTCGGCCGCCACGCCGTTCATCGAAATCGAAATGGAGGAGGATGCCACGCAGCTCGAAGCCGTGACGGTCGTGCCTTCGCCGTTCCGCGCCACGGCCGAAAGCCCCGTCGGGTTGCAGGTCATCGGGGTGCGGGAGATCGAGAAGAGCCCCGGCGCCAACCGTGACGTGTCGCGTATCGTACGTTCGTACCCCGGCGTGTCGTTCTCGCCCGTGGGCTATCGCAACGATCTGATCGTACGCGGCGGCGGCCCGTCGGAAAACAAGTTCTATCTGGACGGCATCGAAATCCCCAATATCAACCACTTTGCCACGCAGGGCGCCACGGGCGGCCCCGTGAGCATCCTCAATGCCGATCTGATCCGCGAGATCAATTTCTACACCGGGGCTTTCCCGGCCGACCGTTCCGGGGCGCTGAGTTCGGTGCTGGACATCCAACTGCGGGACGGGAACCCCGAAAAACAGACTTTCAAGGCGACACTCGGGGCTTCGGAGGTGTCGCTGAGCGGGAGCGGCCATATCGGCGAGAAAACATCCTACCTCTTCTCGCTGCGCCAGTCTTACCTGCAACTGCTGTTCAAGATGATCGGCCTGCCTTTCCTGCCGAACTACATCGACGGGCAGCTGAAGGTCAAGACGCGCCTTTCGGAGCACGACGAGCTGACGGTATTGGGGCTGGCGGGCTTCGACAACATGAAACTCAACCTCGACGAGGAGGGCGAAGACGCCGAGTACCTGCTGAGTTACCTGCCCCGTATCCGCCAGGAGACCTTCACCGTCGGGGCCTCATGGCGCCACTATGCGGGCCGCCATGTGCAGACCGTGTCGCTCGGGCACACTTATCTGAATAACCGCAACCTCAAATACCGCGGTAACGACGACTCGTCGGAGGACAACCTGACGCTGCGGCTGCGCTCCGTGGAGCAGAAGACCACGCTCCGCGCCGAAAACCGCAGCTATCTGGGGCGCTGGACGGTGCGCGAAGGCGCCGAGCTGAGCTATTCGGGCTATACGAACCGTACCGAGCAACGGCTTTTCACCGATGAGGCGGCGCTCTCGGACTATCGTACCCGGCTGGGGATCGTGGGCTGGGGCCTGTTTGCCGGCGCGGATTATGCCTCGGCGGACAAGCGCTTCACGGCATCGGTCGGCGTGCGTGCCGACGGGGCCGACTATTCCGCGCGCATGGCGAGGTTCTGGCGTCAGCTTTCACCCCGGGCGTCGGTCTCATACCAGCTCGGCAAAGGGTGGTCGCTGAGCGGAAGCGCCGGGCTTTATTACCAGTTGCCGCCCTATACGGCCCTGGGATTCAAACAGGACGGGGTGCTGGTGAACGAGGCGTTGGACTACCTGCGTGTGGGAATGTTCAGCGTCGGAGGCGGATGGCGCCTGCGCGACCGTCTGGTCGTCTCGGTCGAGGGGTTCTACAAGAAATACGGGAATATCCCGCTTTCCGTCTCGGACGGCATCCCGCTCTCGTGCAAAGGCGACGACTATGGCGTGGTCGGCAACGAAGCGCTGCGCCCGACGGCCGTCGGGCGGTCGTATGGCATCGAGGCGATGGCACGCTGGCAGATACCCGGGAGGGTCAACCTCGTCGGTTCGGTGACCCTGTTCCGCAGCGAGTACCGTGCCGATGCCGCATCGGAGTATATCGTATCGGCCTGGGACAGCCGTTTCGTGGCGAACCTCAGCGGTATGTACGACCTGCCGCGCAACTGGAGCGTCGGGGCGCGCCTGAGCGCCGTGGGCGGGACGCCCTATACGCCCTACGATGTCGAAAAATCGTCGCTGGTTGAGGCCTGGGACGCCCAGGGACGCCCGTACTATGACTATGGGCGTTACAACGACGGGCGGCTCGACGCCTTCGCGCAGGTAGACCTGCGTATCGACAAGACCTTCTATTTCCGCCGCTGTATGCTCGGCTTTTACATCGACCTGCAGAACGTAACGGGCAGCAAACTCCGCCGTCCCGACGTGCTGATGTCGACGGGCGTGGTGGAGAATCCCGGAGCCCCGGCGGCGGAACAGCGTTACCGCATGAAGTATATCGGGCAGCAGAGCGGGTCGCTTATCCCTACGCTGGGTGTCACCGTCGAGTTTTAGAGGGTACGGTGTCGCGTCCGGGGGATATCCCGGGATAAGGGCGCGGTATCCGGGGTGGCGGAGTCGGGATTCCGGCATGCCGCAGCGGGAGGCAGGAATGTGTCGGGAGGAAAATACGGAACCGCAGGGGTAGGCATCTCCGACCCCTGCGGTTTCTTGCGATCCGGGACGTGCCGGCTGTCATTTCCCGGTGCCCGGGGTATTCGTACCGCCCCTGCGATCCATCGCGAAACTGATGATGAACGGCATGGAGAGGAAGACGAGCGTGCCGACGGCTACCAGCCACGTGTAGGTGGCCGGGCTGCCTACGGGCAGCTGCGACGGCGGGAAAAAGGTGACGATGAACGAGAAGAGCACGGCCAGAAACCCGATGCCCCCGATGGCCCACATGCCGGCGTTCCCGCCCGGGACGCGGTAGCTGCGGGTCAGGTCGGGCTGCGTGTAGCGCAGGCGGATGCCCGCAGCGTACATCATCATATACATCACCAGGTAGAGCCCTACGGTCAGTGCGCTCAGCAGGAAGAACGCCACGCTCACGTCGTCCATGACGATATAGAGCGACGAGAGCAGCGTGACGATGCAGCCCTGTATGATGAGGATGTTGACCTGTACGCCGTTTTTGTTGGTTTTTTGCAGGAAACAGGGCAGCACGCCCTCCTGAGCCGTCCACAGCAGGCCGCGGCTCGGGCCCGAAATCCACGACATGACGCCTGCCAGTGCGCCGAATGCCACGAGAAGCCCCATGACGTTCGAGAGCCAGCCGATGTGGTAGTGGTCGAAGACGATCTGGAACGTGGTGAACAGCCCCGACTGGAGGTTGATCTGGTCGTAGGGGGTGATGATCGCCACGGCCAGCGCACCCAACGTGAAGAGCCCGAACGAGATCAGCGCCGCCAGGAACATGGCGCGCGGGAACTGGGTCTGCGGCTTATCGAGCTCCGGGGCATGTACGGCGTGTACCTCGACGCCGGCGAAGAGCAACAGTATCCCGGCCAGGAATGCGATGTCGCTCATGCCCGTGATGTGCGGGAAGAGGCGCGGATGCACGTGGTGCGCCGCGTCGATATTGACGACCTGGCTGACGGTGTCGGGGATGTGCTCCAATGCGACGGGGTTGCCTCCGGCCATCCAGATGACGGCCATGACGATTACGACGATGCCGGGAAGCACCGTGCCGATCAGGAACCCTTTGCTCGTAATGCCCGATATGGCCGAGGTGCCGCGCAGCGTGACCAGCGTGGCGCACCAGTACATGGCGATCGAGAAAAGCCCCACGAAAAGTCCGTTCTGCGCCAGGCCGGGCATCCCGATCATATAGGCGATCGAGGCTGCGGCAAAGCCCAGCACGGTGGGGTACCATACGACGTTTTGGATCCATTGCAGGAAGATGGCCGTAAACCCCAGGTGTTTGTTGAACGCCTCCTTGACCCAGGTGTAGACCCCGCCGCCCTTCGAGGCGAAGGCGCTTCCCAGTTCGGCCCCTACCAGCGCCGCCGGGATCAGGAACAGGAACGTGGCGAAAAAGATGTAGAAGAACATCGTCAGCTCCTCCTGCGCCATCATCGGGAGTCCGCGCAGGCTGATAACCGCCGCCGCGGTCATCAGGGCAAGCTGTGTCGTCGTGATATTTTTACGTTTTGCCATAATGTGGAATTGTGTTTTACAACTGGCCGTCAATCAGTTTCTATGCCGCAACGCGGCCGGGCGGATGTTTTTTCGGGCGTGTGCATGGTTTATGCGGGCGTTTCCGCGCCCCGCGGGGCCCTCTGCGCCTGCGTGTTGACCGCCTGCGGGCGGGGCGCAAAAAAACAGCAGGGAATCTCACGATTGCCTGCTGCCTTCCGGAGGATTGCCCTCCTGAAACTACTAACCCAAACTTAAATAAATGAAGAAACCTCACTGCGGTTGCTGTTCCGCAGTTACCCGGTATGTTGCAAATCCCGTGCCGCGGCGCCGTGTCGGAAAGGCGTTTGTGTGTGCGGCGGGGGTGCGGCCTATGATACATGCCGGCGGGAAAGGGCATAAACAACCGCAGGATGCCCGTGGGGACATCCTGCGTGTGCTTTCCCGGTAATATCCGGGTTGCGGAAGGGGGATGCGCTTACCGGCGTTTGTCCCTCATCTCCACGGCGCCTTCGTAGGTGCCGCTGACCTTGCGGCCTTTGTCGGTCGTAAAGTCGAGGACGAAGCGGTAGTCGGTGCCGACTTTGGTGATTGTCACCGTGCCGGACGTGATGAACCCGTAAACCGATTCGTTGGAGGCGTTGCGTTCCTCGCAATAGGTACCCGTGGCCAGCATGGATTCCATGAATTCCATCTGCTCGCCCGGTGTGTAGGTGCCCGGCGTGCCCGTGTCGGACACGGTGTAGGTTCCTTCCTGGAGTACCATTTCTTCGGAAAGTGCGGTCGTGAGGTAGAGCGATACCATGTGCCCGGCTCCCATGAGGTAGTCGTAATCGTCGCCGACCGTCGGCTGGACATCGTAGAGGTTCACGACGCAGTCGTTTGCCGTGCCGGCATCGTTGTTATAGTATTTACCCAGGGCGCGGATGAAGGTGGCGTTCGTGACGTCGTTTTCGAGGTCGGGCAGGGGCTCGATGGCACTGGCAGTCTTGTCCTCGATCGTGATCGGGCCGGTATAGCTGGCCGTGAACTCGTTGCCGTCGGTCGTGGTCAGCGTGGCCTCGATCGTAAAGGCCGAACCGGATTTTGTCACTGCGATCGTTCCGGCCTTGAATTCCACTTTCGTGATGTTCCCCTTGCCGTCGTTGACCATGCAGTAGGTCTTGTCCGGGTGGAATGTCGAAAGGCTCTGGCTGGTCGCGTACCTGTATGTACGATCCGGCAAGGTAATGTTGTCCAGTTTGTAGGGTTTCATCTGGAATAAATCGAGGCTCATGGCGCGGCCGGCGTTGACGGTGGCGTGGACGCCGCCGGCATCGATCGTTTCGCCGTCGGCCAGTACGACGATGTATTCGCCGTAGCTGCCGCCTTCGGGGATGCCGTAATAACCGCCTGCTACCTGGCGGTCGAATACGGCCGGGCCGCTCAGATCCTTGTCGGTGGCCATTTCAATCGACTTGACTTCGGAATAGACCTCTTTGTTGGATGCTGCGACGGCGATGATATAGGCCGTGCCCTCTTTCAGGTTGTCTGCGGTGATTTCCCCGGCCTGTGCGATGGCGGTGCCCTCGGCGAGAATCTTCTCGGCAGTCGGGACGACTGCACCCGCTACCTTTTCGATGCAGAGGTAGGCGGCCTTTTCAGCGTTGGTCAGCCCTACGGTGAAGGTGAGCGCCGTTATGCCGGGGGCTCCGGCTGCCAGCGTCACCACGGGCGTCGGCGTTCCGGTTGCCATCACGATGCTGTTGACTTCCGAGTAGATCCCGGTGTTGGCGACGGCAGCCGCAATGACATAGGTGGTCGAGGGTTTCAGGTTTTCGATCAGGATTTCGCCCGTTGCGGCGATGGCTTTGCCGTCGCGCAGGATCTCCTCGGCTGTGGGAAGGGTCAGCCCCTCTGTCTTTTCGAGGCAGACATAGGCTGCGGTTTCGGGGTCGGTCAGGGCGGCGTTGAACGTAAGGGTCGTTGTGGTGGACTGGCCCGGTGTCAGGACGACCGCGGGATGTACGCCGGGTGCCGACGTGGTGTGTTCGATGGAGTAGACCTTGCCGCTGATATTGCCTTTCTGGGCGACGGCGGAGAGGCGGTAGGCCGTATTGGGTTCGAGGTTGCCGACCTCGATGACGCCCGATGCGGTTACGGATTTTCCGTTGGCGAGGATTTGCTCGGCCGTGGGGACGGTTTCGGAGGCCTTGGCGCAGATGTAGCTGCATTTGTCCGCATCCTTGAGCGTGAGCGTGAATTTCAGCGCGTTGAATGCGGCGTCGCCGATGGCGATTGTAACGGTCGGGTCAGGATTTCCCCCCCCCTCGTTTTTGTCGTCGCATGAGCTTAGCAGACCGGAGCACAGCACCAACAGTGCCGTTCCCCATGACAGGAAAGATTTGATCATAGTGGTTAAACTTTGGAAATTAGTGGGTTAATACTGTTATTCTGGCGCAGGGCCGGCCGTCTTTGGATATTCAATCAGGTTACGGGGCAGCCGTGCAATGTGTGACGGGATAAAAGTAACCTTTCTGCCAAGAAAATCCAAATTTTTTTTATCCGTGTTGCCTGAAAGTGCGATAAATCGGGGGTGAGGGTGCCGGGGCGAAAGGGTGGAGGACAATATATAACAAGACAGCAGGGAATCTCACGATTGCCTGCTGCCCTTGGAGGATTGCCCTCCTAAAACTACTAACCCAAACTTAAATAAATGAAGAAACCTCACTGCGGTTGCTGTCCGCAGTTGACTATATCTGTTGCAAAACGCATGCCAAAAAAAGAGCCCGCAATCGGAAGATTGCAGGCCGGGTCGTTTTGTGCGGACAGGGGGCGGGGTGTTATTCGGAACCCGCAGGTGGAAAGGTGCCGCCTGCGGCCGGATATATGACGGAGAAAAGGATTCCGGTTAAGGCGAGTGCCACGCCTGCGGCGAACAGTCCGTATCCCCGCAAGAGCGCTTCGGCACCGCACAGGAACAGCCCGCAGCAGATGAGCAGCAATAACCTGCCCGTAAACCGGCACAGTCTCCGTTCGAATGCCGCACGGTCTTTTCCCGTCAGCGCCCCGTATCCTTTGAAAAGGTGTTTGTAACCCGTAACGAGCCACCTGCCCCGTTCCCTGACCAGGGCGATGCCCATCGGCAGGAGCAAGAGCGCGATGGCGGTCATAATGACGGATGCCCGGAGCATGCCCCCGTGTTTTTACCGGAAGATGCCCGTGTAGGTCGCGGGCGAGAGGGCGCGCAGCTCCTCTTTCACCGCCTCGGCCACGTCGAGTGTCTCGATGAATGCGGCGATCGACTCGTGCGTGATATGGGCGTTGGTGCGGGTCAGGGCCTTGAGCGCCTCGTAGGGCTTGGGATAACCTTCGCGGCGCAGGATGGTCTGGATGCCTTCGGCAACGACGGCCCAGTTGTTCTCCAGGTCGCGCTCGAGGGCTTCGCGGTTGAGGATTACCTTGTTCAGCCCCTTCATCAGCGAGCGGAGCGCGATGGCCGCATGGGCAATGGGGACGCCGATGTTACGCAGCACGGTCGAATCTGTCAGGTCGCGTTGCAGGCGCGAAACGGGGAGCTTCGACGCGAGGTGTCCGAAGATGGCATTGGCGATGCCGAAATTCCCCTCGGCGTTCTCGAAGTCGATGGGGTTGACCTTATGGGGCATGGCGCTCGAACCGACTTCGCCCGCCTTGATCTGCTGTTTGAAGTATTCCATCGAGATGTACGTCCACATGTCGCGGCAGAGGTCGATCAGGATGGTGTCGATGCGCTTCATGTTGTCGAAGATCGCCGCGAGGTTGTCGTAATGCTCGATCTGCGTGGTATATTGTGAGCGGCAGAGCCCCAGCGTTTCGCCCACGAATTTGTTGGCGAAGGCTACCCAGTCGTACTGCGGGTAGGCTGCCCGGTGGGCGTTGAAGTTGCCTGTCGCGCCGCCGAATTTGGCAGGCACCGCGATGTCGTGCAGCATGGCGAGCTGTTTCTCCACGCGTTCGACAAAGACCATGAACTCCTTGCCCAGCGTCGTGGGGGAGGCCGGCTGGCCGTGGGTGCGGGCCAGCATCGGCACGTCGCGCCATTCGTCGGCGAAGGCGGCCAGTTTGTCGCGCACCTCTTCGACGGCCGGGTAGTAAACCCCTGCCATGGCGTCTTTGAGCGAGAGCGGGATGGCCGTGTTATTGATGTCCTGCGAGGTGAGGCCGAAATGTACGAATTCCTTGTAAGCCCCCAGTCCGAGGCTGTCCATTTTTTCCTTGATGATGTACTCTATGGCTTTGACGTCGTGGTTGGTGACCGATTCGATCTCCTTCACGCGCTCGGCGTCGGCCGGTGCGAAATCGAGGTACAGGGCGCGCAGGGCTGCGAATTTCGTATGGTCGATGTCCGCCAGCTGGGGCAGCGGCAACTCGCACAGCGCGATGAAATACTCCACTTCGACGCGGATGCGGTAGCGGATGAGCGCCTGTTCTGAAAAATAATCGGCTAATTTCCCCGTTGTATTACGGTAGCGGCCATCGACGGGGGAGATGGCGGTAAGGCTGTTGAGCGGATTGGAGTTCATGGATTTATGTATGGTTTTATATAATACGCCTCCGGCGTCCGGACTCCGCCTGCGCCCGGCAGGGCCTGCCCGAAGGCTTTGCCCCGCCCGCCGGCAAAGTTCCGGCACCAAATTTACGACATTTAATTGAAATACGCATAATTTTCCCTACCTTTGTAGGGTTGTAAACCGAAAATGCAATGAATTTTCTGACAGCGATCATAGATGGCCTGGTGAGGTTCGTGCAGCGCAATCCGCTGACGACCCTGGTCATCCTCATCCTGGCTGTCGGCGCCCCGGCGCTGCTCAGGGGAATCGCACTTTTTTTTCTCTATTTCATTATGGGAGTCATCGTATTGGTAGTAGCGGCGATCCTGCTGTTCCGCTGGCGCGTCTATAAGATGCGCCGCCGGATGGAAGAACAGTTCGGCGAAGGGAACTTCGGCGGACAGGGCTTCGGCTCGCCCTTTGCAGGGGAGCCCCGCAAGGGTCGCGAAGGCGAAGTGAAGGTATATAAAACCTCGGAAACGCCCGAGAAACGGGTCTCGCGCGATGTGGGCGACTATGTCGAATTCGAAGAGACCAAGGAGCCCGGAGAGGAGTAGCGCCATGTGGAAGATATTTGAGTTGATCGGCCGTTATTTCATGCTGATGGGAAAGGTCTTTTCCCGTCCGGAGAAGGCTGCCATCTACCGCCGGCGCATCATTTACGAAATGGAGTCTCTGGGAATCGACTCGATCGGCCTGACGGCCATTATTTCGGTATTCATCGGTGCGGTCATCACCCTGCAGATGTGCATCAATCTCGATTCGCCGTTCATCCCCCGTTCGCTGGTCGGTTACGCCACGCGCGAGACGATGATCCTCGAATTTTCGTCGACGGTCGTGGCGCTGATCCTGGCCGGCAAGGTCGGTTCGAGCATCGCTTCGGAGATCGGCACGATGCGCATTACCGAACAGATCGACGCGCTGGAGATCATGGGTGTCAATTCGGCTTCGTACCTCATCCTGCCGAAGATCGTCGCCGCGGTGGTCTTCTTCCCGTTCCTGACGATCCTCAGCATCGCCATCGGAATCATCGGCGGCTGGGCCATCGCCTACCTGACCGGCATCATGATCCCGGCCGACTATGTTGACGGACTGCTGATGGACTTCAAGCCCTATTCGATCGTCTACTCGCTTATCAAGACCGCTGTGTTCGCCTATATCATCACCTCGATTTCGGCGTTCTACGGGTACTATGCCAAGGGCAATTCGCTCGAAGTGGGCGCCGCCTCGACGCGCGCCGTGGTGGCCAGTTCCGTGGTAATCATGATCTTTAACCTGATCCTTACGCAAGTCCTGCTGATATGATACGTGCCGAGCACATCACCAAATCGTTCGACGGGCGCGTGGTGCTCGACGACATCTCGATCGAGTTCCTGACCGGGAAGACCAACCTCATCATCGGGCGCAGCGGTTCGGGCAAGACCGTGCTGCTGAAAACGCTGGTAGGGCTGCATGAACCCGATTCGGGCGACGTGTGGTACGACGATACGAATTTCACGCGTCTCGATTTCCGCGAGCGGCGCGCCATCCGCAAGGACATCGGCATGATTTTCCAGGGCGGGGCGCTGCTCGACTCTTCGACCGTCGAGGAGAACGTCAAGCTGCCGCTCGACCTCTTCACCTCGCAGAGCGAGAAAGAGAAGATGGAACGTGTGGATTTCTGCCTGCAGCGCGTGCGGCTGGAAGACGCCAACCACCTCTATCCCGCCGAGTTGTCGGGCGGAATGATCAAGCGCGTGGCCATCGCCCGCGCCATCGTGCTCAACCCGCGTTACCTGTTCTGCGACGAGCCCAACTCGGGCCTCGACCCGCAGACCTCGATCGTCATCGACAACCTGATCCACGAAATCACGCGCGAGTACAACATCACGACGATCATCAATACGCACGATATGAACTCGGTGATGGAGATCGGCGAGAAAATTGTATACATCCACGAAGGCCGCAAGTGGTGGGAGGGTACCAAGGACGATATCCTGCATGCCGACAACCCGGAACTCAACGATTTCGTATTCGCCTCGGCGATGGCCAAAAAGGCCAAGCTGGCTGCAAAGTAGGCAGCCGGGTTCCTAAAAAAATTTAATTTTTTATTTGCGTAATATACATAAAGTATGTACTTTTGCGTAGTGAAAAAATAGTGCATTTTTTTATTAACAAATAAATCATAAAACTATGTCAAAGATCAAAGTTGGTATCAACGGTTTCGGTCGTATCGGCCGTCTGGTATTCCGCGCTGCATGCAACAATGCAGACATTGAGGTTGTAGGTATCAATGACCTCGTTCCGGTAGACTACATGGCTTACATGCTCAAGTACGACTCGGTACACGGCCGTTTCAACGGTACGATCGACTATAACGTGGAGAAGGGCCAGCTCATCGTGAACGGCAACGTGATCCGCGTAACCGCCGAGAAGGATCCCGCAAACCTGAAGTGGAACGAAGTCGGCGCCGAGTATATCGTAGAGTCGACCGGTCTGTTCCTGACCAAGGAGAAAGCCGAGGCTCACATTGCAGCCGGTGCCAAATATGTCGTTATGTCGGCCCCCTCGAAGGACGACACCCCGATGTTCGTATGCGGCGTGAACACCGACAGCTACGCCGGCCAGAAGATCGTTTCGAACGCATCGTGCACCACGAACTGCCTCGCTCCGCTGGCTAAGGTCATCAACGACAACTTCGGCATCGTCGAGGGTCTCATGACCACCGTACACGCTACCACCGCAACGCAGAAGACCGTAGACGGCCCCTCGATGAAGGACTGGCGCGGCGGCCGTGCTGCCGGCGGCAACATCATCCCCTCGTCGACCGGTGCTGCAAAGGCCGTAGGCAAGGTGATCCCCGCCCTGAACGGCAAACTGACCGGTATGGCATTCCGCGTTCCGACGCTCGACGTTTCGGTCGTAGACCTGACCTGCCGTCTGGAGAAGGGCGCTTCGTACGACGAGATCAAGGCTGCCATGAAGAAGGCTTCGGAGAACGAGTTCAAGGGTATCATCGAGTACACCGAGGACGACGTGGTTTCGACCGACTTCACGGGTGACGCCAACACCTCGATCTTCGACGCAAAGGCCGGTATCGCACTCAACCCGAACTTCGTGAAGCTCGTGGCTTGGTACGACAACGAGTGGGGCTACTCGAACAAGGTCGTGATGCTGATTCAGAAGATGGCCGCTTACAACAACAAATAATCGTAAGCCGTCGCTATAATGGAAGAAGGAACCCGCGTGGGTTCCTTCTTTTTTTTGTGGCAGCGGGAAGGGCTGAGGTTGCCGGGCTGCCGGGCTGCCTGGCGGCGTGTCCCGGGGCGGCGGGCGTTGTCCCGAGATGCCCGCTACCGGGCTTCGGAATCCACGCGCATCTCGATCGAGGCGCCCGACCACTGGTTGATGAGGCGCTTCTCCGCGCGGAGCCGCCGCCCGCCGTATGCGATGCGGATTTCGACTTCGAAGGGTGCCGTGTCGCCGATGTCGTTGCCGGCCGGCAGCGTATGGGGTACGATATAGATGTAGAGCAGAAGGTGGTCGCACGGCCCGGTTTCGAGGCTTGCGCGGCCGTCGCCGGGAATCCCGGCGGGCTTTTCCCGCAGGTTCGAGCCGACGTCGGCGACATGCGCCTCGGCCGATGCGAAGCCCGTGCGGTTGCCCGCCGTGTCGAAGCAGCCGCACATCAGTGCGACGTTGTAGCGCCACCAACCTTCGTAGCGGCTCGAAATCTCGATTGTGAATCCCTCTTTTGTTGCCATACGGTGCAAATATAGCGATTTTTACCGAAGATGGAATCCGCGGCCGGAATTTCCGGAGCCTGTGCCGTGCCTCTTCTGCGGGCGGGCGACCGGATATCCGGGAGTGCGGGGATGCTAAAACTCTGCATTTTCTTTGCAAATGTCTTATATTTTCGTAACTTTGTGCCCTAAATGCGCTCCTATGGAGGAAACAAAAAGATATACGATTGCTTACAGGGGGCTCAGGAGCGGCCTGCACGACTTTCATTTCAAGGTCGACGGCGGGTTGTTCAGGGCTTACGGCAGTACGGAGATCAAGGACGGAGACTGCGATGTCTCGGTCGCCCTGGAGCGCGGCGAGTCGATGCTTACGCTCGATGTTACCGTGGACGGTAGTGTCGTCGTGGAGTGCGACCGTTGCCTGGAAGACTGCAATGTGCCGATCCACTACGAGGGGCAGTTGCTGGTGAAATTCTCGGACGAGGTGCACGAGTACGACGGCGAAGTCATGTGGCTGCTGCCGATGGAGGACGAAGTCGACCTGACGCAGTACATCTACGAAAGTATCGTGCTTGCGCTGCCTTATCAGCGGGTGCATCCCGACGGGGAGTGCAATCCCGAGATGCTGGAACGCTTCCGCATCGTTTCCGACGAGGAGTTCGGGGGGATCGAAGCCCGGGCCGAGGCCGAGGGTCGCAACGAGGGCGAATGGGCCAAGCTGGCCGCGCTCAAGGAGCAGATGGAGGCCGACCGGGGGGACGGGACGCAAACAGAACGAAAGGAATAAGCTATTTCCGGCCGGGGAGGCGCTTTTGTCCCGGGCCGGGGAATATTTGACTGGAAATACGTTAAACTTATAATTTATATTGTAAAATGGCACATCCTAAACACAAAGTCTCGTCGACGCGACGCGATAAGAGAAGAACTCATTACAAGGCTGTCGTTCCGACGGTGGTCATCTGCTCGAACTGCGGCGCAGCTACGTTGTATCACCGCGTATGCCCCGAATGCGGTTTCTATCGCGGAAAGCTGGCGATCGAGAAAAAGGCTGCCGAATAAATCGGCAGGGTTAAAGAGTGCATCCGCGAGGCTGCCCTCTTTTTAGTTTATGCAAGCACCTGTCTTTGTTGCGTGCGGCCGTCCGGCCTATGGCCGGGATGCCGGCGCAGGGAGGGCGGGAGATGAAATTTAACCAAATCGCACGATTATGTTAAAGATTGGTGTAGATGCCATGGGGGGCGATTATGCGCCCGAGGCTGCGGTCAAGGGGGCTGTCATGGCACTCGATGCGATCGGGCCGGACAGCCGTATCGTATTGTTCGGCGACGAGGCGAAGGTCAAGGCCGTGCTCGCGGCCGAAGGCTGTCCTGCCGAACGGTTCGACATCGTCGCCACTACCGAGGTGATCGAAATGGGCGATCATCCCGCCAAGGCGTTCCAGGCCAAGGCCGACTCCAGCATCACGGTGGGTTTCGGCTACTTGGCCAAAGGGGCCATAGACGGTTTTGCCAGTGCCGGCAGCACGGGCGCCATGATGGTCGGGTCGATGTACGCCGTAAAACCGATCGAAGGAGTCATCCGTCCCACGATCTCATCCATCATTCCTACGGTCACGGGGCATCCCGCGCTGTTGCTGGACGTGGGGCTGAACGTAGACTGCAAACCCGAAGTGCTGGCGCAGTACGGGCTGATAGGCTCGATTTATGCCGAAGCCGTACTCGGGATCCGGAAACCCCGTGTAGCCGTGCTCAACATCGGCGAGGAGGAGACCAAAGGCAATACGCAGTCCAAGGCCACGTATGAATTGCTGAAGGCCGACGGCTGCATCGACTTCGTGGGTAACGTCGAGGCATCGTACCTCTTCACGGGCAAGGTCGCCGACGTGGTCGTCTGCGACGGTTTCGTGGGCAACACGGTGCTGAAGATGGCCGAGGGCCTCTACCACATCAACAAGAAACTCGGCGGCGGAAACGCTTTCTGGGATGCGATGAATTACGAGAACGTGGGCGGCACGCCCGTGCTCGGTGTTAATGCGCCTGTGGTCATCGGCCACGGCATCTCATCGCCCAAGGCAATCAGGAGCATGATCCTTTCGACCGAGCGGTGCATTACGGCGGATCTGACCGCCAAGTTGCAGCGCGCTTTCAAAAATTAATAATCATTAGGTAAAGAAACAGTTAATGGGCAAGATAACAGCAGCAATTACCGGTGTGGGTCTATATCTCCCCGATTATATCCTCACCAACGAAGAATTAAGCACCATGGTCGACACGTCCGACGAGTGGATCATGTCGCATATCGGCGTCAAGACGCGCCATATCCTCAAGGGCGAAGGCGTCGGCACTTCCTATATGGGTGCCCGCGCGGTCATCAACCTGCTGGACAAGGCGGGTGTAGACCCGATGGAGGTGGATCTGGTGATCTGCGCCACGGTGACCCCCGATATGTTCTTCCCTTCGACGGGTAATCTGATCGCCGACCAGGCGGGTTGCAAAAACGCTTTCGCATACGACGTTTCGGCGGCTTGCAGCGGGTTCCTCTTCGCACTGACGACGGGCGCCAAGTTCATCGAGTCGGGATCGTGCAAGAAGGTAGTCGTGGTCGGCGCCGACAAGATGTCGACCATCGTCGACTATACCGACCGTTCTACCTGTCCGATCTTCGGCGACGGTGCCGCAGCCGTGCTGCTGGAACCCAATACGGAGGGTTACGGCGTGCTGGACGAGATCCTGCGTTCGGACGGCTCGGGCGAGTTACAGCTTTACATGAAGGCCGGCGGTTCGCGCTATCCGGCTTCGATCGAGACCGTGCAGAACAACTGGCACACGATCATGTGGGACGGACACGCCGTATTCAAGGCCGCCGTTTCGAAGATGGCCGACGTATCGGTGGAGATCATGGAGCGCAACAACCTTACCTCGGACGACATCCGTTATCTGGTTCCCCATCAGGCCAACCTGCGCATCATCGACGCTACGGCACGCCGCATGGGGCTCGACCATGACAAGTGCATGATCAATATCGACCGCAACGGCAACACTACGGCGGCGACGATCCCCTCGTGCCTCTACGACTACGAGAAGGAGCTGAAGCCGGGCGACAACCTGATCCTGTCGGCATTCGGCGGCGGGTATACGTGGGGTGCCATCTATGTGAAGTGGGCTTACGACGGTTCGAAAGCCTGCCAGGTCGATCCTGCCGAGAAATAATCCGGTGCGGGCGGGAGCCCGCCCGAAAGCACAGGTGGGGCGGAAACTTATACGGTTTCCGCCCTTTCCGTACCGGAACCGCACGTGCCGGAGCGGCGGATGCGGGATTTTTTCGTATATTTGGACTTGGGCATTGCCGCCGCGGTTTCAGATTCTTTTCGGATTCGCGGTCTAACTTTGCCCCGAAGAATATTGCTGCTTATGAAAATCCTGATCGTGGAAGACGAACCCTCCCTGCGGGAGATCATGGTGCAGACGCTGCGCCGCGAACAGTATGTGGTCGAGCAGGCGTCCGATTACGCATCGGCGCTCGAAAAGATCGCCGGATACGATTACGACTGTATCCTGCTGGACATCATGCTGCCCGACGGCAGCGGCCTGCGGATACTCGAAGAGCTCAGGCGGCAGCGAAAACCTGCCGGCGTGATCATCATTTCGGCCCGGGATTCGCTCGATGACAAGGTCGAGGGGCTCGAGCTCGGGGCCGACGATTACCTGCCCAAGCCGTTCCACCTGGCGGAACTGAGCGCCCGTATCCGCAGCGTCGTGCGCCGTCACCAGCGCGACGGGCAGCAGAGCCTCGATGTGGGGAATGTCCGCCTCTACCCCGACAGCCGCCGTGTGGAGGTGGCCGGGTGCGAGGTGGAACTGCTGCGCAAGGAGTACGACATCCTCTACTATTTCATGAGCCGCCCGAACCATATGGTCGATAAGGCCACGCTGGCCGAAGCCGTGTGGGGCGACCATATCGACCAGGCTGATAATTTCGATTTCGTATACGCCCAGATGAAGAACCTGCGCCGCCGGCTCCACGACGCGCAGGCCGACATCGAGATCCGGGCCGTCTATGGGTTCGGCTATAAACTCGTTGCCCCATGAGGTTGGTCTATCGTATCGTATTGCACATGTCCTGGGCCCTCTCGCTGTTGCTGGCGGGGTGGGCCGTGTTGTTCTACCTGACGATGATCGACGAGATCAACGACGAGGTGGACGATTCCTTGGAGAATTACGCCGAGATGCTGGTCACGCGGAGCCTCGCAGGGCGGGAGCTGCCTGCGGCCTATTCGGGCAGCAACAACGGCTATTACCTGCACGACGTGTCGGCGGAGTACGCCGAAGAGCGGCCCCGGATGGAGTTCTCGGACGAGGTGTTTTTCATTCCCGACAAGGACGACGACGAGCCGGCGCGGGTGCTGCGGACGATATTCCGCGACAGCGGGGGACGTTACAAGGAGCTGACCGTGATGACCCCGACCATCGAAAAGGACGACCTGCAGGAGGCCATCCTCTGGTGGATCGTATATCTCTATCTTTTCCTGTTGCTGACGATCCTGCTGGTCAACGTGCTGGTGCTTCATCGTACCCTGCGGCCGCTCTATGCCCTGCTGCGATGGTTCGACAGTTATACCGTGGGCGGGAAGAACGCCCCGCTGGTGAACGACACGAAGGTCATCGAGTTCCGGCGGCTGAACGAGGCGGCGAACCGTTATGCCGAGCGGGCGGAGTCCCTGTTCGAACGCCAGAAACAATTCATCGGCAATGCCTCGCATGAGATGCAGACCCCGCTGGCCATTTGCCGCAACCGGCTGGAAATGCTCGTGGACGACGGTTCGGCGTTGACCGAGGCGCAGCTCGGCGAAATTCTGAAGGTGCAGGGGACGCTGGACTACCTCGTGCGGCTCAACCGCTCGCTGCTGCTGCTTTCGAAGATCGAGAACGGGCAGTTCCCCGAGACGGAACAGGTCGATTTCAACGCCCAGGTGCGGCGCACGGCCGAGGATATGGAGGAGATCTACGCCGGGCGCGAAATGCGTTTCGAACTGCATGAGCAGGGGCACCTGTCGGCGCGGATGAATCCGTCGCTGGCGGCCAGCCTGGTGTCGAACCTGCTGAAAAACGCCTATGTCCACGGTGACAGGGGCGGGACGGTGTCGGTCACTGTTGCCCCGCATGAACTGCGCGTCTGCAACAGCGGCGGCGGGGGCGCACTCGACGCGGAGCATATCTTCGAGCGCTTTTACCAGGGGACGAAGAAGGAGGGCTCGACGGGGCTCGGCCTCTCGATCGTCGACGCCGTGTGCCGCCTTTACGGGCTGCGCGTGGGATACTCCTATATAAATAGGTGTCACTGTTTCTCGGTGCATTTCCGGATATAAAAAAACGAAAAAAAACGGATCGGGGCCGATTATTTCAAATTCGTTTCAGCTTTGGGTCGCAACTTTGCACTGTGAATATAAGTCAAACCTAATATTGAAACGATTATGAAAAAGCTCATGATGATTCTCGCAGGCACAGCCCTGATTGCAACTTCCGCCCCCGCATTCGCGGGCAACGACCGTCCGATCGCAGTCGGCGAACTTCCGGCCCCGGCACAGCAATTTATCAAGACGCATTTCGGCGGCATCGAGGTCGCCTTGTCCAAAGTGGACGAGGAACTTTTTGACAAGGACTACAAGGTGGTGTTCGTCAACGGCGCGAAGGTCGAATTCACGAAGAACGGCGAGTGGAAAGATGTCGAATGCAAATACGGCGAGGTGCCGGCCGCCATCGTGCCGCAGCAGATCCGCGACTATGTCGCCAAGAACTATCCCGACCGCAAGGTCACGGCGATCGACCGCGACCGCCGCGACTATGAAGTTGAACTGGACAACGGCCTCGACCTGAAATTCGACCTGAAATTCCGTCTGATAGACATCGACGATTAATCCCGGTATTAACCTTAAATTCGGAATCGTATGAAGAAATTCACGGTATTGGTAATGGGACTCGTGTCGCTGGGTGCGATGGCGGGTTGTGAAGACGACGATAGGAAATCGGTAAGGGTGCCGGCCGCCGTGCAGGGTGCTTTCGGGAAAATGTTCCCCGCTGCGAGCCATGTCGAATGGGAAGACAGGGGCGGATATGTAGTCGCCGATTTCCGCAGCGCGGGCACGGTCATGCAGGCATGGTTCGATGCCGCCGGCAAATGGCACATGACCGAGGAGGACATCTCCTATGCCGAGCTGCCCCAGGCGGTGCGTACAGCCTACGAGGCCGGCGATTATGCCGCCTGGCATGTGGACGACGTGGACAAGTTGCAGCGCAACGGCCAGGAGACGGTCTACGTGATCGAAGTCGAACACGCCAAGCAGGAATTCGACCTCTATTATTCCGAAGACGGCGTGCTGTTGCGCGAGGCGGCCGATACGGACGGCAACGGCGACCACGGCGATATGCTCCCGCAGGAACTGCCGAAGGCAGTCAGCGATTTCATCGCCCGGAAATACCCCGGTGCCCGTATCATCGACGCGGAGCGGGAGAAGGGAAATACCGAGGTCGATATCATCTTCGCCGGGAAAGCGCTCGAAGTGTGCTTCGGTACGGGCGACGCCTGGCTGTGGACGAAGACCGAGTTGCGTCTTTCGGAGATTCCGGATGTGGTGAGGCGGGCTTTGCAGTCATCGCAGTACGGCACGTGGGAGATCGACGATGCCGACCTCTACGAAAGCCCCGACCGCGTATGGTACGCCTTCGACATGGAAGACCCGCGATCCGAACGGGAGGCGACGGTGCGTATCCTCGGGGACGGCACCCTGCTCTGATCGTCCCGCATATTTGTACGGAGCCTGCATCCCTGGGTGCGGGCCCCGTTTTTTTTGTTATAACATAGAGCTATATCGTTATAAAATAATATGATGTGTTTTTCGTACAAATTAGTAGAAACTATTGTATATTTGTATTAGGAAAAGAAAATACAAACACAAACTTAAAACAATATTACTATGTTAAGCAAGAAATTACATGACGCACTGAATGCGCAGATCAACGCCGAGCTGTGGTCGGCCTATCTTTATCTTTCGATGTCGATGGACGCCGAGAACAAGGGGCTGAAAGGTGTGGCCAACTGGTTTTTCGTCCAGTTCCGCGAGGAGCAGGATCATGCCCGCATCCTGATGAACTACATCAATTCGCGCGATGCCAAGGTCGTGCTGAAGCCGATCGAGGAGGTGCGTACCGAGTGGACGTCGCCGCTCGATATGTTCAAGGACACGCTGGAGCATGAGAAGGTGGTGACTTCGATGATCAACAACCTGGCAGCCATCGCTGCCGAAGATAAGGATTTCGCATCGTCGAACATGCTCGTATGGTTCGTCGACGAGCAGGTCGAGGAGGAGGAGTCGGCACGCGACATGATTACCGCCTGTGAGGCTGTAGAGGGTAACAAGTTCGGGCTTTATACGCTCGACAAGGAACTGGCGGCCCGCGTTTACCAGCAGGCTTCGCCGCTTGCCACGGCAACCGAATAATTCGCAGCGAACCTGATTGCTGAGTCTGCCGCCCCGGTTTCCCGGGGCGGCTGCTTTTGCCGGGTGACCCGGCAGCCTGCGCATCCGGGCCGGATGGCGGGGGCAGTTCCGGGGAAGCTATTGGGGAGAAGCTATTCCGGAGGGGCTATTGAGAGGCATGATACCGGGGAAAGCGATTCCGGGGTATCGGGCGAGGTGTCGGGCAGGGGCGATTCCCGGGGGAGATTGCGGGGCTGATATGGGAGCGAGTTACCGCATGCCGGAACCGTACCGGCCGGGAAGGAGGCGCGGGAATGGCCTTGTGAAGAGGGCCGGGAGCGGGATGTGGGAAAACAAGGGCCGGATGCCGGAGCGCCTGCAGGGCGGATAGGGGGGGCTCACCTCATCGCTTTGCCTTGTAGTCGATCCCGGCCTTGCGGGCCTGCGAATGCTGGTACGGGCGGCGGATGCGGTAAAGGCGCCCGTCTTTGACAAGCCGTGCGCCGGTTTGGTGGAAAACGAAGGGGATGTCTGCCGCGACGCATTGGCGGCGGATCGAAAGTACCCAGTCGTAATTGCAGGGGCGGGCTTCGTTGCCCGATTCGCCCCCGACGGAAACCTCTTCGATTCCGGGGACGAGGTATCGTGCGATGTCGAGCGGCCCGAGCAGCGGGGCGCAGATGACCAGCTTGTGGCGCAGGGGGGCGTCCAGCAGAAAAGGCAGCCGGTAGTCGGCCATTGCCTGGTTCTCGACCGTGCAGCCCACGGCGAGGTTTTCGTAGCCTCCGCCCCAGTCGGGCGGCAATACCTGCATGAGGCGGTCGATACGCTTGGTGATGAAGAAAAAGCGCAGGTCGCTGCGTATGCGGATCATCTCCCACGCTTCGGCGCGCCATGCGTCGGCCTCCTCGACGAGGAAATCGGACGTGAAGCAGGTGTAGACCATCTCGCCGGGCGGGACTTTGTAGCGTCCGTCGCGCGTGCGGCGCACGGGGAGGTTAAAGGCCGTTGTCCTGCGTACCTCGCGGCTGTCCTTGTCGTGCTGCGCATCCTGCCGGTAGACGTAGCAGTGCCGGCAGCCTTCGCTGAGCTTGCGGCATCCGTGCCACGGGTTCCAACTGACCGACATAACCTGTTATTTGAGTTCCATGCGCAGGCGCACCATGTGGCGGCACTCGACGCCGTTTTCGAAAAACGGAACGGGGTAGTGTTTGCTGAAATAGTCCACGTCGACGCCGCAGCGGACGAACCCGCAGCGTTCGTAGAGCGCAATCTGTCCCACGCCCAGATCGCCCGTACCGATTTCGAGAAGATGGAACCCGGCCGCACGGGCCGTGGCGACGGCGTGGCGGAGCATGGCCGTGGCGATGCCCTTGCGCTGGTGTTCGGGGACGACGGCGATATTGACCACTTCGGCCGTGAACGGCCGCGTGTGCAGGAATACATACTGGCCGAGGATTTCCCCGTCGCGACGTGCGACATAGGTTGTGCCGCGGTCGGCGTAGTCGGCTACGGACTCTTCCGATTCGTCGGCCAGCAGCAGCAGGTCGCGCTGCGGCGTGTCTGTCTTTACAATTTCGAGATCCATGTCAGAAAAGCGATGCGGCGCCTTCGAAGGTCGCCAGTACGACGATATAACGCAGGGTCTTGCCCGCGAGCATCGAGCCGCCCGTGAGCCAGACGTTGCTGCGCATCAGCCCCAGCACGATGGCGATGGCCTCGCCGATCGTGGGCAGGAATGCGAAGAAGGCCATCAGCGCCCCGCGCCCGGAGAGGAACCTGCGCGCCCGTGCCAGCTGTTTTTCGCTCACGCCCAGCCGGGTGACCCACTCGCTTTTTCCCAGCGTGCCGATCCAGTAGCAGCTCATGCCGCCCAGCGTGTTGCCCAGCGATGCGGCTGCGACGCACAATACCGGGTCGAGCCCCATGTGCACGAGCACGATCATCACGGCTTCGGAGCTGAACGGGAGGATGCTCCCGGCGATGAATGCCGAGAAGAAAAGTCCCCAATAGCCCCAGTCGGCCAGTATTTGCGAAAGCGATTCCATGCCTTGGTGTCCGATTTTGTGCAAGAGTAGTCTGCCTGCGGGACAAAGATAGCTTTTTTGCCCGAATGGGTTTGCAGGAGCCCTGCAAAATGCGCTAATTTTGTCTGAAACGTAAATCTGACCGCTTATGCTTAAATCGAGACTTTGTATCGCTTTTTTCGCTTTTGCCGTGGGGTGCGCCCCTGCGCAGAAGCCGCTTACCGACTATGTGAACCCCATGCTGGGGACGGCGACGCTGTGGGACAGCGTCGACCTGGGATTCAAACCCACCAAACGGACATGGGGCGCCGAGGTCTTCCCCGGATCGTCGCTGCCCAACGCCATGGTGCAGGTCAGCCCCGTCACCAAGTTCCACAGCGGTGCGGGGTACCAGTATGAAGATTCCGTGATCTACGGCTTTACGCACACCAACAAGGGGCACTGGAACCTTTGCCATATTCCCCTGCTGCCTGTGACGGGGACGCCCACGCCGGGTGACTACTGCTCGCCGTTCAGCCACGAGCGCGAGTCGGCCGCCCCGGGGTATTACCAGGTATTCCTCGACCGTTACGGCGTCGATGCACAGCTCAGCTCGACGCTGCGCTGTGCATTCCATAAATATACCTATCCCGCGGGTGCCGCGCCCGCCGTGCTGGCAGACCTGCAGCGTTCGAACGAGCATGTGCGTGCGTGGGATATCCGCAAGGAGGGCGACAACGTGTTCGCCGGCTGGCAGCAGACCGGCGAGAAGATGTATTTCTACGCCGTGGCGAACCGTCCCGTGACCGGGATAGAGCCCGTCGTCGAGGGCGACCGCGAGGTGCGCATCGTGCGTTTCGGCGAGGGTGACGGGGCACTGGAGCTCCGGATCGGGTTCTCGTTCGTGAGCGAGAAGAACGCCCGCGAGAACCTCGAGGCCGAGATGCTCGGCAAGAGCTTCGCCGAGGTGCGCTCCGAGGCTACGGCGACGTGGAACGACCTGTTGGGGCGGATCCGCGTCGAAGGCGGCACGGAGCGGGAAAAGGGGCTGTTCTATTCGAGCCTCTACCGTTCGTTCCTCTGGCCGGCGCTGCGCAGCGACGTGAACGGTGAGTTCACCGATGTCGACGGAAAGGTCATCAATCCCGGTTTCCGTTACTATACGGGCCCGTCGTATTGGGACGACTACCGCAATAAGCTGATCCTGCTGGGGATGCTGGCTCCCGATGTGGCGGCCGACGTCATCAGCTCCGATGTCGACAAGGGCGAGAAACGGGGCGGGTTCATGCCCACGTTCTTCCACGGCGACCACGCTTCGGCGTTCGTGGCCGGGACATACCTGCGCGGCAACCGCGGCTTCGACGTCAACCGTGCCTACAACCTCGTGCTGCGCAACGCTACGGTACAGGGCCCGAGCCGCCCCTGGCTCGACGAGTATGTCGCCAAGGGGTACATTTCGGAAATGGACGTCGAGAACCCCGTGACGTGGACGGTCTGCAAGGCCGCCGTCACCAAGACGCTGGAGTACAGCTACGACGACTATGCGGTCGCCCTGCTGGCCGATGCGCTGGGCGATAAGGAGAACCGCGACATGCTGATGAAGCGCACGTCGAACTACAAGAACCTCTTCGACCCCTCGACGGGGCTGATGCGCGGGCGCCTCGAAAACGGCGAGTGGATCACGCCCTTCGACGACCAGTATCCCTACTATGAATATATGTACCGCGAGGCGAATGCCTGGCAGCAGGCGTTCTTCGCACCGCACGATACCGAGGGGTTGATCGGCCTCTTCCCGAGCCGCGAGGCGTTCGGCGAACAGCTGGACAAACTCTTCTCGATTCCGTGGAAAGGATACGAAGTGGACAACCTCTCGTGCTTCATCGGCCAGTACTGCCACGGCAACCAGCCCGACCACAGTTTCCCGTACCTCTATTATTTCATCGGTCGCCAGGAGCGTTCGCAGGAGTTGTTGGATTACATTCTCGACCGCTTCTACGGTATGGGGCCGGAAGGGCTGGCGCTGTGCGGTATGGACGATGCGGGCGAGATGTCGTCGTGGTACGTGTTCAATGCCATCGGCCTTTACACCTATTCGCCGGCCGACCCCGAATATATCGTGACCGTGCCGCTGTTCGACAAGGTGCAGGTCGCGCTGGGCGACGGCAACCGCTGGACGATCCGCCACGACGGTCAGGGGCGTAAGATCACGGGCATCACCTGCGGCGGCAAGCCCGTCGACGGTTGGTTCGTGTCGCACGATGCGCTGAACAAGGGCGAACTGGTGATTTCGACCTCCGAAGAATAACGGCGCAGGGGTGCGGGGGTAACCCCGCGCCCTTCGCCTACCTCGGACGGGAGTTTCGGATGCCGGCCGGAAGGTGCCGGAAGATACCTGGGCCGGGAAGGTGCAGCCGGGTGTCCGGGCCCGGGAGGATCGTTGCATGAAGCGGCGGCAGGGGTATTCCTGCCGCCGCTTCATGTCGTTTCTATGGGGTTGGGGCGTTGCTGGGGTTTGGCGGGGAGCCCGGCTGCTGCTCCGGCCGTGCGGGTCAGGATTTTTCAGCCCGGCTGAGGATGGCAGGGCTTTGTACGTGCACGCCGAATTGGGCGGCTTTGGCGAGTATGCGCCGCGCCAGTGCGGCTTTCTTCGCGTCGGGTGCATAGCGGAAATAGGCTTCCGCCGCGCGGACGTGCTCGGCGTCGACGAGCGGGAATTCGCGCGTTTCGGGGATGCCGAATGCCGAATCGGGAAGTTCGTGCCGCTCTGCAGCGGTGAGGCGGTCGTCGGTGTGTGTGGCCATGGTTTTTCCTGTTTTGGTTTTATGCGTGGATACGCAAATTCCCGGCCAGCGTGTCTGCCCCCCCCCACCTGCGGCGGGATTCGCGGTTTACCCGATGATCGTGGCGACGATGCGGCGGCCTGGGGCGCGGTTGCGGAACTCGCAGAGATAAATCCCCTGCCAGGTGCCGAGGTTGAGCCTGCCGCGGGTGACGGGAACGGTGAGTTCGACGCCCGTGAGCGTCGATTTGGCATGTGCGGGCATGTCGTCGTCGCCTTCGAGCGTATGGGTGTAGTAGACCTCGCGTTCGCCTACCAGCCGGTCGAAGATCGCCCCGAGGTCGTTACGCACGTCGGGGTCGGCGTTTTCGTTGATCGAAAGCCCTGCGGAGGTGTGCTTGACAAAGAGGTGTACCAGTCCGGCGTCGGGCAGCGGCGGGAGGTGGGACAGCACCTCGTCCGTAACCAGGTGGAACCCGCGGCTGCGAGGCGTGAGGGTGAATTCTGCTTGCTGAACCATGGTGGAATATTGATGTACGTGTGCAAAGGTACGAAAAATTGCGGGCCGCCGTGTCCCGGGAACGGGTATATGTTGCCGCCGGGGTCGGGCATGGTGCGGCAGCGGGAGATTATGCATCGAAATATTGGAAAATCCGGTATTTATTTTGATCTTCGTAGCACTAAATGCCGCTATCATGTCCGCTATCCTGAATTTCCTGTTCCCGGGGAAACCCCGGGATTCCCGCAGCTCGTGGCTGTTGCTTGCTGCGCGTGTCGTTTTCGGCCTGCTGCTGATGTCGCACGGCATCGCCAAGTTGCAGAACTTCGAGGCGCTCTCGGCGACGTTCCCCGATCCGCTGGGTGTCGGGAGCCGGATGTCGCTCGTGCTGGCCGTTTTCGGGGAGGTCGTCTGCGCGGCCGGGTGTGTGGCCGGGTTACTCTACCGGCTGGCGCTCATCCCGATGATCTTTACGATGTGTGTGGCTTTCTTTGCGGTACACGGCGGCGATCCCTTTGCCGCACGTGAGCCGGCGCTGGTTTACCTGGTTGTCTTCGTCCTGATGTACGCAGCCGGCCCCGGGCGCTACGCCGTCGATACGCTCATTGCACAACGGATCCGTGCGCCGAAGCGTTAGCCCCGGTTCTTGCCGAGGGTGGGGAGGATAGTAGGGGTGTCGTGAACCCGTTTCGTCCCCGGCTTCCGGCCAGGCGGCCGCCGCATGGAAACGATGAAGGCAGATGCCTTTTATCATCTGCCCTCAGCTTTTTGCGGTCATAGACCTTTTTCGACTTGTGTACCCGGCTGAAATTGACCGGGCGGTCGTGATTCCCGATCTCGGCCTCACGGCTTGCCCTGCGGTTGGCCTTGAGGTAATCACGCAGTCCGTTCGTCTTTGTTTTCATCACTACATCGGTTTTACGGGGGCAAAGATAATCGGAATATTTTAAGGGGGAGCGCCCTGAGGCTAATTTCCCGCTCCGGTGCCGTATTATGCCTGCTGCAGGTCGGCGAACCAATAGGAATAGCTCTTTTCCGACCCGTCGTCAAGGCGGATGCGGTAACTTCGGCGCAAAGGCGTGCCGAGCCGGAACGGGACGGGGGTGCGGAAGATCGGCCCGTCGTAGCAGAATGTGTGGTATTCGCCGTTTTCGCCGTTGGGATCGACGCCCGCAGGCAGCGAGGCGATGAATGCGGGGTCTATCTCGCGCCCGACGGCGTCGGCGTCAAGGCTGTCGGCCATCGTGGTGACGATGACCGTCCTGAGCCCCGAGACAAGGAAGTCGTGCATCACGTCGCCGGAGGATTTTCCCCAGAGCGGTTCCGCGATCCCGATGCCATGGGGTGCGAGTTTCTGCTCGCGGTATTTGCGTACGTCGTGCAGGAAGATGTCCCCGAAGATGAAACAGGTTACGCCCTGCGCCTTGAAATGCTCCACGGCACGGGACATGGCAGCCCCGTAGTCCTCCATATTGCCTTTCGGGCTGAGGTCGACGATGTGCAGGGGGATGCCGATACTGTCGGCCTGTGCCTGCAGCAGGGCGGTCGGGATGCCGTGCATGGTCGAACGGTGCGTGTCTCGGTTTACGGTCGTCAGCAATGCGACGATTTCGTATTTGCCCGACTGCATCGCCCGCAGCAGGGCATGGGCGGAGTCCTTGCCGCCGCTCCAGTTGAAAACCGCCTTTATCCGTTCCATGTCACATGTCCGGCGTTGTGGAAGAATCCGCAGACGAGGGTCAGGTATTCGGGCAATTTGCCGTCCGTGCCCCATTTCAGGTCGATGCCGAAGAGCTCGGCGGTAGTTTTGCCGATGTCGAATCCGCAGGCTTCGAGCGACGGGCGCACCAGTTCGGGGTGTCGGCAGGGCTTTCCGTCGGGACGTGTGCAGGTGCCTTCGGGGCAGTGGAGGCATGTCCCGACGTAGGCGAACGATAGGCCGCCGTACTGCCGTTCCATCCCGAGCAATTGCTGTTCGAGGCGTCTGCGTTCGGGCAGGATCAGCCGTCCGGCTTCCGAAAAGGGGAGCCCCTGCTTTTGCGGAACGATTTTCGTGACGGTGAGCAGTGCCGTGGCGTAGCCGGAAAGGTACCTCCCGACGCTGAATCCGAAAGGGGGGCATCCCCAGCTGCGCCCGTAATTGGGGCAGGCGAGGCAGTAGCCCCCGATCCGTTCGGCATCGCGGAAACGGGCGATGTAATCGGCAGCGGGAAGTTCCGCCGAAAAATCCCGGGCCGTATATGGAAGCGAAATATCCACGTGGTAAAAATAGCGGTTTTACCGTGCCGTGGTGCCGGTTTGTGAAAATAATCCGGATTTCCGGACAATTTTTCGGAATAATCCGCTATATTTGCTTCAGATTTGGTTCTCCGCTCCCCGTCGCGGGAGGGTGTGAAAAGGGAATCGGGTGTAAATCCCGGACAGTCCCGCTGCTGTGAAGCCCCGTGACGTTCCGAATATCTCAGCCACTGCCCCGCGGGGCGGGAAGGCTTCGGGACAGGGGTCAGTCAGAAGACCTGCCAGATCGATTCGTTGTCGGAAAGCCCCGCGGACTGGGCGTCTGGTTTCGGTCGTATGATGCTTTGGGATTTTATGCAATCGGCGTTTTGCAGGGATTACTGTCCTGTTTTTCGATGCAAGGTTCAGGCGCGCGGCCGGGCGGAACCCGGACGTATTCCTGCAAGCCGTGCGGCGGAAATTTTGAGAATTGACAAACCGGAAAGGCATGGTAATATGGAACACGATGCTGTAATGAATTTTGGGATGCGGCCATGTCTTTTGTAAATAACGATGGTTATGAATATCGTACTGTATGGAGTATCGGCGGAAATCGCCGGGAAAATCGCCGGGAAATACGGCCTCAAACTGATAAGTACACCCGATAAGTTCCAGCCTTCGGGAACCGTGGTGCTGGTGCCGCCGATGGGCACCCCGCGGCAGTTGCTCGCCTTCTACAATGCCATGCTGCGCCATGAGGACGACGTCGATGCGGTGATCGTCTGCGGTATCGAATCCTGCGAGGCGGCCAGCACGGTGCAGTATTGCACGCCCCCGGGGAAATTCTTCTCGCTGGGCGGTGACCTCGAACCCGAAGAACTGGAGTCGGAGTTGTACGTGATCCTCGATTCCCTGTTTGCGGAAGGCAACCAGATCAATTTCTAAGTCCCGGGGGCAGGTATCGCCGCAGTTGCGGTGCACCGTTCCCGGCCGGCATAATCCGGGATTATATCCTCCCGTGCGCGGGCGGAACTGTTGCGTATTTCTGCGTGCCGGGCCGTTTGGGGTATGGGTGTCCTGAGGTCGGTGCGGGGCGCCGCATGGGGTTATACCCGCGTGCAGCGTCGTGCGACCGCGGTGCCCGGCATGTCTGCTGTGGGCATTATTTTCATGATGCCAGAATTTTATTTCCCCACACAGTGCTTTGAAAAGATGTGTTTGAGCACCTCTTCGGAGGCTAACGCATTGCGTCCCGTGACACTGCCGACATGGTGGATGACCTGGCGGATTTCTTCGCTCAGCAGGTCGGTCTGAAGGCCGCTGCCGAGCCCGTCGAGGGCCCGGCGGAGCGCATCGCCTGCGGCCGTGAGGGCTTCGTAATGGCGGTTGTTCGAAACGATTGCGTCGCCGTGGTAGAGGGCTTCCGTATCTACAAAGGAGCGCAATATCCGGCGCAGGCGGTCTATGCCGTCGCCGTTGCGGGCCGAAATGCCGATCGTGCCTTCGGGCAGGGGGCTGTCCGGTGCCGTATCCGTTTTATTTACCAGCACCAGCAGTTTCTGGTCGGCGCGGAGCGGGAATTCCGGGGCAACGGGCGCACCTGCGGCAAGGCGTGCCGCATCGGTCATGTAAATCACGATCTGCGCCCGCTCGATGCTCGACATCGTGCGCTGGATGCCCATCTGTTCCAGCCGGTCGTCCGTTGCGCGGATACCCGCCGTGTCGAGGAACCGGAAGACGACCCCGTCGATGTTGATCCGCTCCTCGATGACGTCGCGCGTCGTGCCGGCGATGTCGGAAACCAGGACGCGCTCTTCGTTGAGCAGGCGGTTGAGCAGTGTGCTCTTGCCGACGTTCGGGGCTCCCGTGATCGCTACGGCGACCCCCTCCTTGATGGCATTCCCAAGCGTGAACGAATTGCGCAGGGCGTCGATATGCGCCCCGATCCGCTGCATCGCCTCCCGCAGTTGCGCGCGGTCGGCGAATTCGACCTCTTCTTCCGAAAAGTCGAGTTCCAGTTCGAGGAGCGCAGTGAGTTCCAGCAGCTTTGCGCACAGTCCTTCCAGCGCGTCGGAATAACCTCCCCGCATCTGGTTCGCGGCGAGCGCATGGGCCGCGCGCGACGATGAAGCGATGATGTCGGCCACGGCCTCGGCCTGTGATAGGTCTAACTTGCCGGCGAGGTAGGCGCGGATGGTGAATTCACCCGGCCCGGCCATGCGGGCGCCGGAGACGGTGAGCAGCCGCAGGATCTCGGAAACGATGTATTGCGATCCGTGGCAGGATATCTCGGCGGCATCCTCGCCGGTATAGGAGCGGGGTGCACGGAATACCGTGACCAGCACGTCGTCCAATACGCGGCCCTCGTCCACGATTTCCCCGTAGTGTACCGTGTAGCCTGCTGCTGCGGCCAGCGGTTCCCGGCCGCGGAAGATACGGTCGCAGATGCGCAACGCCTCCTCCCCGCTGATGCGGATGACGGCTAATGCCCCTCCTGCGGCAGTTGCCGGGGCGGCGATGGTATCGTGATCCCGGATCATGTTATCTTCCTTCGATGCGGATTCGCTGTCCCAGACGGAGTTTATGGGCGTTTTTGATGCCGTTCCAGCGCATCAGCTGCGCTGTGGTCACGCGGTAGCGGCGGGCGATGGCGCCCAGCGTATCGCCCTTCTTGACCACGTAGACCGTACCCGAGCGTTCCTGGCGTTTCTTGTCGATGTTCGCCGGGTTGATGTACTCCTTGAGGTAGGCCGAGTCTTTGGCGAAGATCGCAGGTTCGTTGGCGATGTATTGCGTGATGTTGCGCTGCGGCAGCACGAGCGTATAGGGCTTGGTCGTGGCCGGGATGATATCGAGTTTGTATTGCGGGTTGAGCTGCCGCAGGGTCTCGATCGGGATGTCGATCGTCGAGGCGATCTGCCCGAGGTGCATCAGCCGGTCGATGCGGATGGTATCCGTGGCCAGCGGGATCGGGGCTTCGGTGAGTTCGATGCCGTGCTGGCGGTGATAGGCATAGGCGTACGAGGCGCCGATGAATGCGGGGACGTAGCCGCGCGTTTCGCGGGGCAGGTAGTCGTAGATGTCCCAGAATGTGCGCCCGTTGCCGCCGGAGCGGGCTATTGCCTTGTTGACGTTGCCCGGGCCGCAGTTGTAGGCGGCGATGGCCAGCGACCAGTCGTTATAGATGGCATAGAGGTCTTTCAGGTAGCGGCAGGCGGCCTGTGTCGAACGGACAGGGTCGCGGCGTTCGTCGACCAGCGAGTTGACTTCCAGTCCGTAGCTTTTGCCCGTCGAGGGCATGAACTGCCACAGGCCTACGGCGCCCATCGGCGACACGGCCGTGGTGGAAAGCGCCGATTCGATGATCGGCAGTGCCCGCAGTTCGACGGGGAGCCCCTCCTTGAGCAGTTCGTCCTCGATGAGCGGGAAATAGTACTGCGACATGCCCAGGATGCGGCTGATCGTGCCGTAGCGCGAATCGGTGTAGCGGTTGATATAACCCCGTACGATGTTGTTGTAAGGCAACTGGATCGGCGAAACGAGCGCCCGCAGCCGCTGGATGTAGACCGAATCGGGAGTCGTGCTTTCGGCCGTGCTGTCGACCAGGATGTAGTTGTCGAAAAATTCCTGGTAGGAATCCCCGCATTGCCGTTCGCGCCACACGGCGACCAGCGAATCGGCCTGTTCTGCCGAAAGTCCGAGCGTCATGTCGTCGTACTGCACCTCGGCGGGGTCGGGAAGTTCGGGCTCCTCCGGCTCGGGAGCGGCTTGCTGCTCGGCCACGGGGGCGGTCGGGGGCGTTACGACGGCTTCGGTCTTGTTTTTCTTCTTGTCTTTTTTGCGGGGGCGGCGGTCGAGTGCCGAGGCCGGGACGGCGACTGCCAGTAGCAGCAGTATGGTCAGGAGGGTTCTCATCGGTTAGAATTTGATGCTCATGTTGAAGCCGAATACCGGGCGGTTGCCGCCGAGCGAGGGCACGTAGGTGTAGTCGACCATCGGTTCGAGGTTCATCGTCAGGTCGTCCGAGATGTCGTAGTCCTTGAGGTGGGCGTCGACGTGGGCATCGACGATCTGCAATACGTACAGGCCCGCGGAGATGATGATGCACAGGTCGCGGTTGCGCCGGAAGTTATTGCGCAGGTTGCGGATATAATCCGCCGAATAGCGGCCGTGGAATTCGTCGGTGGGGCCGTCCGGATATTTATCGGGGTTTTGTTCGTAGTCGCTCAGCAGCCTGTAGGCCTTCTTGAAACGCTGGTAGCCGCGGTTGTTCCAGTCGATGCAGTAGATCATCGCCGCGAAACCGCCGACCACGAAGGGGACTTTCCAGTAACTTTTGTTGTAGATCTGCCCCGCGCCGGGGAAGATGCAGGCCAGCGTCGTGGCCTTCTTGACGTTCGACACATCGTTGGTCGAGTAGTTTACCGCCGCATCGCCGATGAAATAGATGTACGAGGCGACGGTCAACCCCAGGTAGACCTGGCGGCGGGTGTTGCTGCGGATCATCTTGGCCTGCAGTGCGTCCAGTTCGGGCGTACGCGTGAGGTTTTTGTCGGTATAGGCGTCATACTCGCGCTTGAGCGGCTTGTATGTCCTGTTTTCGTTGATGTAGAGCGCCAGCCCCGCTCCCACCGTACCGTAGAGTATGGGCAGCTTCCAGTATTGTTTGTTGTATATCTGTCCGTAGCCGGGCAGAACGGTCGAGATCCAGCAGACCTTCGAAAGCGACATCGAGTCACTCATGAGCCAGCCTTTCTTGTGCCGCATGGAATCCGGTTCGGTCTTGATGCCGGCCAGCCTGAGCTGCATGAGCGAGTCCGTGGCGCGGATGTCGTCCGTGCGCAATGCCGTCACGGCGAGCGAATCGGCCGTGAAGTCCAGTGCCATGAGCGAGTCGAGTTCGCGCGCGAGGGCGTTGTTGGCCAGCGAATCGCTCTTGTGGCGCAGCGAATCCGGCTTGACGAACATGCCGCCGCGTACGATGGTGCGCGCCCCGCGGTGGAGCTGTGCCTCGGCGGGGAGCCACAACATGAGCGCCGCGAGCATCGGCAGCAGGTGTCTGAACCGGATACTTCCCATATTATTTAATGCGTCCCGAAAACCGTTCGATGAACTGTTCGATATCCTTGTCGTCGCCGAACCCGATGACGATGCGTCCGCCGCCGTTCTTCGAGCGCTTGATGCTGATGTCCTGCGAGAAGAACTTTTCGAGTTGCTCCACCAGCCGCGAATAGCTTTCGGGATACTCCTCGTCCTCCACATTCTGTGCCGCTGCGGCCGGTTGTTCGGTGAGCGAGCGTACCAGCTCCTCGGCCTGGCGTACCGAAAGGCCTTTCTTGATGATGCGTTTGAGCACGCGTACCTGCACCCCGTCGGGGGCGCCGGCGATGGCTTTGGCGTGCCCCATCGAGATGAGCCCCTCCTTGAGCGCCAGCTGCACCTCGTCGGGCAGCTTGAGCAGCCGCATGTAGTTCGAGATGGTCGAGCGTTTCTTGCCCACCTTTTCCGAGAGGGCGTCCTGCGTCAGGTTGCACTCGTCGATCAGGCGCTGCATTCCGAGCGCGATCTCTATGGCATTGAGATCCTGACGCTGGATGTTCTCCACCAGGGCCATGGCGTGCAGGTTCTCGTCGTCCACCTCGCGGATATAGGCCGGGAGGCTCGTCAGGTCGGCGCGCTGCGCCGCACGCCAGCGGCGTTCACCGCTGATGATGATATATTTTCCGTCGCCGGATTTCTTGACCGTGATGGGCTGGATGACCCCCAGCTGGCGGATCGAGTCGGCCAGTTCGTCGAGCGCCTCCTCGTCGAACTGCGTACGCGGCTGCGTGGGGTTGGGAATGATCTCCGTGATGTCGATCTCGGACATCTGGCTCATCGGCTTGAGCTTGGCGTCGACGGCGTCGGTGCCGAATATGGCGTCCAGTCCGCGCCCTAATCCCTTCGGTTGTTTCATTTCGGTATGTTATTTTCTCGGTTTGCGGTTGCGCTTGAGGAATTCCCGGGCCAGCGTGAGATAGTTCTCCGAGCCGACGGCGCCCGCGTCGTAAAGCATGACGGGCTTTCCGTGCGAGGGTGCTTCTCCCAAACGGATATTGCGCTGAATTATTGTGTCGTAAGCCAACGGCCCGAAATGTTCGCGCACCTCGTTCACGACCTGGTTGTTCAGGCGGTTGCGCATATACATCGTCAGCAGGAAACCCTCGATGTCGAGCGCCGGGTTGAGGCCGCTCTTGACCTTGCGGATGGTGTTCAGCAGCTTCGAAAGCCCTTCGAGGGCGAGGTATTCGCACTGCACGGGAATGAGCACCGTGTCGGCGGCCGTGAGGATATTGACGGTGGTATAACCCAGCGAAGGGGAGCAGTCGATGAAAATGTAGTCGAACCTTTCGCGCACGGCGTCCACGATGCGCTTCATCACATGGTGGGCGTCCTCCAGCTTGGGCAGCTCGGTGTCGGCTGCTACCAGGTCTATCGACGACGGCAGCAGCCACAGGTTCTTCACGTCGGGGCTTTGCAGGATAACCTCCTCGGGCTTCCTGAGGCCGGCGATACACTCGTAGATGCCTTCGAGGTTTATGTCGAAGCCCAGTCCGGAGGTGGCGTTGGCCTGCGGGTCGGCGTCGAGCAGCAGCACCTTCTTGCCCAGTAGGGCCAGCGATGCCGCGAGGTTGATGGCCGTTGTGGTCTTGCCCACGCCGCCTTTCTGATTCGCTAAAGCGATAACCTTTGCCATGTTTCAATCGGGTTTATAATCGGGCAAATTTAATGATTTAAAATGGAAATCCATAACCGTAACCGAAATTTGCTTATCTTTTCGGAAAATGGGCTGCGCCCCTGCCGGAGCAAATAAATTTGCTTTTGCCCTTGACTTGCACTATCTTTGGACTCGGAACGAATTGATAGTAACAGCCTATTATGACAGAAAAAAAACAGGGGGCTCCCGTTCGGGAACCCATGCCCGCCGGAGAGCCTGCGAAGGCGGCGGGCAATAAGGCGGACAATAATAAGATATGGCACTACAACGGAAAATTCCCCGTGGTGGTGGACTACCTGGTTTTCTTCGGCATCTTCCTGCTGGCGCAGGGCCTGGGAACTGCCGTGGCATGGCTGGCGGGGTGCAAATGGCCCGATCCGGAGCTGCTGGCCAGCCCCGACGAGGCGATAAGCACGGCGGAGCAGATCGCCGCCGGGCATTTCAATGCCGTGACCTATTTCGTGTCGATGTCCGTGACGCTCGCGGGATTCCTCTTCTACCGCAGGCGGAGGCACGGCCCTGCGGTCGTGGCGCGTTTCTCCCGGCGCGGGCTGAATCCCGTGCTGCTGCTCTGGGGGGTGTTCTTCATGCTCTCGACCTCGGTCGTGCTGGAGCCGTTGCTGAGCCTGATGCCCGAGGTGCCGAACGTCTACGGGCGCGGGGCGTGGGCGATCGTGACGGTCGTGGTGATGGCCCCGCTTTTCGAGGAGGTGATCTTCCGCGGCGTGCTGCTCGAATCGACGCGCGCACGGTACGGCGTGGTGGCCGCATGGCTGCTCTCGTCGGCCATCTTCGGCATCGTGCATGTCCATCCCACAGTGGTGGTGAACGCCTTTGTCATGGGCCTGGTGCTGGCCTTCATCTATCTGCGCACCGATTCGCTCTGGTCTGCGATCATACTCCATGCGGTCAACAACGGCATTGCCTACCTGGCGCTGATTGCCGGGCACGGTAATTCCATGCTCATCGACATGGTCGGTAGCCGGACGCTCTACGTGCTGTTGTATATCGCGGCGCTGGCCGTCTTCGCCGTTTCGGGTTACATGATGCTCGTGTCGCTGCGCCGTCTGAAGGCCGAGGAGAAAAATCGCGGCGCGGCGTAATAATCTCGGCAGAGGCTGCGTTAGTTACGAGTAAAAACAGTATCTTTGTCCTCCGGATTATGACTTTGCGAACGAAAATAGCGGTCGTGGCGGCTACGTTGTTCCTGGCCGGTTGCCAGGAACTGCCCGGCTATTTTGCCAGCGATACCACACTGGCGCGGGCGGGCGGCAGCGAACTGAAGATGCGCGATGTCGAGTCGGTAGTCCCGAAGGGGGTTACGGGCGAGGACAGCGCGGCCTTCATGAAGGTCTATGTCGACCGCTGGGTGCGCAAACAGCTCAAATTGCAGGAGGCCGAGATCCTTTTTTCCGCTTCGGCGGACGATATCGACAAGATGGTCGAGGAGTACCGGCAGGCGCTGCTGATCCGCAAGCTGGATCAGCATTACGTCGACCGCAGCATCGACACGACCTTCACGGAGAACGAGATCGCGGCCTATTACAACGCGCACAAGGCCGATTTCCGGCTCGACCGTACGTTGGTCAAGGGACGGATCGTGCAGTTCGGCGAAGGGTACCGCCAGGCGCGCAAATTGCGGGAGCTGATGGGGGCGAAGAGCGAAGCCCGGCAGCAGGATTTCCGGGACATATGCGCGAAGAACGACTTTACGGTTACCGATTTCAGCGATCAGTGGGTGGATTTCCCGGAATTCCTGAGTTTCCTGCCCACGCTCCGGTCGCAGAACTACGACCCGGTGCTCGCAACGACGGCCGTGCAGGAGATGCGCGACAGCCATTCGCACTACTATTTCCAGATCGACGCCGTGCGCCGCGAGGGGGAGCCCATCCCGCTCGAACGGCTGCGGGGGACGATCCGCCGCATCCTCTTCAACCAGCGCCAGAGCGAGATCATCCGCAGCCACGAGGAGGAACTCTATAACCGTGCGTGCGAAGGCGGGAGCATAAAGATTTTCGAAAACGAGAATACAAACGATAAAGAAAAAGAATAATGTTGAAAAAAGGTATGCTGGGGGCGGCTTTCGCCCTGCTCGTTGCCGGGGCGTTCGCGCAGAAGCAGCAGGTGATGCTCGACAAGGTGGTCGCCGTCGTAGGGTCTTCGTCCATCCTCCATTCCGAAGTGGCGGAGTATGCCCGGCAGCTCACGGCCCAGCGCCGTGCCGAAGGATATACCTCCGACCGTGACCCGATGAACGAGGCGCTCGAGGCACTGATGACCCAGAAGCTGCTCTTCAACCAGGCGCAGATCGACTCGGTGAAGATCAATGCGGGCGACATCGCCACGCATGTGGAACAGCAGATTCAGAATATGATCGAAACCGAGGGGTCGATCCCGAAGCTCGAGGCCAAGCACCACATGGCCATTTTCAGCATCCGCGAGAACATGCGCCAGCGCTATGAGGAGCAGTCGTATGCCTCTTCCATGCAGAGCGAGGTTGTGAGCAAGGTGTCGGTCATTCCCGGCGAGGTCGAGCGTTTCTACAAGTCGATCGACAAGGACAGCCTGCCGACCGTGGCCGAACAATATGTCTACGCCCAGATCACCCGTTTCCCCAAGTCGATCACCGAGGCCAAGCAGCGCACGCGCGAGCGCCTGCTCGACATGCGCGAACGGATCATTACCGGCAAGGCGAAATTCGAGAACCTGGCACGCATGTATTCGCAGGATCCCGGGACGATGATGCGCGGCGGCGAGATGGATCCCACCGAGCTCAACGGACTGGAAGCACCGTTCGCCGACGCCCTCGAGAACATGAAGCCGGGGCAGATATCGGAGGTCGTCGAGACCCGCTACGGACAGCATATCATCCAGTTGCTCGACAAGCGCGGCAGCCTCTACCATTTCCGCCATATCCTGCTGCGCCCGGTCTATACGATGGACGAGCTCAACGAAGGGGTCGTGTTCCTGGACAGCATCGCCAACCAGATACGCAAGGATTCCCTCTCGTTCGACAAGGCCGCCCTCCAGTTCTCCGACGACGCCACGTCGAAGATGAACGGCGGTATCGTCTCGAACCACGACATCCTGGAGCGTTTCAATGCCTTCGAGGCGAAGCTCACCGTGACGAAGTTCCTGCGTGAGGATTTCGCGCACTTCGGTGCACTGGACGACTACAATGCCTTGATCCGCCTCAAACCGGGCGAGATTTCGCCTGCATTCCTGACCGAGGACATCATGGGCAACCAGCTGGCCAAGATCGTCAAGCTCGTGGAGATCATTCCCACGCATGTCGCATCGCTCAACGAAGACTACCTCCGGCTGGAGGAGATGGCGCTCAATGCCAAGCAGGAGCGGGTGTTCAAGGAGTGGCTGACCAAGAAGATCGACGCCATGTACGTTTACATCGACCCCGAATTCCGCGACGGGGAGTTCGAGAACAAAAGTTGGGTGAAATAAACCGTGCGCAGGCTCTTTACCATAGCTGCCGTCGTGCTGGCTGCGGGCAGTGTGATTTTCGCCCGCAGCGGGATGCAGGCACCCGGACAGGAGCCCGAGGCCGAGAAGAAACTCATCGACCTGAAGTCGGACAACATGGGCCCCATAGCCCCCGGCGACTCGGTGATCTTCCTGGTCGGCAATTTCGCCGCGCAGCATAACGGCGCTGTCATTACGTGCGACAGTGCCGTGCGTTATTCGGACATGCGGATCGAGTTCTTCGGCAATGTCCTCATCAACAAGAATACGACCTATATTTACGGCGACCGTGCCGAATACAACGGCGAGCTGAACGAGGCGCGGGTCTATTCCGACATCGTCAAGGTCGTCGACGGCGATGCCACGCTCTATACCTACCGGTTTGTTTTCAACACGAAGGAGAATATCGGCCAGTTCGCCGACGGCGGCGTACTGATAAACCGGGACAACCGGCTCGAATCGGTGCGCGGCTACTATTATGCCAACACCAAAGACCTCATTTGCGTAGACCGCGTCGAGATGCGTAACGACGAATACGAACTCAAGGGCGACTCGGTGGTCTACAACATGGCCACCGACAACGCTTTTTTCTTCGAGAATACCAACATCTGGAACAAGGACGGCGACTACCTCTATGCCGACCGGGGCGCGTACGACAAGGCCGATACGCTTTACCGGGTCACGCGCAACGGTTATGTGCTGACCGAGAAACAGGAGATGTGGAGCGACAGCATCGACTATTTCCGCGCCAAAGACCACGTGGTGCTGTGGCGGGACATCCAGATCGACGATACGGAGCACAAGGTGCTCGCCTTCGGCGATTACGGCGAGTATTGGAAGGAGCCGGGCGATGTATTCCTCACGCGGCGCCCCTCGGTGGTGAGCTACGACCTTACGCAGGGCGATTCGCTCTTCATGCGTGCCGACTCGATGTTCCTCTTTACGGTCAACGAGAATGCCCGGCGCCGGGCTGCGGAGAAGGCCGCGGCCGATTCGCTTGCGCGTATGAGGGCCGATTCCCTGCAACGGCCCGATTCGCTGGGGCAGCATCCCGATGGATCGGCCGTCACGGCCGGCCCCGAGGGCGGACGTATTGTGCCCGGGCTGCGTCCCGGCAGTGCAGCCGATTCGCTTTCGTCGGCCGGTGGAACGGATTCGCTCGCCGCAGCTTCCGGCCCCGATTCGCCGGCGCATGGTTCGTCGGGGGCGGATTCGCTGCACATGGCCGATTCGCTCTCCGCGCCGGGCAGCCTGCCCGACTCGCTGGACAGGGCTGCAGATACGCTGACCGTTGCCCAGCGCAAGGCCCTGCTCAAGGAAGCGGCGCGCAAGGCCAAGGCCGAAAAGAAGGCCGCGGCAGCCAAAATCAAGAAGGCGCAGCTCGATTCGATAGCCGTCAGACGTAAGGAGAAGGCCACGGCCAAACTGCTGTCGCAAAAGGAGCGCGAGGAGGCGCGTCTGGCCGCCCGGAGGCTGAAGGCTGCGGCGAAACTCAAAGCCCGGCAGGCGCGTGCCGCCCGCAAGGGAAAGGTGATCCCGGTCGATTCGGCGGCCCTGCGCGAACTGGATTCGCTCATCGAGATGAACATGGCCGAACAGGATTCGCTGCTCAACCTGCTGGCCGATTCGCTGTTGGCTGACACGGGGGCGATGGCGCTCCCGGCCGATTCGGTCGACTCGCTCGCCCTGCCGCGCGACAGCATCTACCGCCTGATGAAAGGTTACCGCGACGTGAGGATCTTCAGGTCGGATTTCCAGACCGTGTGCGACTCGATCGTGGCGATCAGCACCGATTCGACGATCCACCTCTATATTGACCCCGTGTTGTGGAACCAGAGCAACCAGATCACTTCGGACGTAATGGATATTTTTACCGAGCGGCAACAGATCAAACGCGCCGAATTCATCGGCAGTCCGATGATGGTCAGCCAGCTCGATACGACACATTACAATCAGGTGGCGGGCAAGACCATGACCGCCTACTTCTACAACAACCAGATATACCGCAACGACGTCAACGGCAATGCCCAGACCATCTATTACATGCAGGACGGCGAGCCGCCCGAGATCACGATGATGGGCGTTATCGAGAGCGGCGACTGCTCGTTCTATATCGAGGACAAGCAGGTGGTGCAGATCGTCTACCGCAACGAAATCACCGATGCCTTCTATCCGATGGACAAGATTCCGCCCACGCAGGAGCTCTACCTGAAAGGCTTCAAATGGGAGGGCGCGCGGAGGCCTGCGCAGGCCGACGTGTTCGACCGCAGGATACGCCCCTCGCAGCGGGCGGCGCGTTCGCAAATGCGGCATCCCGATTTCCCGATCATGATGCGCATCGAGGAGCATAAGAAACGCCTGATCGAACAGCGCCGCTGGGCCGATCGCAACGACCAGGTCGACCCGCTCACCGTCGAGTGGATGCGCGAACTGGGATACGAGGTCGGGCAGCCGCGCGAGCCGCAACGCCCCGCGCCGCAGGCCGAATAACCGGCGCCGCAACTCTCTGCCGGTAATTCGGATGGTCTATGCAACCATACGGAAACCGTAACAAAAGGCGAAAAGCGAAAAACTTTTCGCCTTTTGTGTTATTTTTGCAGCCGGTTATTCGTCAGTTGGTTTTACATATGAAAAAAAGTCTGATTGCACTGGCATTCGGGACACTTGCCCTGGGAATGTCGGAGTTCGTGATGATGGGCATCCTGCCCGATATCGCCCGCAGCCTCGGGGTTTCCATCCCCGAGGCCGGGCATCTTATTTCGGCCTATGCCCTGGGCGTTTGCTTCGGGGCGCCGCTTACGGTGCTGGTAGCCCGGACGCGTCCGCTCAAACAGATACTGCTGGTGCTCACGGCCCTGATCGCCGTCGGGAACCTGTGCGCGTCGCTGGCGCCGAATTACTGGATGCTGATGGCGATGCGCTTTGTGTCCGGCCTGCCGCACGGCGCCTTTTTCGGTGTCGGGTCGATCGTCGCAGAGCGGGTGGCGGATGCGGGGAAGCGCACGGAAGCCGTTTCGATCATGATCGTCGGCATGACCGTCGCCAACCTGTTCGGCGTGCCGCTGGGTACCTATATCAGCAATGTGCTGTCATGGCGCACGACCTTTGCGATCGTCGCCGTATGGGGCGTGGTGGCGCTGACGCTCGTAAGGATGTGGGTGCCCCGCATGGAGCCGCTGCCCGATACGGGGCTGAAAGGGCAGTTCCGGTTCCTGCGCAGCCTTGCGCCCTGGCTCGTGCTGGCATCGGTGATGCTCGGCAACGGCGGGATCTTCTGCTGGTACAGCTATGTCAGCCCGCTGATGATCCACACCTCGGGTTTCACGGAGGAGAACCTTACGCTGGTTATCATGCTGGCCGGTTTCGGCATGTTCGCAGGCAATATCCTCGGCGGGCATCTCTCCGACCGTTTTACGCCCGAGAAGGTCGTGCGTTTTACGCTGGCCGCGGCCACCCTGACGCTGCTCGGGATTTTCTTCGGGGCACATGTCCACTACCTTTCCGTCGTGCTGATGACGCTCTGCACGGGTTGTCTGTTTTGTGTCTCGTCGCCGCAGCAGTTGCTGATCCTGGAGAATTCGCGCGGCGGTGAGATGCTCGGCGCAGCCCTCGTGCAGGTGGCCTTCAACCTGGGCAATGCGCTGGGCGCCTACTGCGGGGGCCTGCCGATCGCCCGCGGGCTGGGCTATGAATATACGGCGTTGCCCGGTGCGGGGTTCACCCTGTTGGGGTTGCTGACGGCCGTGGTTTATATCCGTAAATATCCCCGCCATGCGATGCGATAACGGTGCGGAGCTGTTTCCGGTGGTCGACGAGGCCGGGAACGTGGTCGGGTCGGCGACACGTGCCGAATGCCACGGCGGGGGTGGGCTGCTGCATCCCGTGGTGCACCTGCACCTGTTCAATTCGCGGGGCGAGTTGTACCTGCAGCGGCGCCCCGTGTGGAAGGATATCCAGCCCGGGCGCTGGGATACGGCCGTGGGCGGGCATGTCGACTACGGCGAGACGGTGGACGACGCGTTGCGGCGCGAGGTGCGCGAAGAACTCGGCGTGACGGGTTTCGTGCCCGAACGCGTGGCGGTGTACGTGTTCCGCTCGGAGCGCGAGCGCGAATTGATCTATGTCCACCGCACGGTGTACGACGGGGAGGTCGTCCCGAGTGACGAGCTCGACGGAGGGCGTTTCTGGAGCCGGGACGAAATCCTGGCGAACCTGGGCAAGGGAGTATTCACGCCCAATTTGGAGGGCGAGGTGAAGCTGGTGCTCGGGGTATAATTTTTTTTCGTATATTTGTAACCGGGAAACTGACTATGAAGCGACTGCCCTGCATACAGCAGGGTATTATCCGGCACTGGCCGGTGCGAGCCGTGGGGATTGACGCCGATCCGGAAACGCATGTCTTGCGATGATGCCTGCCGCCGGGCTTTCCCAGTCGCCGTTGTCGTCCCGTAGCCGGGGTTTCCGCCGCTGATAACCACGAAGGCCGTTTCCGACAGGTCTGAAATTTGATAGAAATACCGTATGCAGTCTCTCCTTACACATTGGGCCGACGCCCTGCTCGCATGGCTCGGGCTCACTTCCGCATTGAATAACGGCTGGGATCGCTGGGTGGCTTTCTCCCTGGTGCTGCTGGCTGTCGTGCTTTTCGATTTCCTGTGCCGCACGGTGCTCGTGCACGGGATGAGGCGCATCGTGATGCGCACCAAAGCCACGTGGGACGACGAACTGTTCAGTTCCGCCGTGCTGAGCCGGTTGTGCAATATCGTCAGCGCCATCGTGCTGGTCATCGTCCTTCCCGTAGTCTTCGACGAACAGTCGGAAGCCAGGACGATCGTCACGCGCCTGGTGCAGGTGTACATCGTCGTTACGGTCTTCCGTTTTATCAATGCCCTGCTTTATGCGGCTTTCAACATCGTCTCGGCGCGTCCAGCGTGGCAAAACAAACCGATCAACGGGTTGCGCCAGACCGGGCAGGGGATCGCGGCGCTGATCTGCGGCATCCTGATCGTCTCGATCCTGATCGGCAAGTCGCCCGCCATCCTGCTTACGGGGCTGGGCGCTTCGGCGGCCGTCATCATGCTGATTTTCCGCGACAGTATCCTCGGCTTCGTATCCGGCATCCAGCTCTCGGCGAACGACATGCTCAAGGTGGGGGACTGGATCACCGTGCCCAAATACGGTGCGGACGGTTCGGTGATCGAGGTGTCGCTCACGACCGTGAAAGTGCAGAACTGGGACAATACGATCGTTACGCTGCCGCCTTACCTGCTGGTGAGCGATTCGTTCCAGAACTGGCGCGGGATGCAGGCGTCGGGCGGGCGCCGCGTGAAGCGTTCGGTGAACCTGGACATGACGAGCGTGAAATTCTGTACGCCCGAGATGCTGGCCCGATACCGCAACATAGACATCATCCGCGAATATATCGATCAGACCGAGCAACGGGTCGAGGAGTACAACGCCGCGCATGGCATCCGCCCCGGCGAACGCAAGATCAACGGCCTGCACCAGACCAACCTCGGGGTATTCCGTGCCTATCTGGAGCGGTACCTGCGCAACGAGGTGCCTGTCAACAAGGGGATGACCCTGATGGTGCGCCAGCTGCAACCGACGGAGACGGGATTGCCGATGGAACTCTATTTCTTTACGGATACGGTGGTGTGGGTGGATTACGAACGCATCCAGTCGGATGTCTTCGACCATGTGCTGGCCGTCATCCCCGAGTTCGACCTGAGGGTGTTCCAAAACCCGTCGGGAAGCGATATCGAGGCGCTCCGCCACCTGAGGGAGCCGGGCGCACCGGCGAAACCGGCGGTTACAGGAAAACCATCAGCATCACCTGAATGATAATCACCCGCAGGAACATGCAGAGAGGGTAGACCGTGGCGTACGAAACCGACGGGTTGTCGCCCTCGATCGTGTCGTTGGCATAGTTCAGTGCCATCGGGTTGGCCATGCTGCCGCACAACATGCCGGCGACCGACCCGAAGTCGATGCGCAGGATGCGCAGGGCGAAGATGCCCAGCAGTACGACGGGGACGAACGTCAGCAGGAATCCCAGCAACAGCCATAGTGCCCCTTCGGGGCGCATGACCGTCTCGAAGAAGTGCGTGCCCGCCTCGAGCCCCAGGCATGCGAGGTACATCGACAGGCCCAGTGCCCGGAGCATCAGGTTGGCGCTGTATGTGGTGTAGGTAATCATGTGCAGGCGCGGGCCGAACGTGCCGATCAGGATGCCGACGATGATCGGGCCGCCTGCCAGACCGAGCTTTACGGGCAGGCTGATGCCCGGGATGCTTACGGGGATGCTCCCGAGCGTGAGCCCGAGGATCAGGCCGACGAAGACTGCCACGAGGTTGGGCTCTTCGAGGTTCTTCACGGCATTGCCGAGAATCTTTTCCACATGCTTGATCGCGGCGGCTTCGCCCACGACCGTCAGGCGGTCGCCCATCTGCAAACGCAGGTCGGGGGTGGCCAGCAGTTGTACGCCCGAGCGGTAGACGCGGCTGATGTTGATGCCGTAATTGTTGCGCAGGCGCAGCGAGGAGAGTTTCTTGCCGTTGATTTCGGGGCGCGTCACGAGGATGCGCTGCGAGGTGAGCTGGCTGTCGACGGCGTTCCAGTCGATGTTCTCCGTATTCCAGTCCGTCTGTTCCTGCTCCCCGAAGATCAGGCGCAGTGCGTCGGCCTCGCCCGGGGTGGTGATCACGAGGATGACGTCGTCCTTCTGCAACGTCTTGTCGGAGGTGGGAATCGAAACCTGCCCTTCGCGCCAGACCCGCGAAATGACGAAGTGGTGGTGGCTCTGCGCAGCGATCTCGTGGACGCTTTTGCCGAAGACGGCCGGGTTGGTCAGGTGGTAGCTGGCGATGAAGACGTTTTTCCGGTGTTCGGCGTCCGGCTCCGGCATGTCGGCGGGGCGGACGAAGAGTTTGCGGATGAAGACGATGGCCAGGATGACGCCCACTACACCCAGCGGATAAGTCACGGCGCAGCTCAGGGCGGCGCCGCTGGAGTCGACACCCATCTGTTGCAGCGCCTGCTGCGCGGCACCGAGTGCCGGGGTGTTGGTCGTGGCGCCGCACAGGATGCCCGACATGTCGGGCATCGAGACATGCAGCGTATAGCTCATTGCCACGGCCAGCCCCGTGCCGAGCAATACTACGGCCAGAGCCGGCGACATCAGGCGCAGCCCGTCAGCGCGCAGCGAGTTGAAGAAACCGGGGCCGACCTGCAGGCCGAGGGCGTATACGAAGATGATGAGCCCGAAGCTCTCGGCATAGTTCAGCATCGCCGGGTCGATCGACAGCCCGAAATGCCCGGCCAGGATACCGGCGAAAAAGATGAATGCCACGCCCAGCGAGATGCCGAAGATGCGGATCCTGCCCAGTGCGATCCCGATCGTCGAAATGAGCGAAATAACCACGACGGCCTGCAGAGCCGAGTGTTCGACGAATAAACTTTTAAGCCATTCCATCCTTTCCGTTTGAGAATTTGCTGCAAAAGTAGGGCAAATTTTTCAGATAGCCGCTTTTTTGCAGAACCTTTTGTGGGCTCATTGTGCCTGTGTGCAACATTTTCGGCCGGCAAGGTAAATCATTTCAGCCCCATGTTATGACAAAACAGGCCCCGAGGTATGCAGTTCAGGATAATTTACATATCTTTGCACTACCCTACTTCACACAGGGGATGGAGGGGGTAATTAGTGACGCAAAAGGGCTTCTGTGCCGGGTGGGAGTCTGAAAATCTTACCCGGCCGCTGCCGGAAAACTTTAGGGATTGGTTATTCCGGACAGCATCAGGGCGGTCGATAACGGCCGCCCTGATTTGTTTATTGTGTACGATGTGTTCACCTCTCCGGATCACAGTTTCAGCGGTCTTCCGCGGTAAAAATCCAGTATTTTCGAACGGAATACGAATTCGTATTTTGCCTGCACGAGTTCCGACTCGGCTTTTTCCATGCGGGTTTTGGCATCGTTGAAATCGAAAATGGTCGAACGTCCCGATTCCGCCTTCCGCTGCTCGTAGGCGAATGCCACCTTCGCCGAGGCGAGGGCCACGCCGGCCGAACGGTATTTGCTGTACGCCGCATCGGCGTTGTACCACGCCTGTTCGATCTCCTTGCGCAGCGCCAGCTCGGCTTCGGTCAGTGCGAGCCGCTGGCTGCGGGCCGAAAGCTGTGCCGAGCGGATATTGTTGCGCGTGGCGCGGCGGTTGAAGATCGGGATGTTCATCGACAGTCCGACGTATTCGCGGCTGTTGTGGCGCATCTGGGCCCAGAACTTATCGCTGTCGGCGCTGTACACCCCCGTGCCGTAGCCGCCTGAAAGCGAGATGGAGGGATAGAGTGCCGATTTGGCAATGAGGACTGAATTCTCCGAACTTTCGAGCCGCAGCCGCTCCGCCTTGATATGGGGACGGTTTTCCGCCGCATAGTTGTAGACCTCGTCTGCCGTGCCGAGCCGGTGCAGCGAGGCGAGCGTCACGCTGTCGAGCTCCGGAACCACGACGTCGAACCCTGCGGCGCTCTCGCGGTTGAGGGCCTGGCTCAGGTTGAGCAGTGCCAGTTGCAGGTCGTTGCGGGCCTGGGTCAGGCTCAGCTGGTCTTTGGCTTGAAGCGCCTCGCTTTCGTACCGGGCCGATTCCGGCTGTTTGCCGGCGGCGACCAGTTCGCGGCTCTGCGTGGCCTGCAGGGTGCTCAGGGCGAGCTGGCGTTCGGCCACGTCGGCGAGTTCCTTGTTGTAAAGTACCTCCAGGTAGAGTGTCATGACGTTGATCGACAAATCTTCGCGGGCACGTTCCAGATCCTGCATGGCTGCGGCGAGGTCGAGCTTGCCGCCTTTGACCTGGCGGTTGATGCGCATGCCCTGGAATACGGGGATGCTGGTCGAGATGTTGAGCGATCCCGAGGTCTGGTTGTTGTCCTTATAAGTATTGTCGCTCGAGAGTACGCGGCCGAACGATGCGTCGCCTCCGATCGAGGCGTTCAGGTCGGGCAGGCGGCTGTATTTGGCCGTCGAGAGTTCCACCTCGTTCTGTTCGACCTGCAGGGCGCGTTGCTGCACGTCGATATTGTTGGCCAGGGCATACCCGATGCAGTCGTCGAGCGACCAGGGCGTGCCGGGTGCCGGTGCTGCGTCGGCTTGAGGTGCAGCCGGTGCGGGCTGGGCCCCCGCGGGCATTGCGCAGAGTGTGGCGGCAGCTGTGCAGAGTGCGGCGAATAGGGTGCTGGTTTTCATGCTGCGGTGCATTTGGGGTTATTTCTTCTTGTCTTCCTTCGCGCCGCGGACTTTGTCGTCGGCGGTCACGCCCTCGGTAAGCTCGATGTTGATGCCGTCCGAAAGGCCGATCTTGACTTCGCGTTTGTCGAAGGTCTGCTCTGCGGCGTCCTCGGCGCTCGTGAGCAGGTAGACATACGTTTTTTCGCCCTCGAATTCGACGGTGCTCTCGGGAAGCGTCAGCACGCCTTCGCGGCTTTCGATCACGATGCTGGCGTTGGCGCTGTACCCGGCGCGCACGAAGACGTCGGCGGGAATCTTCACGGCGGCCTTCACTTCGAACATGATGACGCCGTTATCCTCGGTCGCCTTGGGCGAAACGTATTCCAGGGTAGCGTCCAGCTCGACGTTCTGCAGGGCGCCGATCGTCAGCTTCACGGGCATGCCCTCGTGCAGTTTGCCGACGTCCGTTTCGTCGACGTTGCCCCGGAAGAGCATGTTCGACATGTCGGCTACGGAGGCGATGGTCGTACCGTCGTTGAACGTGTTGGCCTGGATCACCGAGTTTCCGACCTTGATCGGCACGTCGAGGATCATACCGTCGATCGTCGATCGGATCTGCGTGTTGCTGAGCTCCTTGTAGCGGCTGGTGATGCCGTTCTTGACGATCTCCAGATTCTCTTTGGCGTTCAGCAGTTCCTCCTCGGCTTTCTGGAGGTCGGTGCGCCCCTGTTCGAACTCCTCGTCCGAGACGACGCCCTTGTCGTGCAGTGTTTCCGTGCGGCCGAATTCGCGGCGGGTCTGCGCCAGCGATATTTCGGCTACCGAGACGCGCGATTCGGCGCTCGAAAGCTGTCCCATCTCCGGGACGACCTTCACCGTGGCGATCACCTCGCCCTTGCGCACCATCTGGCCGGCCTCCTTGTAGACGTCGGAAACGATACCCGAAATCTGGGGCTTGATCAGCACCTCGTCGCGGGGTTCGACCTTGCCGGTGGCGACCACGAATTGTTTGAGCGTGTCGAGTTTGGGTTGTACGATCGTGTAGACTACCTTTACCGGACGGGTCTTCTGCCACAGGAACACGAACGTTCCGAGCAACAGCGCCGCAAAGAGCACACCCAGAAAGATTTTCAGAAATTTTTTCATAGCCGTAATCTATTGAATTTGATTGTTATTCTTCACGTATTGCATCCACAGCCTTGATGCTCAGGGCCCGGTAGGCGGGGATGACGCCCGCCAGCAGGCTGCCCGCGACGAGGATGAAAAGCGCCAGCATGCCTGTCCCGAACGATATTTGCCACGAGATCTCGGCACCCTCCTGGGCCACGGTCACCGCCTGGTAATAGATCGAGTCGGCGACCGACAGCACCCCGACCGCGGCCGTGAGGCCGACCACCCCGGCGATGAAGGTGAGGATGAAACTTTCGGAGAGTATCTGCGAGATGATGGCCGTGGGCGGTGCGCCCAGGGCGCGGCGTATGCCGATCTCCTGCGTGCGCTCCTTGACCAGCACCAGCATGATGTTACTCACGCCGACGATGCCGGCCAGCAGTGTCCCCAGGCCCACGATCCATGTCAGGAACCCGATGCCCCAGAAGAGGCTCATCACCTTGTCGAACATCTCGGCCGTGGCCATGCACCAGGCGGCTTTCTCGTCGTCCGGCGAGATCAGGTGCTTGGCGAAGATCACCGACTTGCAGGCGGTTTCGACCTCTTTGCTCGGGGTGTCCTCCCGGCCGGCGATGGCCAGCATGTGGATCGAGTTGCCCCCGCCGTACATCTGCTGCGCGAGCGAGATCGGGGCTACGACCGTGCGTTCGACGTTGCTGAACGACATGGCCGTGCTCTGGCGCCGCATGACGCCGATGATGGTGAAATAGCTGTTGTTGACCTTGATGACCTTGCCGGTCGGGTCTTCCATTCCCGGGAACAGGTCTTTCTGGATCTGGGTGCCGATGACGCAGACCTTGCGCTTCTGCGCCATGTCGACGTCGTTGATGAAGCGGCCGTAGATGATCTTCTGCGGGTTGATCTGCTGGTAGTCGGGCATATAGCCCATCAGCGAATAGTCGCCCTTGCGTTCGTTGTAGCTGCAATGGATCTCCCCGCCCCAGTAGACGCCCGAGGCGTACTGCACCTCCTTGAGCCCCCGGACGTTTTCCACGTCGTCGTTGTTCATGCGCCACCAGCGGTTCTTGGGCATGCCTTTGTAGGGGAGCGAGGTCTGCGAAGGCTGTATGAGCAGCGTGTTGGTCGACATGTCGCCCAGCTGCGCCCGGAACAGGCGCCCCAGCCCCATGCCGGCACCCAGCAGTACGGTAAGCATGAAGATGCCCCAGAAGACGCCCAGTGCCGTCATGATGCTGCGCTTGCGGTTGCGGGAGATCGTCTGCCATATCTCGTTCCAGCGGTCTGTATCGAAAAATCCCATGGCTTCTACTTGTTATAACGCAGGGCGTCGATTGTCTTGAGTTGTGCGGCCCGGTAGGCGGGGACGTAGCCTGCGATCAGGCCGGCGATGACCAGCACGACCGTCGCGCTGACCGCAACGCCCAGGTCGAGCGTCGGGTTGAGGAAGATCGACGGCGCATGGCCGCCGCCCGTCGGCGTCTGGTTGAGCATGTAGTTGACCCCTTCCATCATCGCCACGCCGAATACCATACCCAGGTACCCGAATACGGCGGTTATCATCACCGACTCGGTGAGGATTAGCCTGATGATCGACACGGGCTTGGCGCCCAGCGCCTTGCGTATGCCGAATTCGGAGGTGCGCTCCGTGACCGTCACGAGCATGATGTTGCTCACGCCGACGATGCCGGCCAGCAGCGTCCCCAGGCCGATGATCCAGACGAAGACGTTGATGCCTGCGAAAACCATCATGAAATTCTTGTAGGTTTCCATCGTATTGTCGAGCCAGATGGCGCTTTCGTCGTCGGGGGCGAAATGGTGCTCGGCGGAAAGGCGCCGGATGACGCGCTTTTCGAACTCCTTCATCGCCTCGGTGGTGTGGACGCCCTTGATGGTGATGATGGCATTGTTCACTTCGGGGCTGTTGGCGTTGTAGAGCAGCTGCCCGGTGGTCAGCGGAATGTAACACGACGAACTGCTGCGCTGGGCGTCGCCCTTGTAGACACCGACCACGGTGAATACCGTGCTGTCGAGCTTGATCCTGGCCCCCAGCGGATCGGCTCCTTTGAATAGCAGGGACTGCATGGCCTGGTCGATGACCAGCGACTTGCGGTATTCGCGGATGTCGGCGTCGTTGACGAAGCGCCCCTTTACGATCTCCACGCCCTCGATCTGTTCGATCTTGGGCAGCGAGCCGCGCAGCCAGACCTTGGTGTATTCGTTCCCGTAGGTTGCCGTATGGTTGTCGAACCACGAGTTGGCAGCCACTTCGTCTACCTCGGGGAATTCCCGGGCGAGGATTTCGAGGTCGCTGTTCCACAGGCGGATGCGGCGCCCCTTCTGGTAGCCCATGTAGGGCTTCGAAGTACGGCCGCCGTAGAGGTTGATCGAGTTGGTGGCGTAGTTGCCGAAATTGGAGGTTACGCCGTTCTTGAGCCCGTTGCCCGAGCCCAGCAGGATGACGAGCATGAAAATGCCCCACGCGACCGAGAAGCCCGTGAGGAACGTGCGCAGCTTGTTGCGGCGCACCGATGTCCAGATCTCCAGCAGCAGTTCCCTCATCGCTTTCCGAGTCCGGTTTCGGTGATACTGCTGATGACGCCGTCCGTAAGACGGATGATCTTGTCCGTTTGGTCGGCGATCGACTGTTCGTGCGTGACGCAGATGATGGTCATGCCCATATCAACGTTCACGCTGCGCAGCAGGTTCATCACTTCCTGCGAGGTGGCGCTGTCCAGTGCGCCCGTGGGTTCGTCGGCTAGGATGATCTGGGGCTTGTTGATAAGCGCCCGGGCGATGGCCACGCGCTGTTTCTGGCCGCCGGACATTTCGTTGGGCATGTGGTCGGCCCACTCCCTGAGCCCCAGCATGTCGAGGTATTCGAGTGCCTGGGCGTTGCGTTTGCGGCGCGAGATGCCCTGGTAGTAGAGCGGCAGGGCGACGTTTTCGACGGCGTTCTTGTAATTGATCAGGTTGAAGGACTGGAAAATATAGCCGATCATGTTGTTGCGCGCGGCGGCGGCCTGCGTTTCGCTGAGGTTCTTGATCAGCCGTCCGGCCAGGTAGTAACTGCCGCTGTCGTAGTCGTCGAGAATCCCGAGGATGTTCAGCAGGGTGGATTTTCCTGAACCCGAGGCGCCCATGATCGAGACCAGTTCGCCCTTTTCTACATCGAGGTCGATGCCTTTGAGCACGTGCAGGGGTGACCCATTATTATAGGTCTTGTTGATGTTTTCCAGCTTTATCATATTCAGTCTGCCGTTATAAAGCGGTTTGCGATGTTGAGGGTTACAATCTGTAAGCGGTGTGTGAGGCGCTTGGGACAAAGGTAATAATATAATCTTGAAAAACAATTTATTTTTATCGAAAATCAATAAAAAATTACCAAACACCAATAAATGTGGTTATAATATCGGCAAATGTAAGCAAAAAATGCATACTATGCAATACAGAGTACTGAAAATCATATATTAATCTTTCCGACCTATATAATATAAAGATGGGAAAACCCCGTTTTATGCGCATATCCCGGTAGGGTGGCCGGTGAAAATCCCCATAAATGGCGATTGCCGCCTGAGGCCCGAATCGCTATTTTTGCAGGCAAAAATTACGTTATATGTTAAAAAAATAACATAAACGGTTTATGGGTAATGCTTTTTCGTTATATTTGTTGCGTTAGGTCAAGCATATGAGGAAACTTTTACTACTGTTTTTATGCACGATTGTCCCGGCTGTCGTGTCGGCGCAGCGTCTCGACGTTACGGGACGGGTGCTTGTAAAGGATACCGGCAAGCCGATCGGACAAGCAGTCGTCGAATTGCCGCAGTCCGGATTGTGGGCCGTGGCCGATGCCGACGGAAACTTCACGGTGAAGGGAGTCCCGGCCGGGGAAACGCGTTTTGTCGTTTCCTGCCTGGGGTTCGTTACCACCGAAGCCGAGGTCGACGTGCGTATGGGGATGGGGCCGGTCAGGCTTTATGCCCCCGAGGATAACCTGAAACTGGAGAGCGTCGTGGTGACGGCCAAGGAGGCGCCCAACGCCATGGCTACGTCGCGTACGATCGGCGGCAATGCCATCGACCACCTGCAAATGGTCAATGCGTCGGACATCTCGGCACTGCTGCCGGGCGGCAAGACGGTCAACCCCGACCTGATGAAGGACAATGTCTTCTCGCTGCGCAGCGGCGGGAGCACGGCCGGCAATGCGGCGTTCGGTACGGCCGTCGAAGTCGACGGCGTACGCCTTTCCACCAATGCTTCGCTGGGCGACCCGACGGGTGCCAGCACACGTAACCTGTCGGCGACCAACATCGAGTCGGTCGAGGTAGTGACCGGCGTACCTTCGGCCGAATACGGCGACATCTCGTCGGGCGTGGTGAAAATCTCGACCCGCAAGGGCAAGACGCCCTATACGGTGACACTCTCCACCAACCCGCGCACCAAACAGATCGCCGCCTCGAAGGGCTTCGACCTGGGTCAAAACCGCGGCGTGCTGAACAGCAACGTCGAGTATACGCGGGCCACGAAGAACCCTGCGTCGCCCTACACCTCCTATTCCCGCACGGGGCTGGCGCTCAACTACCAGAATACCTTCGCCAAGGTGCTGCGCTTCAACTTCGGCGTGACGGCCAATATCGGCGGTATGAATACCGAAGACGACCCCGATGCCCAGAAAGGCGAGTGGGAGAAGGTGCGCGACAATGTGCTGCGTGCCAACACCTCGTTCAAATGGCTGCTGAACAGGTCGTGGATCACGAGCCTGGATTTCGATGCGTCGCTCAACTATACCGACAACCTTGCGCGCAAGCGCACCTATAATCTCAATTCGACCTCCCTTCCGGCCGTCCATGCCGAACAGGAAGGGTATTACATCGCCGAGATGCTCCCTCCGGTCTATTATTCGACCAAATACGTCGATTCCAAGCAGCTCGACTATGCGGCCAACCTCAAGGCCACGTGGGTGCGCAGCTGGGGCGACGTGCACAGCAATGCCAAGGTCGGCGCTTCGTGGCGGGCCAACGGTAATGTCGGGGACGGGGAGTACTATGCGACTCCCTCCCTCGCGCCTAACGGTTACCGCCCCCGTCCGTATACGGACATCCCCTATATGCATAACCTCGCGGCCTACGTGGAGGAGACGCTGACTGTGCCGCTGGGGGCGACCACGCTGCAACTGATGGCGGGCCTGCGTGCCGAAAAGACTTTTATCAAAAATACGCAATACGAGAATACGTCGAGCCTCTCGCCGCGCTTCAACCTGAAATTCCGCATCAACGACCGTCTGACTGTCCGCGGAGGCTGGGGCATCACCGAGAAACTGCCGTCGTTCAACGTGCTTTACCCGCTGCCCGAATACCGCGATACGCCCGTGTTCGCTACCAACTATGGGTCGGGGCAGAGCGCCTATGTCTACCACACGCAGCCTTACCAGATACTCTACAACGACAACCTGAAATGGCAGCGCAACCGCAATTCCGAGGTCGGCGTCGACCTGCGTATCGGGGGTACCTCGATCTCGCTGGTCGGCTATTTCAACCGCACGAAATACCCCTATAAGCTGAGCGCCGCCTTCGAGCCGTTCTCCTATAATATGATGGGCGTGCCCTCCACGCTGCCCGACGGGACTGCATACACGATGCCGGCGAACCCGGCTTTCCGGGTCGACAGCCAGACGGGCGAAATCTTCGTCCGTGACAAGGACAACCCCTCGGCCGGCTGGATCGCCATGCAGACCACTTCCACGAAGCGGACGTTCGTCAAGAATACCTACCAGAACAACGGTTCGCCCGTAGACCGCATGGGGCTGGAGTTCGTCGTGGAATTCCCGCAGATCAACCCCATCCGCACGCAGCTGCGGCTTGACGGGGCTTACGGCTATACCAAATACGTCAACGAGGGTGAGGCATGCTACTATCCCTCGACCTCGACCGGCGGCGAGTTCTACCCCTATGTGGGGGTTTATCTCGATAACGGGGGCAGCTCCAACGTCACCTACAACGGCCGGAAGCTGCATGCGCTGGATATGAACCTCACGGCCACGACGCATGTGCCCTCGATCCGTATGATCATCTCGCTGCGGCTCGAAGCCACGCTCGTGAAGCGCTCGCAGAACCTCTCGGAGTACAGGGGGCGCGAATATGCCTTCAATGTCGACGAGGATCGTAACCCCACCGGCGGGAGCATCTACGACGGAGACAGCTATACGGCGATCTGGCCTGTGGCCTACATCGACCTCGACGGCAACCGCCATCCCTTCACCGATGCCGAGAAGAACGATCCGGCCTTCTCCTCCCTGCTGTTGCGTTCGGGCAATGCCTACTCTTTCAACGGCGACGGTTACGACCCCTATTTCTCGGCCAACCTGAGCATCACGAAGGAGATCGGCGACCATGTCTCCGTCTCGTTCTACGCCAATAACTTCACCAATTCGCGGCCCTTCGTCGCGTCGTACGCCACGGGTGTCAAGGCGGTCTTCACACCCGATTTCTATTACGGACTTACGGTACGTCTTAAATTCTGAAAACGATGAGAAAGATACTTTGCATATTGTCCTGTCTGCTGGTGGCCGGTTGCACGTCGTTCGACAGGAACCCTTACGACGGTGCGCTGCGCGAACTCCGTGTGACGGCCGTGTATCCCGAGGGGTACGCCGGCTATCTGCGCGAAGGCGTCGCGGTGAAACTCTCCGACCGCAATACGGGCAATGTTTATACCGCCCTGACCGATGCGCAGGGCCACGCCGGGTTCCGCGTCGCTGCCGGGCATTACCGTCTCTCGGTGCTCGACCTGCCCGACGATTCGGCGGTATTCAACGGTACGATCGAGCAGGTCGACCTTGTCGGCGAGGACAAGGAAGTCGACGTGGCGCTGAAATTTTCCAAGCCGGGTACGATCCTCATCAAGGAGATCTACTCGGGCGGCTGCATGCAGGATCCGCCGGCGACGGGGACTTATGCCGACGACAAATATATCATCCTGCACAACAACGGTTTCGAGACCTATTACCTTGACGGGCTGTGCCTGGCGATGGTCGCCCCCTACAACTCGCAGGCCGCCAATCCCTGGACGAGCACCGACCCTTCGGGCAACATCGTTTTCCGTGATTACGCCGCCGTACCCGACTGTATCTGGATGTTCCCGGGCTCGGGGACGGATTTCCCGCTGCAACCCGGCGAGGATGCCGTGGTGGCCTACCATGGCGTCGACCATACGCAGACCTATTCCCAGTCGGTGAACCTCAACCGCAAGGGCTGTTTCGTGCTCTACGACATGGTATACTATCCCGGCAACAAGTTGCACCCCACGCCTGTCCCGGGCGACCAGATCGACCAGGCGCATTACATGAAGGTGCTGAAAAAGACCGGGACGAATACGGCCGTCGTCTACGTGATCTCGCAGAATTCGCCCGCCGTGATCCTTTTCCGGGCGCCCGAAGGGTTCGATCTGGATGCCTATCTGGCCGACGACCTCCAGTCGACGGTTCAGAGCGGCAGCATCACCTATTCGAAGATCCCGTGGGACGACTGGATCGTGGACGGCGTCGAGGTATGCAACATGACCGAGGCGACCAAGCACAAACGCCTGCACACCGATGTGGATGCCGGTTACGTCGGCTTCTCGGCCAAGGCGCAGGGACATACCCTGCACCGGAAGCTGGATGAAGCGGCCACGGCGGCTGCCGGCTTCGAAAGGTACGTGGATACCAATAACTCGTCGAACGATTTTTATGAGCGTGAGACACAATCTTTGCGAGATTAGCCTATGAGACGGATTTTAACGATACTGATGTTGGCCGCCGTCTCTGCTGCCACGGCGCAGGAGCGTTTCGACTATATTTTCCGCCGCAACCCCTGGAACGGCGGCCCGAACGCTGCGGGTATCCGGCAGGACTCCCTGAGCCGTTCCTATGCCGAAATCTATTTCACCAAGGAGAACGGCGGGCTTACGGGCCACTCCGCGTCGGACGACAGCTGGAATGCCGGGGCGAAAACCGAGTCGGTGCGCCACCTGAAGAAGGTCTCGTTCGCGGGCGGGTTCGGCTACGACTATTTCGACGGCCGCAACATGTGCGGCTCGATGTTCACCGAACCGGGGTATTATCCGGTGGACATCCTCGAATTTACGCCGGGGCGCAAGGTGCGCGAGGATTATACCTTCACGGGCGGTATGTCGGCCGTGCTGGGCAACCGGTGGACGGGCGGCCTGCGCGTAGAGTTCGAAGCCCGCAACTATGCCAAGCGCAAAGACCTGCGCCATAAGAACACACGGCTGGATTTCGAATTTTCACCCGGTATAATGTACCACGCGGGGCGTTTTGCCGCCGGTGCGGTCTATATCGTGGGTACGAACAGCGAGAAGGTCGATGCGGAAGGCGTGGGCCCCGGTGCCGATCTGTACGAGGCATTCTTCGACCGGGGACTGCTCTACGGGTCGCTGGAGAAGTGGGGGAGCACCGACATACACCTCTCGACCAACGGCGTTTCGGGATTCCCCGTCCGCGAGAATACGCAGGGGGCGGGCGTCCAGTTGCAATACGGGCCGTTCTATGCCGACGTCGCCTACCGTAACAGGCAGGGCGAGACGGGCGAGAGCCGCATTATCTGGCATCTGTTCGAAACGCACCAGGTGACGGCGAACGCCGCCCTGTCGCTGGGAACGGCACTGCGCAGGCATTTCGTGCGCGTGAATCTCGACTGGCAGACGCTCCGCACCGACGAGAACATCATCACCACCGAGACCATCAACGGCGTGCAGACCATCACCATACACGGTTCGACACCGACTTTCGGGCGCAAGGGGCTCGACCTTGGGGGCGAATACGAGTTCGTGGCACCGCATACGGATTTGCGTGCCGGGGTCGGTTATTCGCAGCTCAACCGCGAATCGACGCTGATGTACCCCTATGTCAAGGGGCAGAAGCTCCACTTTACCAAGATATATGCCTCGCTGATCCGCACGTTCGGCCTCTGGGAGCTGACCCTCGCGGCGGATTACCGCCTGGGAGGTTTCTCGGAGTGTGAAACGCAGTTCGAAACCCCCGGCGTGCAGCCGGGCGAATATCCCGGGCAGCTGACCGCTTACTACGATTACGAAAACGAATACCTCACGGCCAAACGGCTGGGGGCGGCGCTCGGGCTGCGGCGCAATATCAAACGGTTCTATGTCGACGTGTTCGCGCGTTACGAACACGGTTTCGGACTGGAATACGTCGCGCAGCCCAACCGGGTCGCGGCGACGCTGAGTGTAGGATATAATTTTTAAATTCAAAAGGATAGATTATGAAAAAGATTTTGACATTGATGGCAGTCGCGGCGATGGCTTTCACCGCCTGCTCGAAGGAAGAAAGCACCGGAACGGGCGACAAGCAGGTGCGCATCACCCCGACGATCGCCAACCCTGCGCTGACGCCGGCAAGCATGTCGTCCGGCACGCGGGCGACGGACACCGATTTCGAGCTGAACGACAAGGTCGGCCTCACGATCACGATGACGGCGGACGGTTCGGCGTTCGTGGCGAACAAAGAGATGTCGTTCGACGGCACGGACTTCAAGACCGAGGGTTTCCTCTGGTACGAAGATGTCAACGCCACCTCGACGCTCTTCGCCTATTATCCCTACCAGGCCGGTGCCGCGGCGCCTGCGGAGTTTTCGGTAAAGGCGGATCAGAGCGGTGTGAACTACACGGCTTCCGACCTGATCGTGGCCGTGAAGACGGGGGTCAAGCCCACGCTGTCGTCCACGCAGATGACCTTCAAGCACAAAATGTCGCGGATCGTCATCAGCGTGACCAACGAATCGGGTTTCGACATCCGGGACATCGTCATCAAGGGTGCTGTCGGCACCGGTGTGCTCGATCCTGCCACGGGCGATTTTACGGCCAAGGCGGGTGCCGAGGCATCCGACGTGACCGCCAATACGGCTACTGCCGAGAAAGTTTACTACGCGCTGCTGGTGCCGCAGAACGGTGTGCAGCTCAAGGTTACGGTCACCACGGCCGATGGTAAGATGCGTACGCAGACGCTCGGCACGACCGACCTCAAGTCGGGTGAGAACCGCCGCATGGACTGCAACGTGCAGCCGGCTGACATTCAGGTGAAATTCAGCGGCCCGATCGCGGGCTGGGTCGACGGAGACGACCTGCTGCCGGACGGCGACGGCGAAGTGGAGACCCCGACCGTCGAGTGGGGCGGCGTGAAGTACAAGATCGTCACGCTCAAGGACGGCCGCACGTGGATGGCCGAGAACCTGCGCTATGTTCCCGAAGGCAAAACCATATCGAGCGACCCGAAGGACGGCAACGGGGTGTGGTACCCCTGCAACCTCTCGAAAGCCGCCGACCCGTCGTTGACTGAGACCGCGGGCCTGCTGTACAGCTATCCCGTGATGCTGGGAATGACCGACGAGATGACGGGCACCAATTTCGACCAATACGAGGGTGCGCAGGGTATTTGCCCCGACGGGTGGCATATCCCGACGATGGCCGAGTGGCTCAAGCTGGCGGGTGTCGGCAGCGGCAGCCTGTCCGACCCGACGTCGCCCTATTTCGACAAGACGCAGAGCGGCGGTTCGATTGCTGCGCTCAACAAGGACGGTTTCAATATTGCGGGCTGCGGCTATATCAATGCGGCGAGCGCCACGGCGACCCCGGCCTATATGGCCACGGTCTCGGCTGTCGACGCTTCGGCGTTCGGCATGGGATATTTCCCCAGCTCGACGGGTTACAAGGTTACTTACAATACGGCCGACGATCCGGAAAGCGGCATCAAGAACATCCAGTATTATGCCGGCATGATAACTTACAACAAGAGTTACAATCGCATGACAATCGCTTACCAGGGTGGTTATTGCGCCGCTCCCGTCCGCTGTATCAAGGACAAGGAGTGATCCTCACCCCCGCACACACAAACACACACAACACAAACAACAATAAATGAAACGTAAACCTAATTATCTGAAGCACCTGCTGCAATGGGGCGTACTGGCCGCCATTGCGGGCACGGTGCTTTGGGCCAAATTGAGCGACAAACCCGTCGATGTCGAGGCATATTGTCCTTTCGGCGGGTTGCAGGCTTTCGGTACCTATGTGGTGAACAACTCGCTGGCCTGCTCGATGTCGATGCTCCAGATCATGATGGGCCTCGTGCTCGCCGTGGGAGTGATTCTGTTCAGCAAACTTTTTTGCGGATACCTCTGTCCGCTGGGCACCGTCGGCGAGTGGATGGGGCGTGCCGGGAAAAAACTGCACCTGCAGGTCGATGTCCCTTCGGGCAGCGTCGTCGACAAACTGCTGCGCGTGGTGAAGTACGTGCTGCTCTTCACGATCCTCTATTTCACGCTCTCGTCGAGCGAGCTGTTCTGCAAGAAACTCGACCCGTTCTATGCCGTGGCTACGGGTTTCAAGGGCGAAATCGTGCTTTGGATGTCGCTCACGAGCCTTGCGCTGCTGCTCCTGGGCGGCTTCGTGGTGAAGATGTTCTGGTGCAAGTATATCTGTCCGCTGGGAGCTGCCAGCAACATTTTCAAATTCACGCTGCTGTTCGTGATCGCCGCCCTCGGCGGCTGGGCGCTCGGTGCGCTGGGCGTTGCGAACGCATGGGTATGGACGATCGGCGGCGCATGTCTTGCCGCCTATATCGTCGAGATCGCCAAGATGCGCAGCTGCACCTTCCCCCTGATGTACATCAAGCGGGACTTGAACACCTGCAATAATTGCGGACTGTGCGAAAAGAAATGTCCCTACCAGCTTCCGATCCATGACTATGTGAAGGTGAAGCATGTCGACTGTACGTTGTGCGGCAACTGCATCGGTGCGTGTGCCAAGGATGCCTTGCAGGTCAACGGCCGCCGTTCGCTGCGCTGGGTGCCCGGGTTGCTGGCCGTGGTGCTCTTCTTCCTGGCCATATGGCTGGGTTCCACCATGGAACTGCCGACGATCGACGAGAAGTGGGGCGACTACGAGAAGGTCGAGAACCTGCAGACGTTCGAGATGGAGGGCTTGCAGACGATCAAGTGCTTCGGTTCGTCGAAGGCTTTTTCGGCCAAGATGCAGGCCGTGCAGGGCGTATACGGCGTCAAGACCTTCGTACGCCGCCATGGTGTCGAGGTGCTTTACGACCCGGCTGCCACCGATACGCTGAAGATACAGGCTGCGATCTTTGCGCCGACGCTGCGCAAATATGCCATGCCGGGCGAGCAGGTGCCGATGCTCGACGTGGTGAAGCTCGGCGTCGAAGGGCTCCACGACCGGATGGATATGATCTATTTCGGCATGGTGCTCCAGAAGATCGAGGGAGTCTACGGCTTCACGTCGGAGTTCGCCTGTCCGGTGGATGTGACGGTCTACGTCGATCCGGCTGCCGGTATTACCGAAAAGATGTTCGGGGAGGCGATCGACGCCAAGGAACTGGTCATCCCGACCAAGGAGAGCGAGAAGGTGATCCCGATGCATACGGTGCTTAAAAGCTATGCGGTCGCCGGACAGGTTTCGCGTGAAGAGTTTGCGCAGATCATGTTCCGCGATGTGGAGAAGCTCGCGGGCAGGTTCGTTGCCAACCAGGAGAAGTGGGGGGACGACGAGCAGTTCCCCAAGGCGGTCTACGAGATGGTATTCCCCGGTATCGAGAAGATGCCGATCCGCAATGCGTTCCCCTATTTCAAGAGCTTCCTTTCGTGTACGGACGGCATCGTGTCCGTGGATTTCGTCCTGCGGGATATGAAGCCCGTGATGCGCATCCGCTATGTGAAGTCGATGTGGGACGACGCGAAGCTGTGGAAAGAGGTTTTCCAGGCCGAAAAATGGACGCTGCGCATGGCTGACGGCACCTTCAAGGAGGCTGACCCGCGGCTGAAGTTCACGACCGAGGGTAAGACCGTCGAAGAGTAACCCTAAACTCAACGGGAGGGCGTCGGCGACGGTGCCCTCCCGTTTATAAGAATGAAAGATATGAGAAGATGGATAGCCTGTCTGGCCGTTGTGCTGCTCTGTATGCAGACTGCAAGGGCCGACGAGGGCATGTGGCTGATGCACCGGCTGGCGGAGATTTATCCGCAGATGAAGGCCCGGGGACTGAAAATCAAGGATAAGGAGATTTACAACGAGAAATCGGCGGCGCTGGCCGATGCCGTGGTGGCTGTCGACGGCGGCATGGGGACGGGCAGCATGATCTCCGACCAGGGGCTGATGATTACCAATCACCATGTGGCTTACAGCGACATCTGCGCCCTGTCGACGCCCGAATGCAACCTGCTCGAAACGGGATTCTGGGCACGTACGCGCGATGAGGAGATTCCCGTCCCCGGCAAGACCGTGTGGTTCGTGCGCAAGGTGGTCGACGTGACCGACGAGGCCAATGCGCTCAAGGAGGAGATGAAAGCCGCCGGGAAATGGGGCATGATGGCCCCGCGCCGCCTCTATGCCGAACTGGAAGGGCGCTACGGCCGGGAAACGGAGTGCGAGGTGTCGTGCTACTCGATGTGGGGCGGCAAAATGTACCTGATGTTCTACTACGACATCTACAAGGATGTGCGGCTGGTGGGTACGCCGCCTGCGTCGATCGGTGCCTTCGGCGGCGATTACGACAACTGGGGCTGGCCCCAGCACAAGGGCGATTTCGCGCTTTACCGCGTCTATGCCGACCGGGAGGGACGCCCTGCGGCCTATTCCGCCGACAATGTGCCGCTCAAACCCCGCCGCGTGTTGCAGGTCGCCACGGGCGGCGTGCATGACGGCGACTTCGCAATGGTGATCGGATTCCCGGGGCGTACGAACCGCTATGCGTCGTCGTTCGCCGTGGCCGAGAAGCAGCGTGTCCGGAACCCGATCGTCGTGGCCAACCGCCATGACCGGATGGATATTCTCAAACGCCATATGGAACGCGATCCGCGGGTGCGCATGGAGTATTCGGATGCTTATTTCGGCCTGAGCAACTACGCCGACTACGCCAAGTGGGAGAACAAATGCCTGCGCCGTTTCGACGTCGTGGCGATCCGTGAGGCCGAGGAGGAACGCCTGCAGCGTTGGATCGAGGCCGATTCCGCCCGCAAGGCCGAGGACGGGACGTTGCTCGAAGAGCTCGCGCGCGGTTACGAGGCGCGGCAGGGCGCCGAGCGCAACCTCAATTATTTCCGCGAGGCATGGCTCGGCCCCAGCGAGGCGCTGCTCGTGGCCAACCGCGTGTCGTCGTACCTTGGCAAACTCGAACGGCTGAAGCAGGACTCGCTGATCGTGGATTCGAAGGATGCCCGAAGCGTCGTGGCCGGGAGCGGCCGCCTGCGCCGTAACTACGATGCCGCGACCGACCGCGACCTGTTGGCGCGGATGGTGGTGAACTTCACGGCCAACGTGCCGCGCGAGATGTGGGGCGTGCAGTTGCAGGCGATGTACGACCAGGCGGGAGGCGATGCCGACCGTATGGCGCGTGCGGCGTTCGATGCTTCGTTTTGCAGCGACCCCGTGCGTTACGATGCCTATTTCTCGAAGAACCGGTCGGTGGCCGAAATACGCCGTGACCCCATGGTGGCGCTTACCGAATCGGTCACCGTACAGCGTTTTACGGGCGGTGTGGACAAGGCCGAAAAGCGCGGCCGTGCGCATGTCGGGCGGAGCGAGAGCCGCTATGCCGACCTGCTTTACGATTTCCGTGCTTCGGAAGGACTGGCGCAGTATCCCAATGCCAACTCGACCATGCGCCTGACCTACGGTAACGTGCAGCCCCTGAACCCTTCGGACGGCGTGCATTACGATTCGCGTTCGACGATTGCGGGCTATATGGAGAAGTACAACCCCGACGAATACGAATACCGTGTCGACGACCGTATGCGGCGGCTGATCGCCAAACGGGACTGGGGACGCTGGGGCGAGAATGGTACGCTCTATGTCAATTTCCTGACCGACAACGACATTACGGGAGGCAATTCGGGCAGCCCCGTACTCGACGGCAGGGGGCACCTTATAGGGCTTGCGTTCGACGGCAACCGCGAGTCGATGGCCGGCGACGTGTGGTTCCATCCCGAATTGGCGCGCACGGTGTGCGTGGATATCCGCTATGTGATGTGGGTGATCGACAAGTATGCCGACGCCGGGTGGTTGCTCGACGAAATGAAGTTCGCAAAATAACCCGGTGTGCCGGTGGTAACCGCGGCATCCCGACGTGTCAAGCAGACCTGCCAATTGGCAGGTCTGCTTTTGTTGCAGGGGCATAGCTGTCCGGTGTCCGTATCCGTATGGCTTTTGGGATCGGTGTCCGTCTGCGTATCCGTCGCGCGTTTGGGGTCGGCGCCCGTATCCGGTTTCGTCGGGCTTTTGCCTTCGGCCTCCGTCTCTGTTACGTGTTTGGGGTCGACCTCCGGCTCCTGTCCGCGTCTATCCCAGAAGCAACTGCCGCAGGGCGGGAATATCTTCCGCAATAAATGCGGGTTTTGCGGTCTGAAGCTCTTCGCGGCTGCCGTAACCCCACAGTACGCCGATGGCGGCAAGCCCCGTTGCGGCTGCGCCTTCGACGTCATGGCGGCGGTCGCCGATCATCACGGCACGGGCGGGGTCGTCGATGCCCAGCGTGGCGAGTGCATGGCGGATTACGTCGGCCTTGGCGTCGCGCGAGCCGTCGGGCGTGCTGCCGCTGATAAGCGCGAAGTCGTCCGCGAACCCGAAATGCCGGGCAATCTGCTCCGCGAAACGGGTGGGTTTCGAGGTCGCCACGACCAGTGTCGCCCCGTGCGCCCGCAGGTCGCGTAACAACTCGGGGATCCCTTCGTAGAGCCTGTTCTCGAAAATCCCTTTCGGGGCGTAATATTCGCGGTATTTTTCGACGGCTACCTCGGCATCGGCGTCGCTCATGTCATAGAATTCGCGGAACGAATTGCGCAGCGGCGGCCCGATGAAGGGGCACAGCGCCGTGGGGTCGTCGGCCTCGATGCCGAAATGCCGCAGGGCGTACTGCACCGAACGGGTGATACCCGGCATCGGGTCGGTGAGCGTTCCGTCGAGGTCGAAAAAGAGGTATTTCCAGCGCATGGATCGTCGTTTTATATTATTCCGGACGAATCACGCTTTTTACGCTATTCCTTGCCGGCTTGCCGGGTGGAAAAATGCAGGATAAGCGTGTCGCCCTCTTCGAAGAGGCCGGGCGCCCCTATCTGAGCCTGAGGAACGAGTAGCCGAAGCGTTCGCAGGCGGCCTTTTCCAGCTTTTCGCGCACCGAGGGATGGGCGACGGCGATCAATGCCCGCGCCCGCTGGGCGAGGTTGCGGCCGCGCAGGTGCGCAACGCCGTATTCCGTTACGATGTGCTGTACCATGTGGCGGGTCGTCACGACGCCCGCGCCGGGCGTCAGCAGCGCCTTGATTTTCGATTCGCCCTTGAGAGTAGTCGACGGGATGGCGATGAAGGTTTTCCCGCCCTCCGACAGGGCTCCTCCGTACATGAAATCGTGCTGCCCGCCTACGCCGGAAATGATGCGCTCACCGACCGAGTCGGCGCAGACCTGCCCCGTGAGGTCGACCTCGACGGCCGAGTTGATCGCCATCACGCGCGGGTTCTCGCGGATGCGGAACGGGTCGTTCGTCCATGCCACATCCTTCATCACGAGGTCTTTGCGGTAGTCCATATAATCGTACAGCCGGCGCGATCCCAGCGCCAGCGAGGCGACCGTTACGCCGGGCATGACCCGTTTGAGCGAGTTGTCGATCACGCCGCTTTCGAGCAGCGGCAGCACGCCGTCGGTCATCGCCTCGGTATGCAGCCCGAGGTGTTTGTGGCCCGTGAGCGCGGCCAGCACGGCATTGGGGATTCCGCCCACGCCGATCTGCAATGTCGCTCCGTCGGGGATCAGTTCGGCGATGTGGTTGCCGATCCTGCGTTCGATGTCGGTGGGGGTTGCCGAGGGCACCTCGACCAGCGGGTCGTCGACCTCGACGGCCGCGGCGACGCGCGAGAGGTGGATCACGGCGTCGCCGTAGGAGAACGGCATGGCCGTGTTGACCTGTGCGATGATTGTCCTGGCGCATTCCACGGCCGAAACGGCCAGGTCGGCCGAGACGCCGAACGAGCAGTAGCCCTCCTCGTTGGGGCGTGAGAGGTTGAGGATTGCCACGTCGACGGGCAGCGTCCCGTCGCGGAACAGCCCCGGGATTTCGCCCAGGAAGGCCGGGATCGACTGTCCGTAGCCCTGGGCCAGCCAGCGGCGGATGTTATTGGCCACGAACAGGCTGTTGACCAGGAACGTATCCTTGTATTCGGGGCTGCAATAGGGGGCGTCTGCCCTCCCGACGGCGAATCCGGAGTAGAGCGTGACATCGGTGAGCTCGGCGGCGCGGTCGGTCATGGCGCGGACGAGCACTTCGGGGATCGAGGTGCTGCCCTGAATGTAGACGCTGCTGTGCGGGCGGATGAGCTTTACGGCTTCGGCGGCTGTCGTGAATCGCATAGGCTTATCGGTGGTTTTGCCCGAAGGCGGTTAGGCGTGTTTCGAGCAGTTCGAACTGCTCGGGGCGGTTCAGTTGCGAAACGCAGACCCGGATGCCCGGCTGGCGGCTGCCGGTCGATGTGAGCGATATGGCGCAGATGCCGTAGAGGAGCAGTTCGCTCAGCAGCTCCGCGCTGGAGAGACCGCCGTAGCCGACGGTGTAGAAGAATCCGTCGCTGACGGTTTCGTCCTGGTCTTTGTCGTAGACGATGCGGAAGCCGTGGCGCTGGAAGATCTCCTTGGTGAGGCGGGCGCGCCGGGCGTATTCCGAGGTTTCGCCCACGAAATCGAGGTGCCCGTCGGCCGCAGCGCGGAACATCGCCGCCAGGGCGTGCTGCGCCGAGTGGCTCGTGCCTGACGAGGCGGCATAGAGGAACGTCAGGACATAGGCGTCGCCCAGGCGCCCCATGCCGTAGCGCTGTTTGAGCGCGGGGTAGTGCCGCGGGTAGAGTTTGTCGGAGATGGCTGCGATGGCGATGCGCTGGCCGGCGTAGCTGAATATCTTCGAGCCGGAGATCATCAGGATGTAGTTGTCCGTGTACCTGGCCACGGTGGCCTGGTAGGGCGCTTCGAAGGGGCGTCCCAGGGGTTTGCGGAAGTCCATGCAAAGGTAGGCGAGGTCTTCGATGACGATGGCGTCGTATCGGGTAGCCAGCTCGCCGATCGTACGCAGCTCATCCTCGGTGAGGCATATCCACGCCGGATTGTTGGGGTTCGAATAGACGATGGCGGCGATGTTGCCCTGTGCGAGGTAGCTTTCCAGCTTCGGGCCCAGTTTTTCGGCGCGGTATTCATAGATGTCGAACGACGCGCTGGGGATATCGAGGATCTGCACCTGGTTGCGCTGCACGGGGAATCCGGGGTCGATGAAGAGGATCGTATCCTTCCCGGGCACGAGCTGCGAGCAGAGCAGGAAAGCCGTGAAACTGCCCTGCATCGACCCGACCGTCGGGATGCAGCCCTGCGGTGCGACCCCGACGTCGAGGAACGCGCGGATGAAACGCGAAGCCTGTTGTTTGAGTTCGGGGATGCCGAACATGTTGGGGTACTGCGATGCCACGCCTGATTGCAGAGCCCGGCATTCGGCTTCGACCCCCGCCTTTTCGGGCGGAAGCCCCGGCACACCCATTTCGAGGTGCAGGAATTCCATCCCCGTCTGTGTTTCCATGATGCGGGCTATGTCGCCCGACTGGCGGATCGTCGCTTGGGCGATGTCCGCAATGTCCATGCGCTCCAGCGCGGAGTCGAGCACGGAGCGGTCTATCGGCAGCCTTCCCATTGTGCGGTCTGTTTTTGTGCGTATGCGTAGCCTGCGCGGAATGCCGCGAGGTTCGTGTCGACGATGGCGTCGCCCTTGCGGGCGAAAATGGCGCGTATGCCCGCTTCGAGTTTTTCGGGTGCGATGCCCAGGAACGGTGCTGCGGCGCCCAGCAGCACGATGTTGGCGGCACGGGGCGATGCGGCCTGGCGGGCGATGGCATCCACGTCGAGTGCCACGCTGTGCGGCAGGGAGGCTATCTCCCGCCCGAGCGTATCGGCATCGGGATAGTCGGGGATGTTGACCAGCGGGGCGGTGTTGGTGATGACCCAGCCCCCGGTCGAAAGCCACGGCAGGTAGCGGAGTGCTTCCATCGGTTCGAGCGAGATGATCAGGTCGGCGGCACCCCGCGGAATGAGGTCGGAGGCGATTTCATCTGACGAGATGCGCAGGTTCGACTGCACGTCGCCGCCCCGCTGGCTCATGCCGTGGACTTCGGCCTGCTTGATGTGCAGCCCCTGGTCGAGGGCAGCCCTGCCGATGACGGTGGCGATCGAGAGGATGCCTTGTCCCCCTACGCCCGAGAGTATGATGTCGCGTTTCATGGTTTGCCTGTTTTTAGGGTTTTGCCGCCGGGCGGTCGCCGCGACGGGCGTGTCGCTATTGTTTCTGTTTGGTTGCGTTGTGCCGTTTGGCGGTCTGTATGCATTCGCGGCGGGGGATGATGACCGAGACGCCGTCGAAGGCGATCTCTTCGCGGAGCATGGCCTTCATCTCTTCGCGGGTTCGGGGCAGCGGCACTACGACGCGGATGTGGGCGGGGGCGACGCCCAGGCCGGCGCATATCTGTTCGAGGCGTCCCGTGCCGGCCGAATCCTGGCCTCCGGTCATGCCTGTGGTGAGGTTGTCCGAAATGACGACCGTGATGTTCGTCCCCTCGTTCACGGCGTCCAGCAGCCCGGTCATCCCCGAGTGGGTGAAGGTCGAGTCGCCGATGACGGCCAGGGCGGGGTGCTGTCCGGCGTCGGCTGCGCCTTTGGCCATCGTGATCGAGGCGCCCATGTCGACGCAGGTGTCGATGGCATGGAACGGCGAGAGCCACCCCAGCGTGTAGCAGCCGATGTCGCTGAATACCTTGGCATTTTCATATTCGCCTGCTACCTCCGTCAGTGCCGTATACATGTCGCGGTGGCCGCAACCCTGGCACAATGCGGGCGGACGGGGGACGACGATGCCGCTGGCGGCGAGGGGCGCGTGCGGGGTGAGCCCCAGGGCCGTGCGTACGCTGTCCGGAGTCAGTTCCCCGGTGCGGGGCAGTTCGCCCGACATGCGGCCACGGATCTCAATGGGCGCAGGCAGGATGCCGCGCAGGGCTTCTTCGACGACGGGTTGTCCCTCCTCGATGATGAGCAGCGCCTTGCATTCCGACGCCATGCGGCGCACGAGTTCCTGCGGAAGCGGGTATTGCGATATTTTGAGCACCGGGTGCGGGCATCCGTCGGGGTAGTTCTCCATGAGGTAGTTGTAGGCAATGCCGCAGGCGATGATGCCCAGCGATTTATCTTCAGCGTCGGCGTAACGGTTGAAGCGGCTTGCAGCCGCCTCCTCTTCGAAGCGGGCATAGTCGGCGAGCAATGCCTCGTATCTTACGCGCGAATTGCCCGGCATCAGCACCCATTGGCGCGTCCGGGCGGGATAGGCGAGGCTGTTCTCGGGGCGTGCCTCGCGCGGTTCGACCATGGCGCGCGAGTGCGCCATGCGGGTCGTAAGGCGCATCAGTACGGGGATGCGGTATTTTTCCGAGAAATCGAACGCGGCCTGCACCATCTCGTAGGCCTCCTGCTGCGTGGAGGGCTCGAACGTCGGGACGAGTGCGAACTTGCCGTAGAAGCGTGAATCCTGCTCGTTCTGCGACGAGTGCATCGAGGGGTCGTCGGCCGCCACGACGACCAGTCCGCCGTTGGCTCCCGTCATCGCCGAGTTGACGAAGGCGTCGGCGGCGACGTTCATGCCCACATGTTTCATGCACACCAAGGCGCGCTTTCCGGCGAACGACATGCCCAGCGCCTCCTCCATCGCCGTCTTCTCATTGGCCGACCATGTGCAGTGGATGCCTCGTTCGGCGGTGAGCGGATGTCCTTGTATATATTCGGTGATTTCGGTCGAAGGCGTGCCCGGATAGGCATAGACACCCGACAATCCTGCGTGGAGCGCCCCCAGTGCGAGGGCTTCGTCTCCGAGTAATAATTCCCGTTTTGCCATGAGGTCGTGCAGTTATGCTGTTTTCACAAATTTAAGGAATTTTTAATTAAAAATTCACTTTTAATGATAAAAAATCACATAAAACGGTATTTAATATTTAAAATATTATATAAATAAGTGTTTTTGGAAAAAATTGTAATATGGCATCCGTTCCATACAATGACGACTGGCAGGAACGGGTATAAAAAAGCAGCCGATCCCGAAAGACCGGCTGCCCCGTTTGCGTCATTATTCCCCGAATAGTGTTTTCAGTAATTCGGGCGTTTTGATTTCTTCACAATTTATGCTTCCCAGGAGCCCGCGGCCCTTTTCGGTCAGCGAAAAGTACATCTGCCGCTTATCGTTCGTACCCAACTCCCGGTTTACGTAGCCTTTCCCTTCGACCGAGCGGAGCACCTTCGAGGTGTTCGACGGAGTAAGCCCCAGCATTTCGCCCAGCTCCCCGCAGGAGAGACGTCCGGCTTTCGAAAGGCTGCATAAGGCCATGCCTTCGTTCAGGCAGATCCCGTGCGAGCGTTCGAGTGCCGCTTCGAACCGGTTGACGGCCCGTTGCAGCTCGCGGATCCTACACAGTTTTTCCATTGTCTGCCGGTTTGCGTATGGCCTGTTTGCCGCAGTGCCCGATACATTTGCCGCATTCGATACATTTCTCCGGGTCGATTGCCGGAAGCCCGAACCCCGATTGGGTGATCGCCCCGACGGGACAGACCAAAAGCAGCGGGCACCGGTGGTTCTGCGGGCAGCGGAGATTGTCTACGGTGAGTGCCATGCCTGTTTACTTGTTGAGCAGTACCTGGTCGATGGCTTCCTTGAGCGACGCCTTGGGTAGGGCACCCTGTGCGATCTGGGGCTTGCCGCTGGTGGGGATGAAAAGCAGCGTCGGGATCGAGCGGATGCCAAATGCGGCGGCGAGCTCCTGCTCCTCTTCGGTATTCACCTTGTAGATGTAGATGCTGTCGCCGTACTCGGCAGCCAGCTCTTCCAGAACCGGGGCAAGCGCCTTGCAGGGGCCGCACCATGATGCGTAGAAGTCGATGAGCGCCGGTTTGTCGCCGAGGTACTTCCACTCGGTAGGGTTCGTTTCGTAATTTGCGACTTTGGTCAGGAAATCCGCCTTGGTCAGTGCGATCGTTTTCATGGTATTCTCTTTTTTAGTGTTGTTTTCCTTGTTGCTGCCGTTTGCGCAGGCTGCCAGGCCGAGCATGCACATCGTGGTCAATAATAGTTTTTTCATGGGCTTTATCCGTTTTTATCGTTCTTCTGTATCAATAACGATGCAAAGATATGAATTATTTTCCATCAAAACAAATTTCCTATGGAAAATAACAAGTCGGATAGAAAATGAATTATTAAAATGCCGGGAGCGCGATAGTCGTCATAAAAACAATCGAACCGATTCGGAATGGAAGGTTCGATTGTTTTTGGGAATTACAACAGCTCCATCTGAACATCTTCGATATGGCACTTTTCGGGGGTGTAGATGCAGCCGGGATTCTCTCGGATCGTCCGGGTAATGAAATCCCTGAATTCTCGTTCAGAATTTTCTTCGCTGAATATGTCCCTGCCGATTATTTCGTTTAGGGCGACCCAGTTGAATTTATTGGCTTTATTGGAAAATCTTCGAAACCATTTTCTTATTTCTGTTCCGTTCCGCACGCGGATGCTGGAGCTGTTTTCCGAATTGCTGCTTGTCTTCACCTGGAGTAAAGAGCCGTCTTCCTTGCAAAAGTCGACCGCGTCTATGGTGCTTCCCCAGCAGCAATACCAACCATACGGGTGTAAAATTGTCGCCAGATATTCTTCGAGCAGATTGCCGACCATCCCCTCGATTGTCATCATGATGGAGTGCCCTTTTTCAAGTGTATCTGCGAAATTGTCGTCGATATCTTCTCTTCGGGTTCGGAGAATTAATTTTACGGCAGGATCCGGTTTTGTTTGGGATTTTTTGCCCTGCCGTTTGGACGGCCTGCCATTGTATCCTGATAGATATCGTGCAACCCACTTCTTGACATATTCTTTGAGGGGGATGGGCTCGTTCTGGTTAAATTTCAATGCCGGTAGATTGCGTATATCTCTAAATGCCACACTCAGAACGACTCCTAATTCTTTCGTGTAAGCGTCTTTTGCAAAAGTTTTCGCAAGCGAGATCGCTTTTTTTACCGAAAAATCATCGAAATTAGTGGTTTCTTTCATTGGGGGATGTTTTTCTGATAAAGTTAATGATTATTTGTTTCATAAATAGCGGTATCACCGGCTTTTCTTTTTTTTCTGGGTGAAAAGGCATAAAATCCGGCAGGTTTATTCACTGTCCGGCACATTATTATGTTTAACCGATACAATCGGTTTGCACCTTGGTTTACATAAACGGTGAGAACCGAGGAAAAACAGGCTTGAAACGAGACACGGAAAAACTACCTGCATTGCCGAAAGAGTTTGGTTTCAGCGATGTAACTCGCTAAAAAACAATAGAGGGAGCAACTTTCTTTGCTCCCTCTTCGTGACACCGACAGGACTCAAACCTGTAACCTTCTGATCCGTAGTCAGATGCTCTATTCAATTAAGCTACGGTGCCGAATTGCAGGTGCAAATATAGGGTGAAAATCCTAAACACGCAAATTATTCCGTAAATATTTTAATAAAAAGATGGCCCGTTTTGTGTCGGAAACATACACCGGTCGGATTATCAGAGGGTTGTTGCCACGGCTATTCCAGCATTTCGGCGAGTTTCTTCGAAAGCTCCCCGCCGCGCAGGTTCTTCGCTACGATGATGCCGTCGGGCGAGATCAGGAAGTTCGCGGGGATCGACGTGATCCCGTAGGCTGCGGCCGCCGTGCTCTGTTTGTCCGCGTCGATGCCCAGGACATTGATCCACGGCATGTCGTTATCCGATGTGAACGACCGCCATTTCGTCTCGTCGTTGTCGAGCGAGACGCAGTAAATTTCGAGCCCTTTGGCTTTGTAGGCGGCGTATGCCTCGCGCAGGTGGGGGATCTCGCGGCAGCAGGGGGTGCACCAGGTCGCCCAGAAGTCGAGCAGAACCCAGTTCGCCTTTCCCGCAACGGATGACAGCGGGATAGCGGCACCTTCGGCGTCGCACAGGGCGAGGTCGGTGTACGGCTGGCCGATAGCTGTCTTTTCGACTGCTTCAATCCGCGCGAGCACTCCTCTCAGGATCGGATGTGCCTGCATCTCGGGGGAGAACTCCGCAAGGCGCTCCCGGACACCGGCGGGGGTGCCGGACGATTGGAATTGCTGGAACAGATATGCACCCAGCAGGTTGTCGTTGTTGGCCCTGACGGCTGTTGAAATCACCTCATTGCGTTCCGATGCGATAGTCCGGATCGTTTCCGGGTTTCCGCCCGATAGCTTTTCGTCCCGGAGGCGGGCGTCGAGCGCCGCACAAGACCGGTAAACCGAGTCCGCCCGGTCGTTGAGCCGGGTGCCCGTGACCCGGTAGCCGGAGCCGTTTCTGGGTTCGATCCGGATGGTGCCCGCTTCGAGGAAGAGCATGGCCGGTTCTACCGTGGCATAGCGGTCGGACAGGGATGCCAGTTCGGGTGCTGCAATGCGTCCTTTCAGCGTAAAGGTCGTATCTGCATCCATGACTCCGGCTGCAAGCACCGTATTGCCGCTGCCCAGCAGATATACCGAGTCGCCCGGTGCGAGGCCGTAACGCCCGGTGACGGTGTAATGAGGGCCACCGCAGCCGGATAGGAGTGCCGTGGCGATAAAAATGGCAGAGATTCTTTTCATGCTATGGGTCTGTGAGGTTTATTTGAGCTCCCGGTCGGGATGGTCTTTCAGAAATTTCTCCCAACTCTGGGAGCCGCGTTTCGAAGCTGCTTTTTTGCCGCCGCCCAGCCCTTTTACGCGCTCGTCACCCAGGGCCGTGTTGAGCGGGCTGGCCGTTGTGAAGTGGTGGCACAAGGCTACGGCCATGCCGTCCGTGGCATCGAGCCGTCTGGGGGGCTGATCTATCGAGAGGATGCGGCAGACGATGGCTGCGACCTGTTCCTTGGCGGCGGAACCGCGCCCCGTGATGCTCTGCTTGATGCGCATCGGGGCGTATTCCGAAACGGCGAGGCCGCGGCTCAGCGCAGCCGCCATGGCCACGCCCTGTGCCCTCCCGAGTTTGAGCATCGACTGCACGTTTTCGCCGAAGAAAGGCGATTCCAACGCCACTTCGCGCGGGGCGTACTGGTCGATCAGCGCTCCGACCCGCTCGAAGATATAACGTAGCTTGGCATAGGGATCGGTCAGTTTGTGCAGGTCGATGTCGCCCAGTACGACCGAACGGACGTTGCGCCCCTCGATTTCCAACACCCCGTACCCCATGTAATTGGTGCCGGGGTCGATGCCCATGATGCGGTATGTCTCCTGATGTTGCATTTTTTTAAGCAGGTTGTTATCCCTTCGTTATTCGGAATAAAGACAGGCGCTTCTTCCGATATTTCAATATGTGGGACGCCTCGCCGCAGCGGATGAAGATCCGGTAGTCGGAAGCATCCCGAATTTGCGTGCTGGAATATATTTCCGGCATTGCATGGTGTTCGGGTCGAGGGATGCCCGTAAGGCCGTGTTCGTGTTTTCGGGCAGGGCCGTTTCGGCTTTTTGCAAAGAACCGTTCCGGTGGCCCTGAGCGGAGGCGGACGGGTATCCCCGCGCAGGACGGATTACTCGGCGAGCAATTCGGCGACTTTGCTGCAAAGGTCTTCGCCGCGCAGGTTCTTGGCGACGATCCGGCCCTGGGCGTCGATCAGGAAATTCGACGGGATGCTTTGCACGGCATAGTCTTTCGCCGCGAGGTTGTCGAAGCCGTTGAGGTCGCTGACCTGCACCCAGCCCATGCCGTGCTCGCGGATGGCGCCGAGCCATTTGTCGTTGTCGTTGTCCAGCGATACGCCGTATATTTCGAAGCCCCGGCCGTGGAACTTGTCGTAAGCCTGCTTCAGATGGGGAACCTCCTCCATGCAGGGGCCGCACCACGATGCCCAGAAGTCCACGAGCGTGTATTTGTTGGCCGGGTTGTCGATCACCGAGGTCAGGGTGACGATCTGCCCGTCGGCATCGCCCTGCATGATGTTCATGTAGGGCTGGCCGATGTCGGTCTTGAGACGTTGCGCCGCAACCGTCCTGAGCGCGGACAACTCCCGGGACTTTTGCATCCCTGGCGAAAATTCGGCGATCCGGTCGAGCAGCTCCTGTCCCGAAAGCGTGGGGGCCATCCCTTCCAGGGCTATGATTCCGAACGCATTGTCGCGGTTGGCATCCGCCGTTTTGCGGGGGAGCCCGCCCAGTTCGTCTTCGATCTCCCGGCGACGTTCATCGGAGGTGCCTTCCCGGTGGTATTCATTCATCAGCGCCATGGCCGACGCCCAGAAAGCGGCGCTTGCATCGTTTGCCGGGGTGCCCGTCACACGGGTCGACCCGGCCGGGGCATCGGGGTTGTCCTCGATCGAAACCGTCCCCGGTTCGGGGAAGAACATCGTCCCGAACCGCTGCACCTCCCCTTCGCGCGAATCGGTGACGGTGCGCCGGGCGGTGATGTCCGCCGGGCCTTCGAAGCGGAACTTGCCGCCTTCGACGACGGCCGAGTCGATCAGGCTGTCGCCCTCGAACATGTAGACGGTGCCTTCGAGCCCGGCGATGTGGCCTTCGACGACGTATTTGGATCCGGTGCCGCAACCGCATAACAGGACTGCGGCCGATGCGAAAAGGAGTGTTTTTTTCATAGGACGGGGTGGTTTTATCGAAAAGCCCCTCCGGGGCATTTGCGGCTCGGAGGGGCTTTTTATTCGCGGCGGGCTACTTTCCGAGGAGCTCCTCCACTTTCTTGTAGAGGTCTTCGCCGCGCAGGTTCTTGGCGACGATCACGCCCTGGGCGTCGATCAGGAAATTCGACGGGATGCCCTGTACCGCATAGTCTTTGGCAGCTTGGTTGTCAAACTGTTGCAGCTCGCTGACATGAATCCAGTCCATGCCGTTGTCCTTGACGGCAGCGAGCCACTTGTCGCGGTCGCGGTCGAACGAGACACCGTAGATTTCGAAGCCTTTTTTGTGGAACTTGTCGTAGGTCTCCTTCAGGTGGGGAACCTCACCCATGCAGGGGCCGCACCACGAAGCCCAGAAGTCCACGAGCGTGTACTTGTTGGCCGGATTGTCGATCACCGACTTGAGCGATACGGGCTGCCCCTCGGCATTGTTCTGCACGATGTCGATGTAGGGCTGGCCGACGTCGGTCTTGAGCTTCTGTTCGGCCGAGGCCTTCAGGTCGGTCAGTTCCTTGGTCTGCTGCATCTCGGGCGAGAACTTGGCGATTTCGTCCAGGGTTTCCTGTCCCGAAAGCTCGTAGGCCCGGTTGGGCATCAGCGCCACGCCGAAGAAATTGTCGCGGTTGTTGTCGATCGTCGAAAGCGTCAGTTGTTCGAACTCCTTTTCGATGGCCTCGCGGCGCTCGTCGGTCGTAGCCTGGTCGCGGTATTCCTTGATCAGGGCACGGCTGGCTGCCGAATAGGCGTCGCTGGCGTCGTTGGCCGGCGTGCCGGTGGTATGGCGAACCTGCGGATCCTCGGCGTCGCTCTTGATCGAGATGTTGCCCGGTTCGAGGATGAACTGCATGGCGAAAGCCTGCGGGCGTCCCTCGCGCGAGTCGAGCAGGTAGTGTACGCCCGGCGTTTGGGCGTTGCCCCTGAACTGGAACTTGCCTGCCTTGACGGCTGCCGAGTCGATCAGGCTGTCGCCCTGGTACAGGTAGACCGTTCCTTCGAGCCCGGCGATATCGCCGTCGATGATGTACTTGGGCTGGTTACTGCAACTGCACAGCACGGCTGCGGCTGTTGCGAAAAGGAATAAGTTTTTCATAATGCGAAGATGTTGGTTATTTTTTTGATGCTGCGAGTTGCTTCTCCAGCTCGTTCACGCGTTTTTCGAGTTCGGGCAGCCGTTTGAAAACCGTCGCCGAACGGTGGTACTGCATGCCGGGCAGCGCCGGGTAGCCGAAGCGGATCTCGCCGTCGGGCACGTCCTTGTCCAGGCCGCTCTTCGAGCCGATCTTCACATTGTTGCCGACGTTGACATGGTCGGCGATGCCCACCTGCCCCGCGAGGAAGCAGTTGCTGCCCACCTTCGAGGTGCCTGCGATGCCGGTCTGTGCCGACGAGACGGTGTTCTCGCCGACCTGCACGTTGTGGCCGATCTGGATCAGGTTGTCCAGTTTCACGCCCCGGCGGATGACCGTCGAGTCGGTTTTGGCGCGGTCGATGCAGGTATTGGCGCCGATCTCCACGTCGTCTTCGATCACGACGTTGCCCAGCTGGGGTATCTTGTCGAACCCGCCTGCGGCATTGGGCATGAATCCGAATCCGTCGGCGCCGATCACGGCGCCCGCGTGCAGGATGCAGTTGCGTCCGATGCAACAGCCTTCGTAGACCTTGACCCCCGGATAGAGGATCGTGCCTTCTCCCACACTTACGCCCGTTCCGAGGTATACCTGCGGATAAATCTGGCATCCGTTGCCGATCTTCACGCCGGCTTCGACGACCGCGAAGTCGCCGATGTAGCACCCTTCGCCCACCTGGGCTTCGGCGCAGACCGAGGCCAGCGGGCTTATGCCGCTGCGGCGGGGTTTTGCGGCATTGTACATTTCGAGCAGCTTCAGGACGCAGGCGCCTGCGTCGTCGACCTTGATGAGCGTGGCCGAAAGCGGCTGTGAGGGCTCGAACGTGCGGTTGACCAGCACGACCGACGCTCCGGTAGTATAAATACAGGCTTCGTATTTGGGGTTGGTAAGGTAGCTGAGCGAGCCGGCCCTGCCTTCCTCGATCGAAGATACGGTGTGTACTTTCGCCTCCTTGTCGCCGACGATTTCACCGCCCAGGAACCCGGCGATCATTTCGGCTGTGAATTCCATCATAAAATTACAGGTATTTGTTAATATCTACTCCCACGGGCATGAACTCTTCCACCGAACGGCCGAACGAAAGCACTTCGCGCACCGTCGACGACGAAATGTCGGCCACGGGCGCCGGGGTGAACAACATCACGGTCGTGATGTCGGGGTAGATCCGGTGGTTGGTGGCCTCCATCGTGCGTTCGTATTCGAAGTCGGTTGTGTTCCGCACGCCGCGGATAATGGCGCAGGCCCCCATCTCCTCGGCGAATTCGCCCGTGAGCCCCGTGTAAATCCGGGCTTCGACACGTGCATTCCCGGCATAGAGGTCGTCGATCAGCCGTTTGCGGTTGACGACGGTCAGCAATCCCTGTTTCGAGGTGTTGTTGCCGATGCCGATGACTACGCGGTCGAAGAGGTTCAGGGCCTCGTCGACCAGTGCCGCATGGCCGCGGGTGAACGGGTCGAACGACCCGGGGAAAATAGCAGACCTTTCCATATCGGACAAAGGTAATAATATTTGGGAATACCGGGTTAAAAAATGCGAATTAATTTACCGTTCGAACTTTACATAGTCCGAATAGACGATCCGCGTATGCGGATTCGACGATACGATCTCCTGGCGCAGGGCCTTCGTGCCCCAGCGGATGAAGAGGAATCGCCGCGGGACGCGGTGCACGACCTGCCGCAGGGTGTCGGTGCTCTCCACGCGGCAGGCGACCGAGTCGGTGCGGATACGCCCTTCGACCGTAACCCAGGCATCGCGCCAGCGGAATAGTTTCAGGGTATCGCGGATTCGGAGCGTGTCCCGGCGGAGCAGGACGACGGTGTCGCGGACGGGCGCGCGCAGGTCGACGCTCGTGGCGGTGACTGTTTTGGCGGCGGCTTCCAGCCTCCGGAGCTTGATGCCGAGCCGGCGGATGGAGGCGGCATCCTCGGCGCGGAGGCGTTCGAATTCGGCACAGCGCAGACGCAATGCCTGCACCGAGGCGGCCTCTTGTCCCAGCCGGGTGCGGTAGTGTTCGATGCCGGAGGCCAGGGCATCCTGGTTCTGGGTGAGGCGGCGGGTTTCGTGGCGGTAACGGGCATAGCCGTATGCCAGCAGCGCCGTTGTGAGGACGGCGTAAAGGAAAAGGTATTTTTTCATGGTTTCCGGGTTTTGCGGCGAAGATAGCGTGTGCCGTCCCGGGAGGGTTTCTACATATTCGGAAACAGCCCGCGGAGCGCCCCGGCAATGCGTTCGGCGAAGATGGCCATGTAGGGCTGCCCGTCGCAGCGGGAAAGGGCGGTGACGCCCCGGTGGTCGATGAAGAAAAGTTCGTCCATGCGCGGCAGGTCGTCGCGCCCGACGGGCGCTTCGGCCAGTTCCAGCCCGGCGGCGCGGATGCTCCTGACTGCAAGGCTGCGCCCGATGCTCGCTTCGCCCGGCGGGGCGTAGACCCGCCTGCCCCGGATGGCGAACAGCGCCGCTTCGTCGGCCGCCATGAGAGTCCCGTTGCGGTCGCAGCGTACGGCGACGCTCGCACCCTGCAACCCGGCGTATTGCCGTGCCAGCTCTACGGCGGCCTCGCGTGCCGAGGTGGGGGCGTCGAACAGCGGCGGTTCGTATTGCAGCGTCACGGCTTCGGGCATCAGGCTGCGCAGGTCGTAGCCGCGGTAGAGCGAAACGCCTTCGAATTCCAGCCGCAGGGAGCCCGATGCCGGCAGGACGAGCCGCACGAATTTCGAACGGTCGCTGCCGGGGGCTTCCCGTCCGGCCACCGCCGCGATGGCCGTCCCGACCTCCCGGGCGTCCTGTGGCCCCGGGCACCCGAAGAGCGTGCGCGACCAGCGGTCGAGTACGGCCAGGTGTTCCCGCAGGCAGAGGGACTCCCCGTCGAGGACATGTACGGTCTGGTATAGGTAGACTTCCCGCATCAGAGCATGAAGATTTTGAGCAGCAGTTCGCGCAGCAGTTCGCCGTCCGATGCACCCCCGGCGTTCATGCCCTTGCTCTTGGCGTCGTATTCGCGCAGCAGGCCGAGGATGTTGAATACCTTGCGGTTGTCCCAGTTGGCGGCGTTCTGCTTGATCTCGCCGATGACGTAGACGTTGCTCTTCTTGAGGATGCGCATCAGCTCCGTGTCGGGCGGGAATGCGACCCCCTTGTGCCGCGAGAGCCAGCGGAGGTAGTTCACGACGAAGAGCTCCTTGAACTGCCCGAAAAGCGCCAGTACGGTGACCAGCAGCGGGTTGTCCTTGGGGTTGCGGGCGAAATGCTCCGCGATCGTCAGTGCCCGCGCCATGTCCCGGGTCGCCACGGCCTTGCACAGCTCGAAGTTGTTGTAGTCCTTCGAGATGCCGATGTTGGCCTCGATGTCGGCGTCGGTGATGCGCTTCGTGCCTTCGGGCAGCGAGACGACCAGTTTGCCCAGCTCGTTCGAGATTTTCGAAATGTCGGTGCCCAGGTGGTCGGTCAGCATCGACAGCGCCTTCGTGTCGATCGCCAACCCTTTCCCGGCGATGAATCGCTGGAGCCACGAGGCGATCTCGTAGTCGCGCGGACGCATCGACTCGAGCACCGCGCCGTTGGCGGCGCAACCCTTGTAGAAGGCCGAACGCCTGTCGGCGTTTTTCTCCTTGTGGCAGATTACGAGGATCGTCGTCGGCGACGGCTTCTGGGTGTAGAGCGAGAGCTTGTCCAGCCCGCGCAGCTGCTGCGCCTCCTTGAGGATGACGACCTGGTAGGATCCCATCATCGGCATCTGGCGGCAGAGGTTGATGACCTGCCCCGCCTCGGAGTCCCTGCCGTAGACGGTGAGCTGGTTGAAAGCCCGTTCGGCTTCGCCCAGCACGGTCGTGGCTATCTGCTCGGCGATGGCGTCGATGAAGTAGCTCTCTTCGCCCATGAGCAGGTAGATGGGGACGAACCGCCGTGCGGCGATCTGGCCGGCGAGTTGTTCGTATGCGGCGACGGAATCCTTGAATTTCAGTACGCTTTTAGCCATGTCAGACGATTTCTTTGGTGATACGCAGCACGTTCTCCGTGTCGGGCGTCAGGCGGTAGCGGTCGTCGATGCGGCGGCCGACGAGCCATACGATCTCGCCGCCCGACAGCAGTACGAACTGCCGCTGTTTTTCGGCCATCGAGACCTTGGCGTCGATCAAAAAATCGCTCACTTTCTTGCGCCCCGTCATGCCGAACGGCACGAAGGAGTCGCCTTCGCGCCAGCGGCGCAGCGTGAGCGGAAATTGTAAGCGGTCGGCATCGACCTGGGCGATATGCTCCGGTACGCCGAAATTCTTGATCGTGTCGATGTCCGTATATTCGAAGTAGAGCACCGAATTGCCGCAGTAGCTCCGCTGTGCGCCCCTTTCCACCTGCGTCATGCAGGCGTCGTCGGGGGTGATCGGCGCCACGACGATGGTGCCGCGGTCGACGTAGGCCACCCGTTCGCGCGAATAAAAGCGTCGCCCCGTCATGTCGTGCCGGAGCGAATGGCAGAGCGAGTCGACGACGTCGCCCTTGAACCCGTAGGCCGAACTCAGCAACTCGTAAATCACGAACTCCTGCGGGAATGCTGGGTCGATGCGGTCGAGGTGGATCGTGTCGAACCCGTCCGCCGAAGTCACCGCCTCGCCGCGGATACGTTCGATGCCGTGGTTGATGAATAGCTGGGCATCGGTCAGGCGTGCCAGGTTGCGGCTCATGAGGCTCGTGAACTTGGGGTTGATCTCCCGGATGCGGGGGATCAGTCCGAGCCGGATCTTGTTGCGCAGGTATTTGGTCGAGCGGTTCGACGAATCCTCGCGGAACGGGATGCGGTTGGCTACGGCATATTCGAGGATCTCCTTGCGCGAAGCGAACATCAGCGGACGGATGATCCTGCCCACCTGCGTCGAGATGCCCGTCAGCCCGCGCAGCCCCGTGCCGCGCAGCAGGTTGATGAAGAACGTCTCGATCGAGTCGTCGGCATGGTGGGCGATCGCCACGGCCGTGTAGCCCTGCCCGCGGCTCAGGGTGTCGAACCACGCATAGCGCAGGCGTCGTGCCGCCATTTCCATCGACTCGCCCGTGCGCTCCATTTCGGCCGTGGTTTCGAACCGCTTGTTGTAAAACTCCACGCCGTACTTCTTCGCTTCCTCTTCCACCAGCACCTCGTCCTCTTCGCTCTCGGCGCCCCGCAGCTGGAAATTGCAGTGCGCCACGCCCACCGAATAGCCGCTGCGGGTGAAAAGCGACAGCATGACCATCGAATCCACGCCCCCCGAAACGGTCAGCAGGATGCGGTCGTCGTGCGTCGCCAGGTCATTCTCGGCGACATACCTCTGGAAAGCCTCTAAAAGTGCCATATTACAATATGTTGACTTCGGTGTCTATCTCTATGCCGAACTTTTCGTGTACGCGGGCCTGTACCATGCGGGCAAAATCGAGTATCTCGCCGCCCGTGGCGCCTCCCAGGTTCACCAATACCAGTGCCTGCCGTTCATGGATGCCTACCCGTCCGCTTCGGCAGCCTTTCAGCCCCGCCTTGTCGATGAGCCACCCGGCGGCGAGTTTGGCCTTGCCCGAAAGGGTGGCGGGGTAGAGCGGCATGTCGGGCCAGCGGGCCCGCAGTTGCTGCGCCACGGATTCATCGACGACCGGGTTTTTGAAGAAGCTCCCCGCATTGCCCGTCACCTTCGGGTCGGGTAGTTTGGCGCGGCGGATGGCGCAGATTGCCTCGCGGATGTTGCGCAGCGTCGTGCCGCCGCGGGATTCGACTTCGCGCTCCACGTCGCCGTACCCCAGCCGGGGTTGCGGCGTACGCGAAAGGCGGATGTCTACCGCCGTGATGACGACACGTCCCCGCAGGTCGTGCTTGAAGATGCTTTCGCGGTAACCGAAACAGCAGTGCGCGGCGTCGAGCGTCATGCATTTGCAGTTTTCCACGCAGAACATGTGTACCTGCTCGATCGCGTCCTTCGCCTCGCAGCCGTAGGCGCCGATGTTCTGCACGGGCGCCGCCCCGGCCTTGCCCGGGATCAGCGAGAGGTTTTCGAGCCCCCACAATCCGCGCTGTACGGCCCACTCCACCAGGTCGTCCCATTCGACCCCGGCGTCGGCGCGCACGTGTACCGTGCCCCCCTCTTCTCCGAGCAGGGCGATCCGCTGCGAGACGGGGGTCAGCAGCAGCCCGTCGTAGTCCTGTGTGAAAAGTATGTTGTTGCCGCCGCTCAGGACGCTCCAGCGGTCGGGGATTCCGCCGCCGAAAATCGCGTGCAGATCCTCCTCGGTCTCGAATTCGACGAGCCGGGCGGCGTGCTGCTCGACGCCGAAACTGTTGCGTCCGCGCAGGCTGGTTTGGTGAAATTCTCGGATCATGATGTGCAAAGTTAGAAATTATTTCGTTATCTTTGAAGATAATTCCGATCCGACGAAAAACTAAAGACGATAGAACCATGTTTACCGAAAAAGATTTACAGCAGATCGAAAAACACGGGCTGACTCCCGACGCGGTCGAGCGCCAGCTGGAGAATTTCCGCCGCGGGTTCCCCTTCCTGAAGGTTGTGCGCGCCGCATCGCCCGGCGACGGGGTGATGGTCGTGGGCGACGCGGAGGCTGCCGCCGCCGTGGCGCGTTATGAACGGGAGGCCGACCGCCTGGGCATCGTGAAATTCGTGCCAGCCTCGGGTGCCGCGACCCGTATGTTCAAGGAGTTGTTCGAGTTTGTCAACGAGGGTAAGCGCGGCAAGGGCATCGACACGTTGCTGGACAATATCGGGCGCTTCGCCTTCTGGCCGGAACTCAAGGCCGTGCTGCCGCCCGATGCCGACGACAAGGCAACCGTGCGTGCCATCGTAAAGGACGGGCTCGGCTACGGGCAGAAGCCCAAGGGGCTGGTGACCTTCCATGCCTATCCCGAAGGGGCGCGCAAGGCGGTGGAGGAGCACCTGGTGGAGGGCGCGGTCTATGCCGCGGCCAGAGGCGTGGCCCGGATCCATTTCACCGTGTCGCCCGAGCACATCGCGGGCTTCGAAACCCTCCTGGCGGAAAAGGTACCCGTGTACGAACAGCGTTTCGGCATCCGTTACGACATCTCGTTCTCGGTGCAGAAACCTTCGACCGATACGATTGCCGTCAATCCCGACAACACCCCTTTCCGGCAGGACGACGGCACGCTGCTGTTCCGTCCGGCAGGGCACGGCGCGTTAGTCGAGAACCTGAACGAAATCGACGCCGATCTGGTGTTCATCAAGAACATCGACAACGTGACGACCGATGCGCAGCGCGGCGATACGATCCGCTATAAAAAGGTATTGGCCGGCATCCTGCTGGATTTGCAGGATCGGGCTTTCGAGTACCTCAAAGCGCTTGAGGTGGGCGGTGCCGAGCTGGAGCCGATCGTGGAGTTCATCGAACAGCGTTTGTGCGTCAAACTGCCCGCCGACTACGATTCTGCCCTGTTGCGCGCCGTGCTCGACCGTCCGATCCGTGTCTGCGGCATGGTTCGCAATGAAGGCGAGCCGGGAGGCGGCCCGTTCTGGGCTTCGAACGCCGATGGCACGCAGTCGCTCCAGATCGCCGAGTCGAGCCAGATCGCACCCGCCGACCAGCCGCTGATGAAGGCCGCGACGCATTTCAATCCCGTAGACCTCGTGTGCGGCGTCCGGGATTCCAAGGGGCGCAAGTTCGACCTGCGGCGTTATACCGACCCTGCGACGGGCTTTATCTCGTCCAAGTCGAGCGGTGGCCGCGAATTGCGTGCGCAGGAGTTGCCCGGTTTGTGGAACGGCACGATGTCGCGGTGGAACACCATCTTCGTGGATGTGCCCATCACGACCTTCTCGCCCGTGAAAGTCGTGCAGGATTTGCTGCGTCCCCAGCACCAGTGACCCCTGTGCGAACCCGATAAGGCGGATGCCGCGTGAGCGGCGTCCGTTTTTTGTGGGGCTGCCGCCTTCCCGCGGGGCCGTCCGTTTTTTTTACGGCGCCGGTGGGTTTTTACCGGACAGCCTGCGGCGGGCGGCGGGTTTCCCGGCCGTAAGACACTTCATTTCGCTTCGAAACTTCTTCTTTTTGTTCTTGAATTTTGTCAAAAAAGGACAAATTATTGCAGTGTGCCTCAGTTTTCTGATAATCTTTTATATATTTGTGTGCATATTTTGAAAAACGATAATCAAAACTAAATAACACTATGGAAAACAAACTTCAGGAGCTGACCAAAAAGCTCTACGACGAGGGGCTGGAGAAAGGCCGTGCCGAAGCCGACCGTCTGGTCGGGGAGGCTAAGAACGAGGCGGCGAAGATCGTCGCCGAAGCCCGCGCCCAGGCCGAGGAGATCGTCAAGAAGGCCCGTGACAAGGCCGAAGATGTCGAGAAGAACACGATGACCGAGATCGCACTCGCGGGCAAGCAGGCCGCTGCGAAGATCAAGTCGGAGATCGCTTCGATGATCGTGGCCAAGGCCACTGCGGCCGGGGTGAAGGAGGCTGCGCTCGATCCCGCATTCATCAAGGAGATGCTGCTGGCCGTGGCCGGGAACTGGAACGGTGCCGATGCGGGCAAGGTGGAACTGAAAGCCCTGCTGCCCGAGGCCGAGCGCACCAAGCTCGACGCGGCGTTCGGCAAGAGCGCCCGGGAACTGCTCGCCGCCGGTATCGAAGTGGGCTATTCGAAGGAGGTGAAGAGCGGGTTCAAGGTAGGTGCCAAGGACGGCGGTTACTACATCTCGTTCTCCGATGCCGATTTCGACGCCTTGCTGGGCGAATACCTGCGCGAGAAAGTATCGGACATGCTTTTTAAGGCGTGACGCTATGTTCACGACGAATTATTATTGTCTGGTAGCCGGGCTGAAGGAGTATTCGCTCGATGCCGACACCAAGGGTTTCGATGCCAAGGCCATCGTCGGGGAGATCCTCGAAGGGGTGGACGGGGCCGATGCCGACGCGGTGCGGCTGTTGTACGGCTATTACGACTGTGAGAATATCGCTTCGCTGCGTGCGGGGCGCTCGGCGCACAATCCGCTGGGTAACTTCACACGCGAGGAGCTGGAAGAGGAGGTGAAGACTCCCCGGCGCCTGCCGGCGCCCGTAGCCCGCGTATTGCGCGCCTTTGCCGACCCCGAAGGCGAGGATGCCGAGGAGGTCGATACGGCCGGGCGCTTCGAGACTGCGCTCTTCGGGGCCTACTACGATGCCTGCAGCCGCTCCCGGAGCCGCTTCCTGCGCGCATGGTCGGAATTCGACCGCAACCTGCGCAATGTGACGGCCGCCGTGACGGCCCGTGCGGCGGGGCGGCCCGTCGAGGAGGTGACCGTCGGCGGAGGCGACGTGGTCGAGCAGCTGGAGCGCAGCTCGGCTGCCGATTTCGGGCTGCGGGGCGAGTTGCCCTACATCGACGCCGTGATCGCTGCCGTGAACGACGAGGCCAACCTCGTGGAGAAGGAGCACAAGATCGACCTGATCCGCTGGAACGAAGCCGTGGAGCTGGCGACGTTCGACTATTTCGACATTAATTCCATCCTGTCGTACCTGTCGCGTGTCAACATCGTGGCGCGCTGGACGCAGCTCGATGCGGTGCGCGGACGCGAGATGTTCGAGCGTTTGATGGCCGAGCTGGATGGCAAAGGGCTGATAGAAAATAAACAATAGGATAATTCATGAAAACTACAGGACGTGTAAATGGTATCATCTCCAATATCGTGATCGTCAAGGCCGACGGAGCCGTGGGCCAGAACGAGATCTGCTACGTGTATACGGGGGATACCAAAATGATGGCCGAGGTCATCAAGGTCGTAGGCGACAGCGCCTATGTCCAGGTTTTTGACAGCACCCGGGGGCTGAAGATCGGCGACAGGGTCGAGTTCGAGGGGCATATGCTCGAAGTGACGCTCGCTCCGGGCCTCTTGTCGCGCAACTACGACGGTCTGCAGAACGACCTCGAAAAGATGGACGGCCTGTTCATCGCGCGCGGTTCGATCACCGACCCGGTCGATTTCTCGGCCGAATGGGAGTTCGCCCCGCTGGCGAAGGCGGGCGACAAGGTCTCGGCCGCATCGTGGCTGGGCGAGGTCAAGGAGCAGTGGGTGAGCCACAAGATCATGGTGCCTTTCACGATGACCGGCAATTATACGGTCAAGAGCATCGTTGCGGCCGGGAAATACAAGGTTACGGACACGGTTGCCGTGGTGACGGACGACGAAGGCCGGGAGCACGGGATCACGATGGTGCAGAAATGGCCGGTGAAGCAGGCCGTGCGCTGCTACGTCGAGAAGCCGCGCCCCTCGCGTGTGATGGAGACGGGCGTTCGTGCCATCGACACCTTCAATCCGATGGCCGAGGGCGGTACGGGTTTTATTCCCGGGCCTTTCGGTGCCGGCAAGACGGTGCTCCAGCACGCTATTTCGAAGCAGGCCGATGCCGATATCATCATCATGGTGGCATGCGGCGAGCGTGCCAACGAGGTGGTGGAGATCTTCAAGGAGTTCCCCGAGCTGATCGACCCCCGTACGGGGCACAACCTGATGGAGCGTACGATCATCGTCTGCAATACGTCGAACATGCCCGTTGCGGCGCGTGAGGCGTCGGTATATACGGGCATGACGATCGGCGAATACTACCGTGCCATGGGTCTCAAGGTGCTCGTGATGGCCGACTCGACGTCGCGCTGGGCACAGGCGCTGCGCGAGATGTCGAACCGCCTGGAGGAGCTTCCCGGACAGGACGCTTTCCCGATGGACCTTTCGGCGATCATCTCGAACTTCTACTCGCGGGCCGGCCTGGTGAAACTCACCAACGGGGAGACCGGTTCGGTGACCTTCCTCGGAACGGTGTCGCCCGCGGGCGGTAACCTCAAGGAGCCGGTGACCGAATCCACGAAGAAGGCGGCGCGTTGTTTCTACGCCCTTTCGCAGGGGCGCGCCGACTCGAAGCGCTACCCGTCCATCGACCCGCTGGATTCCTACTCGAAATATCTGGAATACCCCGAGATCCGCGAATACCTCGACGATCATATCGAGAAGGATTGGGTAGACCTCGTGTATGCCGGCAAGACCATCGTGCAGCGCGGCAAGGAGGCCAATGACCAGATCAACATCCTGGGTGATGACGGCGTGCCGGTGGAGTACCACGAACGTTTCTGGAAGTCGGAGCTGATCGACTTCGTGATCCTCCAGCAGGACGCTTTCGACGACATCGATGCCAACTGTCCGATCGAGCGCCAGAAGATGATGTATAAAATGGTGCTCGACATCTGCCGGAAGGATTTCGCCTTCGCCGATTTCGAAGAGTGCTCGCAGTTCTTCAAGGGTCTTATCAACCTCTTCCGCCAGATGAACTATTCGCAGTGGCAGTCGGAGAAGTTCAACGGCTACCTGAAGCAGATCGAGGAGTATGTGAGTGAAAAAACAAAATAAGCTTTAGACCATGACAACACGAGCTTTTCAGAAAATATATACCAAAATCGACAACATCACCAAGGCGACCGTGACCCTGCGGGCGCAGGGCGTCGGCAACGACGAGCTGGCCACCGTGGGCGGCAAGCTGGCGCAGGTGGTGAAAATCATGGGCGAGAACGTGACGTTGCAGGTTTTCGCAGGTACCGAGGGGCTGGCTACCGACTCGGAAGTGGTCTTCCACGGCGAACCTCCCAAGCTGCGCGTGTCGGACAACCTCGCGGGACGCTTCTTCAACGCCTACGGCGAACCGCTCGAAGGCGGTGAGATCGTCGAGGGCGAGGCGCGCGAGATCGGCGGCCCGACGGTAAACCCGTTCCGCCGTATCCAGCCTTCGGAGCTGATCGCCACGGGTATTGCCGGTATCGACCTGAACAACACGATCGTGACGGGGCAGAAGATCCCTTTCTTCGCCGACCCCGACCAGCCCTATAACGCCGTAATGGCCAACGTGGCGCTGCGTGCCAAAGCCGACAAGATCATCCTGGGCGGCATGGGACTCACCAACGACGACTTCCTCTATTTCAAGTCGGTGTTCGAGAATGCCGGTGCGCTCGACCGTATCGTGTCGTTCGTCAACACGACCGAGAACCCGCCCGTGGAGCGGCTGCTCGTCCCCGACATGGCGCTGACCGCCGCCGAGTACTTCGCGGTGGACAAGGGCGAGAAGGTACTCGTCCTGCTGACCGACATGACGCTCTATGCCGATGCGCTGGCCATCGTGTCGAACCGTATGGATCAGATCCCGTCGAAGGACTCGATGCCCGGTTCTCTCTACTCCGACCTGGCCAAGATCTACGAGAAGGCCGTGCAGCTGCCCAACGGCGGCTCGATCACGATCATTGCCGTGACGACCCTGTCGGGCGGCGACATCACGCACGCCATCCCCGACAACACGGGTTACATCACCGAGGGCCAGCTGTTCCTGAGGAACGATTCCGATACGGGCAAGGTCATCGTCGACCCGTTCCGTTCGCTGTCGCGTCTGAAGCAGCTCGTGATCGGCAAGAAGACCCGCGAAGACCATCCGCAGGTGATGAACGCCTGTGTGCGTCTGTACGCCGATGCCGCCAATGCCAAGACCAAGCTCGAGAACGGTTTCGACCTCTCGGACTACGATGAGCGTACGCTGAAGTTCGCATACGACTATTCGGAGAAACTCCTTTCGATCGACGTCAACATCGGCATTACCGAGATGCTCGACACGGCATGGGGGCTCTTTGCCAAATATTTCTCCAAGGAGGAAGTTGCGATCAAGGAGGAACTCATCAAAAAGTACTGGAAAGAAGCGTAAGGCACGATGGCAATCAAATTTCAATATAACAAGACCTCGCTCGGCGACCTCGGCAAACAGCTGAAAATGCGGCAGAAGGCGCTCCCTACGATCAAAAGTAAGGAGTCGGCCCTGCGCTCCGAGGTGAAGAAGGCGAAGGACTCCGCGGGCGATTACCGCCGTCGGCTCGATGCCCTGAAGGCCGAGTACGACTACATGGTATCGCTCTGGGGAGAGTTTGATTGTGACCTCTTGCGCATCGCTGATGTCGAACTTTCGGTACAGAAGATCGCGGGTGTGCGTACACCCGTCTTGCAGGACGTGAAATTCGAGGAGAAGCCCTACGACCTCTTCTCGTCGCCCGTATGGTTCGCCGACGGAATCGATATCCTCAAGCGCATGGCGCAGCTGGGAATCGAATTCGAGGTGTATAACCGCAAGATGGAGTTGCTGGATCACGCACGCCGTAAAACCACTCAGAAGGTGAACTTGTACGAAAAGGTGCAGATACCCGGGTACGAGGACGCCATACGTAAGATCAAACGCTTCATGGAAGACGAGGAGAACCTTTCCAAGTCGGCCCAGAAGATCGTGAAAACCAAACAGCAACAGGCCGGGGAGGGCGCGATGTTATGATAGCGAAAATGGCAAAATACGACTTTGTGCTCTATGCGGCCCAAAGTGAGGATTTTATCGGGAAGCTGCGCGAACTGGGCCTTGTCGACATCACGACGACGGGCTGGGAGCCTTCGGAGGAAGACCGGCAACTGCTGCTCGATATCGAGGGGCATGCGAAGGCCGCCGACTTCCTGCGGAATTTCCGTGCCGGGGAAGGTCGTTTCAAGGCCGGTGCGAAACCCTTCGCCTCGGGTGCCGAGGCCTATGAGCACTATGTCGCCGCACACCAGAAGGCCACGGCGCTCGCCGCCGAGATCGGACGCCTGGAGAAATCGGCCGACGAGCTGCGTCCGTGGGGCGAGTTCTCGCCCGAGCGTACGAAGGCGCTGGCTTCGCAGGGCATCGTGCTGCGCTATTTCTTCACCCCGAAGAGCAACTACGACAAGTTCGGGCCCGAGTGGTCGGAACGCTATATGCTTTCGCTGATCAACCGTACCGATTCTACGGCCTATTTCGTTGCCGTGACGGCCCCGGGCGAGGATGTGACGCTCGATGCGCAGGAGATGAAGGCTCCTTCGATGGACTTCCGCGAAGCGGAACGCCGTATCGCCGAGGCGGGGCAGGAATTGCGGGCACTCGACGCTGAATTCTCGCGCGTGGCGGCGTCGGAGAAGTTGCTTGCGGCGCACGCTGCGCAACTGAAGGAGCGCTTGCAGGGCGTGCGCGTGAAAGCCACGGCGCAGCAGGCCGCCGACGGTACGCTGGTCGTCATGGAGGGCTGGGCCGAGAAGGAGACCTCCGACAAGGTCGACGCCCTGCTGGAAGCGTATCCCAACGTCGTTTATCTCAAGGGAGACCCTACGCCTGAGGACGATACGCCCGTGAAGCTCAAGAATAACCGGTTCGCGCGCGTTTTCGAACTGGTGGGCGACATGTATGCCCGGCCGAAATATGGCACGATGGATCTCACGCCGTTCTTCGCCCCGTTCTACATGCTTTTCTTTGGCATCTGCCTGAACGACGCCGGCTACGGTGCCATCCTGGCACTCCTGGGAGCCTGGATGCTCTCCAGGAACCGCAAGCCCGGCATGATGCGCCAGGCTGCGTGGTTCGCCACGCTGTGCGGCGTGATGACGATCCTCTTCGGGCTGCTGTGCGGTTCGTTCTTCGGCATCAACATGTCGGAATGGTTCCCGTCGATCCATTTCTTCGATTTCCAGGGCCAGTTCTTCTCGATCGCGCTGGCCATCGGCCTCGTGCAGATCATGTTCGGCATGGTGCTCAAGATCGTCATGATCTCGTCGACCGTCGGGTTCCGCTATTCGCTCGGTTCGCTGGGGTGGCTGCTGGTCATTTTGGGCGGGAGCCTTGCCGCCGGACTGCCGATGCTCAACTCCGGGTGGGTGATCCCGTTCTACACCACCTCCTCGCCCGCGTTCTATGCGACGCTCGGCGTGGGTGCGGTGCTGATGCTGTTCTTCAATTCGCCGGGCAAGAACCCGCTGCTGAATTTCGGGCTGGGATTGTGGGATACCTATAATAACCTTACGGGCATCCTCTCCGACGTACTGTCGTATATCCGTCTGTTCGCCATCGGCCTCTCGGGCGGTATCCTCGCCACGGTGTTCAATGCGCTTGCCGCCGGGTTCGTGCCCGAAGGTTCGGGCATCGTCGTGCGGCTGCTGATCATGATCCCGATCCTGCTGATCGGCCACGGCATCAACCTCTTCATGTCGACCATTTCGTCGTTCGTGCACCCGATGCGTCTGACGTTCGTCGAGTTCTACAAAAACGCGGGCTTCGAAATGTCAATGCGTTCGTTCGAGCCCTTGCAGAAAATAGATAATTCGGAAAACAAATAACAACTAAAACAAATTAAAATTATGGAATCAACAACTGCAATTATTTTGGGCTATCTCGGCGTAGCGCTGATGGTAGGCCTTTCGGGCGTAGCGAGCTGTATCGGTACTTCGATCGCCGGTATGGCATCGGTAGGCGCCATGAAGAAAAACGGCGGGGCTTTCGGTAGCTACATGATCCTGTCGGCTATCCCCGGTTCGCAGGGCCTTTACGGTTTCGTGGGCTACTTCATCATCAAAGGGTTCCTTACGGATTCGATGACGTTGTTGCAGGGGGCCGCCATCTTCGGCGCCGGTCTGCTGACGGGTCTGGTCTGCCTCGCTTCGTCATACTACCAGTCGAAGGTGTGTGCCAACGGTATCGCCGCAATCGGCAACGGCCACGATGTGATGGGTAAGACGCTTATCCTCGCGGCATTCCCCGAGTTGTACGCCATCCTTACGGTGGCTGCCGTGTTCCTGATCGCGGGCGCGATCTAAACGGCCGCAGCGGCAAATCGCTCCGCAGGGCGGGACATTCCGGTGTCCCGCCCTGCTTTTTTCAGGGGTGTGGCTTGAATTGTACTTTTATTGCATGAATTGATACTTGGCGAAACCTCGGGAATGTGTAATTTTGCATTGACTCGAAAGTTCCGGGCGATTGTTTTTCCGTCGGGATGGGACAGTTACAAGTTTTTAAGTGGTATAATTAGGGATTCAGGCCCGGCTGCAAGTGCAGCCGGGCCTGGGTTTTTAGACTGGTTGGCGGGAACCGCCGTCTCCGGTCGGGCGGACAGGGATTCCTGTATTGCCGGGAACCCCCGCCTTATGCTTTTTCCTGTGGCCCTTCGGGCAGTTCGTCAACCTCCTGTTTGATCTGGGAGAGCTTCTCCTTGCGGTATACCTTGGGGGTGCAGCCGTATTTGGCGGCAAAGCACTTGAAGAACGTGCCCCGGTTGACGAACCCCGCCTTGTAGATGATCTCGTCGATGGAGAGCTTGGTCGAGGTGAGCAGCTGCTCGGCTTTGGCCAGCCGGTACTCCTTGATGATGTTGGTCGGGGTCTGGTTCAGGATGCCTTCCAGGCGGCGGTAGAGGTTGCGGATGCTTACGCCCATCTCGTCGGCGATGAATTTCGTCGAGATCTCCGTGTTGGAAATGTTGTCGTTGATGATCTTCAGCATCTTGTCGATGAACTCCTTATCGTCCTGGTGGAGCATCTTGCCGTCGGAGAGTTCGAAGGCGCTGATCGACGATTTGTAATAGTCCTTGAGCGAGCGGTTGCGTTTGAGCAACTGCTCGGTCACGGCCTTCAGGTATTCGACGTTGAAGGGCAGCGTCAGGCAGATGTCGGCGCCGGATTCTACGCCCTTGATGCGTTCGTCGACCTGCTGTGCCGTCGAGAGCAGGATCACCGGGATATGCGAGGTCAGCTTGCCCTCCTTGATGAACTTGATGAGCGACAGGCAGTCCGATTTCTCCGAGAGCGCATCGCAGATGATGATGTCGGGGTGCATCTGTTTGAGCAGTTCGATCATCGCGTTCAGGCCGTCGGGCATTTTGATATTGTAGTCCGGGGCAAACAGCTCGGCCACGAAATTCATGATCTCCGAATCGTCGTTGACCACGAACATCGTCCGGCGGTTCTTGTCGAACGTGAATTCGCGTTGCGTGACGGTCGGCAGCGGCAGCCCGTAGTTCGTGTCGATCGGCACGATGTTGTCGTTCACGGACGTGTTCTCGGCGGTTACTTTCAGCCGCGGCAGCCGCACGGTGAACGTCGTCTGGGCATTGGGGGTGCTTTCGACCGTGATCCGGCCGTGCATGCGGGTCACGATGCTGTGGCAGATCGCCAGCCGCAGGTCGCCCTGGAACGAAAGCCCCCGTTCGCTCTTGCGCTCGAAATAATCCAGCACGCGGTAACGGTCGAAAATGGCCTCGATGTCGTCGAGGTTGACCCCGATGCTGTCGTTGGCGGCCGATATGAACAGTTCCCCGTCGTCGTTGCGGATCGTCAGGCTCACCGAGCCGTTGTAAGGCGTGTGCTTGAATGCATTGGACAACAGTGTGTTGAGGATCGTAGAAAGCCCTTCCCGGTCGCTCGGCCATGCCAGGTTGCGCTCGATGTCCAGCTTGCAGTGGATGCTGTTCTGCTCGGAGTATTCGCCGAAGGTCTCCGCGATTCCCTGGGCGATTTCGGCCACGGGTACCAGCTCGATGTTTTCATTCTCATCGTTTTGCGAGGTGCGGATACCGCGGAACTCGTGGAGCATGTAGATCAGGTCGTGGAGCTTCGACACGTTCTGCCGGATGGTCTGCGCGTATTTGAGGATGTAGGAGTCCGATTTACGGTATGTCATGATCTGCTGGCAGGGCCCCGAGATCATTGTCAGCGGCATGGACAACTCCTGCGTGATGTTCGAGAAGAATCGCATTTTCGATTCGTAGACCTCCTCTTTGCGCCGGCTTTCGAGGCGTTGCAGCTGTTGGGCCTTGCGTTGCCGGTAACGGAGCAGGTAATAACGCAGGGTCATGGTGACGGCGGCCAGCGCCAGCAGCATGTAGAGCAGCTTTGCCAGGAATGTGGCGTACCATGCCGGTTTGAGGCGTATTTCCAGTGAATAGACGGGACTTGTCGCCCCGGTGATATTATTGCGGTAGCGTACGTCGAGCCGGTAGGTGCCGGGCGGCAGGTCGGCGAAGGACAGCTTCGACGAAGTGCTCGTCCATTGGTCGCTGAACCCGTCCAGCCGCGTGTAATAGGTGTAGTTGCTGCCGTTGACGTAGTCGAGTGCCGATACCGTGATCTCGTAGATGCGCTGCCCGTGCCGCAGCGTCAGCGCGCCTTTGTCGGAGAGCAGGTTGCCGATGTTGTGCACCCCGTCGTTGAGGCGCACGTCGCGGAAGAGGATCGGCGGGTTGAACGACTGTTCCTCGAAGCCGGTTTCCTCGACGGTGACCAGCCCGTTGATGCCGCCGAAGAAGAGCAGCCCCGTCTGCGGGTCGGTGAAGTAGGCTCCGTCGCTGTATTCGATGGTATTCAGGCCGTAGGAGTACCCGTAGGTCACCACGTTGCCCGTGTGGGGCGTGTACTGCACCAGTCCTCGGTTGGTGCTCAGCCAGAGGTCGCCCTTGCGGTCGTCGAGGATGCCGTGCACGGTGTTGGTGATGCCCGGGATGAGCGTCGTGTCGCGTGCGACCTGTATCAGTCCGCCGCTCGTGCCGAACCAGAGGCTCTTGTCCTGGGTCTGGTGGATCGTGAAGATGTCGTTGACGATGGCGCTGCGGTTGTGGTCGAATTTGGCGATCTGGTGCGTATTCGTATGCGTGTTGTAGCGTACGGCCCCGCCTCCGCGGTTGCCGAACCACATGATCGAATCGTTCTGCTCGTAGAGGGCGAAGAAGAATTTTTTGACCTCCAGTTCCTCGTTGAAGTGGAGTCGCTTGACCTCGCGGATTTCAGGATGGGTCTGCGATCCGCCCAGCGTGATGCGGAATATACCGCAGCCTACCGAAGCCACCCACAGGGTGTCCGGCGCCGTCTCGCGCAGCGTGTGGATGAACCGCATCTCCTCGGGGACGCCGAGGCGGTGGATCCTCCGGTCGGCATAGGAGTAGTAGTTCAGCCCGTCGCCGTCGGTGCCGATCCACAGCAGGTTGCGGCTGCTTGCGGCGAAAGTGTAGACCGAGTTGTCCAGCAGATCGCTGTTGGCCGTGGTTTTCTGTTCGACATGGGCTGCGTCGAAGGTCTTTCTGTCGTAGAAGTTGGGGATGCGCAATAATCCTTCGCCCTTGGTTCCCACCCACAGGCTGCGTTCGTGGTCGACGTAGAGCGCACGCACGGGCTTCGAAAGGTTGTAGGGCAGGTCGTTGAAGGTGATCGAGCGGAAAGCCACCGCATTGCGCGTGTACTGGTAAAGCCCCTGCCCGTCGGTGCCGATCCATACGATCTCCTGCCGGGCATCGCGCAGCAGCGTCATGGCGCCGCAGGTGATGTTGATGTGCTCCGTGACGTATTTTACGCTGTTTTGGGGGGTGGTTTTCAGACGGACGACGCCGTTGGTGTTGAACGACACGAGGTAATCGTCTCCGTCGCTGATGATGCGGGACACCTGTCCCATGGCGGCCAGCTCCTCGCGCATATCCTTTATATATATGATCTGACGGCTTTTGATGTCGAACTCGTAGAACACTTTGTTCCGGTCGATGAAATAAACCCTGTTCCCTTCGCGGAATGCGAATTCCGGGAGCGAAGGCAGGGCTATCTGCTGTGTTTCGCCGAACCGGATGTCCCCCTGCCCGTCGGCGGGAATTTTCACCGGCATACAGAAAATACCCTTGCGTGAAAAGCTCCACAGGTTGCCCTCGTCGTCGAGCACCATCTCCAGGATGTCGGCATACCGCCCTTGCTGCATCGGCCTTGTGGGGGCGAATTCATGGCGTGTGCGGTCGTAGTAGCTGAATTTGTTGTCCTGCGTGATGACGATCACCTCGTCGCTGCTGCGGGTCACGATCCGGTACATTCCCTGGAAACAGGTGTGCGGTTCGACGTGCTTGCTGTCCGGATCGAACAGGTCGAGCCCGTAGTTCGTGCGGATCCAGAAAAGCGAGTCCGTCGTCACGGCGATCTCCTCGATGAGGTTGCCCGACAGGGGGGTGTATTCGCCCCAGTCGTTCGGGAAGAGGCGCATGCGTTCGCCGTCCCACATGTTCAGCCCGTCGCACGAACCGACCCAGATAAACCCGTGTTTATCCTGTGCCAGCGAGAGGATGGCGTTGTTCGATATGCCTTCGCGGCTCGATATCTGCCGCAGGTTGCTGGCTTGTGCCGCCGCACAGCACAGCAGGTGTATACAGACCAGGTAGATTATTCGTTTCATGGAGGGTTGCGGTTTGTGGAAATTTTATGTTGGTTGTGCAAATTTATGCAAATTTTTTCGTAAAAACAGACTAACCATTGCCATTTTGGGCATGAAAACAGACATATTTCTTACCTTTGTCTCCGGGAAATCCCCTCTGGAGCCTCTGTCCCGGCGGTGGGAGGTGGCAAAAACCGGAATATTTTGTGTTTGGCACGGATGTGTACTATTTCTTCATGGATACGGACTGCCGATCATTCCGGGTTTCCTAATTTTGTTAGCGGAAAACCTAAAAACCTTATTGCCCTATGAAAAAAATCGTACTCCTGTCACTGGCTGTTTTCGCGGCGCTTTCGCTCTCAGCCCAGCAACCCCGCGACTGGGCGCAGTACGGGCGTTACGAACAGCAGAATGCCGCACTGGCGGGTGAATCCGTCGAAGTGGTCTTCATGGGCAATTCCATCACGGACAACTGGATCGGGGCCGATCCCGATTTCTTCGCCCGCAACGGCTTCGTCGACCGGGGTATCAGCGGCCAGACGACCGCCGAGATGCTCGCGCGTTTCCGCCGCGACGTCATCGACCTGAACCCGAAGGCCGTGGTGATCCTGGCCGGTATCAACGACATTGCGCAGAACAACGGCGCCATCAAACTCGAAAACGTCTTCGGCAACATCGTCTCGATGTGCGAACTGGCCAAATTCAACGGGATCCGCGTGGTGCTCTGCTCGGTGCTGCCCTGCGACCGGTTTTCGTGGCGCCCCGAGATCAAACCTGCGGCAGCCGTCGCGGAGCTCAATACGATGCTCAGACAGTACGCCGCCGAACATAAGATCCCCTATGTGGATTACCATGCGGCGTTCGACAACGGTTCCGGCGGCCTGGATGCCCGTTTCTCCCAGGACGGCTGCCATCCGACCCTGTACGGCTACACGCTCATGGAGCCGATGGTCGTCGAGGGGATCAACAAGGCCCTCCGTACGAAGCAGGCGCGGTATACCACCCCGACACCCAACGAATAACCGATAACAGATAATGAAGAAAACACTCCTCCTCACCGCTGCGGCAGTTGCCGCATGTGCTTTTGCCGCCTGTGACCGGACGTCGCCGAGCCAGGCCCGCAACCTCGACCGTGCCAAGGCAACGCTCGATTCGGTCTATGCTTATTATGGTGTCGCCGACCGCTGCCTGCTGCGCGAAAACTATCCGTTCAATGCCGGTTACAAGGCGGGGTACCTTGCCTCCGAAGACCAGGCGCGTCCGAATCCCTATTCCTACCTGTGGCCCTTCTCGGGAACGCTCTCGGCTGTGAATACGATCCTCGAGGAGGATGCCTCCTATCGCAGCGTGCTCGACAACCGCGTGCTGCCGGGGTTGGCCGAGTACCTCGATACGACGCGTATGCCGGCGGCTTATGCCTCCTATATTAATACGGCTCCGGCCTCGGATCGTTTCTACGACGACAACGTGTGGCTGGGCATCGACTTCTGCGATATCTACGAGGCTACGGGCGACAAGAAATACCTCGCCCAGGCCGAGATGATCTGGAAATTCATCGAGAGCGGCACGGACGATGTGCTGGGCGGCGGCATCTACTGGTGCGAACAGAAGAAATATTCGAAGAACACCTGTTCCAATGCACCGGGCACCGTCTATGCACTGAAACTCTATGCCGCGACGGGCGACAGCCGCTACCTCGAGCAGGGCAAACGGCTCTATGCCTGGACGAAGGAGCACCTGCTCGACACCGGGGACGGGCTCTATTTCGATAACGTGTCGCTCGACGGCAATATCGGCCGTGCGAAGTTCGCCTACAACAGCGGCCAGATGGTACAGGCGGGTGCCCTGCTTTACAAGGCTACGGGCGATGAAAGCTACCTGAAAGATGCGCAGCGCACGGCCGCCGCAAGCTACGATTATTTCTTCGAGGAATTCACGCCCGAGGGCGGTGAGGCATTCCGTATCATCCGCAAGGGCAACGTGTGGTTCTCGGCCGTGATGGTACGCGGGCTCGTCGAACTCTATCGCATCGACGGCAATGCCACCTATGTCGATGCCGTGCAGCGCAGTCTGGACTATGCGTGGGATCATGCGCGCGACGGGCACGGGCTTTTCGAAACCGATTTTACGGGCGCAGACAAACAGGCCGAGAAGTGGTTGCTCACGCAGGGTGCCATGGCCGAGATGTACGGCCGCATGTCCGGCGTCGGACTGAAATAATCCCCTTGCAGCATGGACATGCCCGGGCCTTACGAATAAAAGAAACCAGTGAAGAGATTTCTCGCCATAACGCTCTTGACGTGCTCGTTTGCCGCTTGCGGACGGTGCGGTGCGACCGCGCCCGGCAATCTCGGCCGTGCGAAGGCGACGCTCGATTCCATCTATAAATGGTACGGGGTGGACGGCAGTTTCCTGCTGCGCGAAAATCACCCTTTCGATGCGGACTACAAGGCCGGGTATTTGGCAGAAGGGCAGGCCGCCCCGAACCCCTATTCTTACCTGTGGCCTTTTTCGGGAACCCTGTCGGCTGCGACCGCGATCCTCGGGGCCGATCCCTCGTACCGCAGTGTGATCGACGGCCGCATACTGCCCGGGCTGGCGCGGTATCTCGATACGACGCGTATGCCCGTGGCTTACGCCGCTTATGTCGATGCGGGATCCGACCGTTTTTACGATGACAACCTGTGGCTGGGCATCGACCTTTGCGATATTTACGAGGCCACCGGCGAGAGGAAGTACCTTGCCGAAGCGGAGCGGATATGGGAGTTCATCGGGAGCGGCATGGACGACGTGCTGGGTGGCGGCATCTACTGGTGCGAGCAGCATAAGGATTCGAAAAATACCTGTTCGAATGCCCCGGCCGCGGTTTATGCGCTCAAACTCTATGCCGCTACGGGCGAAAGGCACTACCTGGAACAGGGCAAAGCCCTCTATGCCTGGACGAAACGGTACTTGTCCGATCCCGGGGACGGCCTATACTATGACAACATGGCGCTCGACGGTACGCTCGTTAAGACCAAGTATTCTTGTAACAGCGGGCAGATGGTGCAGGCCGGTGCCCTGCTCCATAAGGCTACGGGGGACGAAAGCTACTTGAAAGACGCGCAACGAACCGCAGCGGCAAGCTACGGGTGCTTTTTTACCGGGTTCACGCCCGAAGACGGTACCCCGTTCCGGATTTTAGGCAAGGGTGACGTGTGGTTCTCCGCCGTGATGACACGCGGCTTCATCGAACTTTACCGGATTGACGGCAATGCCGAGTACCTCGAGGCCGTGCAGCGCAGCCTCGACCATGCGTGGGTGCATGCACGCGACGGGAAAGGGTTGTTCGGGGCGGATCTCACGGGCCGCGTGAAAGATTCCCGGAAATGGTTGCTGACGCAGGCCGGGATGGCCGAAATGTATGCCCGTATGGCAAACCTGAACTTGAAATAAACCGAAAAACCTATAACCTGATGAAACGAAAGATCCTCTTCACACTATTGGCCGCGGTGTTCGCCGCGGGGATCGCCTTTGCGGAAAAGTTGCCCGTGGCAAAGGCTGTCCGCCCTGAAAAAGAGTTGTATAAAACATTCGCTAATCCCGACGGGCGCCATCGTCCCTATGTGCGCTGGTGGTGGAACGGCGCCCGTGTGAACGAGCAGGAGATCCTGCGCGAGCTGGACGTGATGCGTGATGCCGGAATCGGCGGTGTGGAGATCAACACCATCCAGTTCCCCGACCAGACCACCGATACGGTGGGGTGTGCTGCGCTGACATGGCTGAGCGACGAGTGGATCCGCATGGTCAACGTGGCTGCCGACGGCTGCCGTGAGCGCGGTATGGTCTGCGACATCATCGTCGGCTCGGGCTGGCCCTTCGGCGCAGAATACCTTGCGCCCGAGGAGCAGGTGCAGATGCTCTATCCCGTTACGGTCGATGTCAAGGGCGGGCGGTTTACCATCGGCCGCGACGAGGTGCTGGGCATGGCCAACGCCCATGTGGCCAATCCCCGCAGCAACCCGACCAAGGAGCTTATGTTCATCCGCCTGATGCCCAAGCATGTCGCCCATTTCACCGAGGGCGTTTCGTACGACGAACAGGCCGGCAATGATACCATCACGGTCGATGTCCCCGAGGGCGAACATGTTCTCTACTTTTTCGTGAAGCTGAACGGCTATTCGCGTGTTATCCTGGGGGCTCCGGGCGCCAGCGGGCCCGTGGTGAACCACCTCGACGGCAAGGCCGTGGAGCGTTACCTCGATAAATTTTCCGATGCGATGCATTTCACCCGCGGCAAACTCAAGGGGGAAATCCGCGCGGCGTTCTGCGACAGTTTCGAGCTGGAAGGCAACAACTGGACGCCCGGCATGTTCGCCGAGTTCGAGAAGCGTATGGGTTACTCGCTCTATCCGTTCCTGCCCTATGTGTTCCAGCGTACCGGAGCCATGGGCGAACCCGTCCGTGAGGCTTACGGCTGCAGTTTCTCGCCCGAAGTGACGCGCGACGTGATCGAGCGTGTCCGCCACGATTTCTGGCACGTGCAGATGCAGCTCTTCAAGGAGAACTTCATCGACGTATACAATGCGTGGTGCCATCGCAACGGGCTCAAGTCGCGCATCCAGGCCTACGGCCACCAGCTCCATCCCATCGAAACGTCGATGTATCTCGACATCCCCGAATGCGAATCGTGGATACACGACGGTATCGGCCGGGTGATGGAGCCCAACCAGTACCTTTCGGGACGCGGTTACAGCATGGTCAACAAGTTCGTCGCTTCGGGGGCGTTCCTGGCCAACCGCAACATCGTGAGCTGTGAAGAGCAGACCAACGTGGGCAATATCTTCCAGACCACGCTCGAGGAGGTCAAGGTGACGGGCGACCGCAGCAACCTTTCGGGCGTGAACCACTCGGTGCTCCACGGCTTCAATTACAGCCCCCGCCAGAAGGATTTCTTCGGCTGGATACAGTTCGGTACTTATTTCAACGAGAACAATACGTGGTGGCCTTATGTGCGTCCGTGGATGGATTACAAGGCGCGTGTCTCCGCCCTGTTGCAGAACAGCGTCTATCAGGCCGACATCGCCATCCTGCCGCCGCTCGAAGACCTCTGGTCGATCCACGGCATGCAGCGCGACCCCTATCCCGGCGTCACCTATCCCGCCTATGCCAACGACCTCTGGGAGGCCGTCCAGCAGAGCGGCAACGGCTGCGACTATGTCAGCGAGAAGGTCATCTGTCAGTCGTCTGTCTCCGGCGGCCAGCTCCGCTTCGGTTCGCGCAGCTACAAGACCCTGTTGCTGATGGAGGTCGAGAGCCTCGAACCCCGGACCGCTGCGCGCATCGCTGACTTCGTGGCGGCGGGCGGACGTGTGATCGCCATCGGGAAGGTGCCCCACAAGGGGCTCGGATTCCGCGATGCCGCGGCGAAGGATGCCCGTGTGAAGGCGATCATCGACCGTGTCGTGACGACCTGGCCCGACCGTTTTGTCCGTGTCGATGCCCCGCAGGGGGATATGCTCGGCTGGTACCGCACCTTGCAAGCGGAATACGGCCTGACCCCTTATGCGAAAATCTCCGCCCCCGACCGTTTTATGATGATGAACTATTACAAGTCGGGCGACAAGGATATCTATTTCGTCGTCAACTCTTCGATCGAACGTTCCATGCAGACCCGGCTCGAATTCCCCGCCGAGGTGGCGGTCAAGCAGGCCTGGGTCTGGGATGCCGAGACGGGCGGGCGGCATATGCTCGACATGCGGAACGGTACGCTGGAGTTGTGCCTGACGCCTGCCGAGGCGAAATTCATCGTCTTCGAGAAAGACCGCGGTGGCCAAATGCTGCCCGCACCTGCACCCCGCAGCGCGAACCCCATTGCCCTCAACGGCATCTGGGATGTCAGGGCCACGCACCATGTGGATAAGAGTACCCGGGAATTCTCCCTGACCGACCTCGTGGATCTGCACAGCCTGCCGTTCCCCTGGTTGCAGAGCTTCGCCGGCACCATCGAATACACCCGCACGGTCGATGTCGAAGATCCGGCGGCCTACCATACGCTCGATGCCGGCCTTACGCATAACGGCATCACCGAACTTTTCGTCAACGGCGAGCCCGCGGGCATACGCTGGTACGGTGCACGTACGTTCGACGTAGCGGGCAAACTCCGTAAGGGCGCGAACGTCCTGACGATCCGTGTCACCACGGTGCTGACCAACTATGCCAAGGCCCGTGCCGCCGACACTCCGACGGCCGCCCGCTGGGAATGGGCGCAGCGGCTCAATAAGGAACTCGGCCTGCGCGGCCCCGTAACCCTGTACTGATAACTTAAAACCCTAATAAAGTAATTCTGTAAACGACTATGAAAAACAAAAACATCTCCCGGGCTTGCCTTGCTGCGGCCCTCGTCATGGCCGGTACGGTTTCGGCACACGCCTCGGCGCTCCGCAGCAGTGCTCCGGAAACCGAAGCCGCGGTTATGATTATGGACAATACGCGTATGGCCAGGCCCAAAGCGAAGATCGTAAAAGAATATGCCCCGACCAACCGTCCGGCCGAGTCCGAGCGTCTGTTCCGCTCCGAGGCCGTCGAGGCCGAGATCGCGCGCATCAAGGGCGTGCTCTCCAATGCCAAGCTGGCCTGGATGTTCGAGAACTGTTTTCCCAACACGCTCGACACGACGGTGCGCTACCGCAAGGACGACAACGGCAAGGACGACACGGTGGTTTATACCGGAGACATCCATGCCATGTGGCTCCGTGACTCGGGTGCGCAGGTGTGGCCCTACCTCCAGCTGGCCAACAAGGACGAGCACCTGCGCAGTATGCTGGCCGGCGTGATCCGCCGCCAGTTCAAGTGCATCGAGCTCGATCCCTATGCCAATGCGTTCCTCGACCCCTACGACCCGAACCCCGACCATCAGTGGATGAGCGACCAGACCCAGATGCGCCCCGAACTGCACGAACGCAAGTGGGAGATCGACTCGTTGTGCTATCCGTTGCGCCTGGCCTATGAATACTGGCTGGTGACGGGCGACGATTCGGTGTTCGACGAACATTGGATGGCGGCCGTCAGGAACATTCTCAAGACGTTCCGTGAACAGCAGCGCAAGGAGGGTGTCGGCCCCTATACGTTCATGCGTGTGACCGACCGCCAGCTCGATACGGTCTGCAACATGGGCAAGGGCAATCCGGTGAATCCCGTCGGGCTGATCGCTTCGGTATTCCGTCCCTCGGACGATGCGACGACGTTCCTCTTTCTCGTGCCTTCGAATTTCTTTGCCGTGACTTCGCTGCGCAAGGCTGCCGAAATCCTGACCAAAGTCAACGGACAGGCCGCCTTGGCTGCCGAGTGCACCGAACTGGCTGCCGAGGTGGAGACGGCGCTCAAGAAATACGCCACCTACAACCATCCCGAATACGGGACGATCTACGCCTTCGAGGTCGACGGTTACGGCAACCGTTTCCTGATGGACGACGCCAACGTGCCGAGCCTGCTGGCGATGCCTTACCTGGGCGATATGGACGTGAACGATCCGATCTACCAGAATACCCGCCGCTTCGTGTGGAGCGAGGCGAACCCCTACTTCTTCCGCGGTTCGGCGGGCGAAGGCATTGGCGGCCCGCATATCGGTTACGACATGGCCTGGCCGATGAGCATCATGATGAAGGCCTTTACCTCGCAGGACGATGCCGAGATCAAGCGCTGCGTAGAGATGCTGATGACCACCGATGCCGGGACGGGCTTCATGCACGAGTCGTTCAATGTGAACGACCCGACGGATTTCACCCGCTCGTGGTTCGCTTGGCAGAACACGCTGTTCGGTGAGTTGATTCTCAAGCTGGTGAACGAGGGTAAGGTCGACCTGCTGAACTCGATTACGGTAAAATAACAGGTTCGTTTTTTTCAGGAGGGCCGCGGGAATATCGCGGCTCTCCTGTCGTTTTTTTGCTATCTTTGTATCCGACCTAAATTATTATATTATGAAGAAACGACTTCTGGCATTGTTCTGCGCATTGGCTGTGGGCGGTGCCGTTACGGCCAAGACCGTCGGTGCGACGTCGCCCGGCGGAAACCTCCGCATGGAAATCGAGGTGGCAGACAAGATCAGTTATACCGTCTGGAGCGGTGCGGACAAAGTCCTCGATGCCTGTACGTTGTCGCTGACCCTGGCAGACCGTACGCTGGGCGAGGCTCCCCGTCTGCGCAGCGTGAAACGCTCCTCGGCCGACGAGATGCTCGAACGCCGCAACCCGACCAAGGATGCCATCGTCCGGAACTGCTATAATGCCGTGCAACTCAGGTTCGCCGGCGACTACGCGGTGGAGTTCCGCCTTTTCGACGACGGTGTGGCCTACCGCTTCGTCACCTCGCTGCCCGGCGAGGTCGAGGTGCTCGGCGAAGAGTGCCGGCTGGGACTGCCCGCCGGAAGCGAGGCGTGGCTCTCCGAGGTGAACGGTTTCCGTTCGATGTACGAGGAGCCCTACACCCGTGTGGCGATGTCCGGGTATGCCCCTTCGGACAAGATGAGCTACCTGCCCGTGCTGGTCGGGATGCCGGGGGGCAAGAAGCTCCTGCTGGCTGAGTCCGATGTACGGGACTACCCCTGCATGTTCGTCAGGAGCGACGGACGGGGCGGTTTCGAATCGCTTTTCCCGCGCGTGCCGAAGGAGTACGGCCCCGATGGCGACCGCAGCCTGAAGGTGCTCTCCGAAGAACCCTATATTGCCAGGACGCAGGGGACGCGCACTTTCCCGTGGCGCCTTGCCGTCGTGGCCGAGGAGGATGCCGACCTGATCGAAAACGAACTGGTGTGGCTGCTGGCCGCTCCCGCTGCCGATACCGACTGGGAGTGGGTGAAGCCCGGACTGGTGAGCTGGGATTGGTGGAACGGCATGCGCCTGTCGGGGGTCGATTTCCGTGCCGGGCGCAATACGGAGTCCTATCGGTACTACATCGACTTCGCAGCCAAATACGGCGTTCCCTATATTATCATGGACGAAGGCTGGTCGGCATCGACGACCGACGTATTCCGTCCCAATCCCGACCTCGACCTGCCCGGCCTGATCGCCTACGGCAAGGAGCGCAACGTGCAGATCGTGCTGTGGCTGACATGGCTCGCCGTCGAGAAGGACATGGAACGCCTTTTCACGACGCTCGAAGAGTGGGGCATCCCGGGCGTGAAGATCGACTTCATGGATCGTAGCGACCAGTGGATGGTCAACTATTACGAGCGTGTGACCAAGTGTGCGGCCGATCATCATATCTTCGTCGACTGGCACGGCTCCTATACACCCAAGGGCCTTTTCCGCACCTATCCGAACCTGCTGACCTACGAGGCGGTGCTTGGCATGGAGCAAGGCGGCCGCTGCAAACCCGACAACAGCAATTACCTGCCTTTCATCCGCAATGCCGTCGGCCCCATGGACTTCACCCCGGGCGGGATGTTCTGCTCTCAGCCCGAGGATAACCGTTCGACGGGTTCGAACCCGATGGCCTCGGGGACGCGCGCTTACCAACTGGCACTTTACGTCGTCTTCGAAAGCCCGTTACAGATGATGGCCGACAACCCGGTCTATTATTACCGCGAACATCCCTGCACGGAGTTCATCGCCTCGGTGCCTACGACCTGGGACGAGCTGCGCGTGCTGCGTGCACGGTGCGGCGAACAGGTCGTCATGGCGCGCCGCAAGGGCGACCGGTGGTTCATCGGGGGCATTACCAACAACCGGCCCTATTCCACCGAGGTCGCGCTCGATTTCCTGCCTGCCGGGCGCAGTTATACGATGACCTCGTTCGAGGACGGTGTGAATGCCGACCTGCAGGCCATGGATTACAAGAAACGTGAGCGGAAAGTCGATGCTTCGACCGTCGTGAAGATCGACATGGTTCGCAATGGCGGCTGGGCGGCCGTAATCGAATAGGCGTGCCCGGGCCGGAGTCCATCCGCGATCGGTAGGCGGACAGTGCCCGGATTTGCCGTAAAAAAACGAAAGGAAATGCGTTATTCGCACTTCCTTTCGTTTTTTCGTTCCTGTGTTTTTCCTGGCGAGCCCGGGAGGGTTTCAGGCCTGCGGGGCATATTCCCGCATCCGGTACAGCTGGTCGCGCAGGCGAGGGGTGAAACCCGCCTCGCGGATGGCTTTGCGGATGCCCTCGGCGTCGAAACGGTTGTGCGCTCCGGCCGAGGAGACGACGTTTTCCTCGATCATGATCGACCCCATGTCGTTGGCGCCGCTGTGCAGGGCGGCTTGTGCCGTGGCCTTGCCCACGGTGAGCCACGAGGCCTGGATGTTGCGGATATTGCACAATACAAGGCGGCTCACGGCGATGATGCGCAGGTATTCCAACGGAGAGAACCGTGTCGTTACCCCCTGGCGTTCCAATTCGGTGCCCGTCGACCGGAAGATCCACGGGATGAATGCGATGAACCCGTACTTTCCTTCGGGGCAGCGGGCCTGCAGGTCGCGGATACGCAGCAGGTGGTCTACACGCTGGTGCGGGGTCTCGACATGGCCGTACATCATCGTTGCCGAGGTCGGAAGGCCGAGGCAGTGCGCCTCGTGCATCACGTCGAGCCACTTTTCGACCGACGGCTTGGCGGGCGATATGGCCCTGCGTACGACGGGGTCGAGGATCTCGGCGCCGGCGCCCGGAAGCGAGTCGAGCCCGGCTGCCATCAGGCGGCGCAGGGTCTCCAGGGTCGTCAGGCCGCTGATGCGGGCGATGTGCGCCACCTCGGGCGCACCCAGCGCATGCAGCCGCAGCGTGGGGTAGAGCGCTTTCAGGTCGGAGAAAAGCCGCTCGTAGAAGTCAATGCGCAGTTGCGGATGCAGGCCGCCCTGCAACAGCAGCTGGTCGCCGCCCAGCTCCAGCGTACGGTCGATCTTCTCGCGGTATTCGGCCAGCGTGGTGACGAATGCCCGGTCTGTCTGGTGGGGCTTGCAGTGGAAATTGCAGAACCGGCAACCCGAGATGCAGACGTTGGTGATGTTGACATTGCGGTCGATCTGCCAGGTCACCACCTCCGGGTCGGGAACCACGGCGCGGCGCACCTCGTCGGCCACGAGCGCCAGCTCCTGCAACGGAGCCTGGTCATAGAGCCGGTAGGCCTCCTCGCGTGAGAGCGGCTCCCTTCGCCGGCATTTGTCGTAGATGCGTTGCACGGCTATCGGTTTTTACGGCGGGTGCTGCGGCGTACCTTCGGGCCGTCCTCGCGGGGTGCGGGGGCCATGGGACGACCGTTGTCTATCAGCAGCTCGAAATCGAGCTGGCGCTTCTGCAGGTCGGCACGTTTCACGCGGATGCGTACGGCGTCGCCCAGCGTCATGCGGCGGCCTGTCGAGCGGCCGACGATCTCGTAATTGGCTTCGTCGAACTGGAAGAAATCACCTTCGATGTCGCGCAGGAACGACATGCCCTCGATGTGGGTTTCGTCCAGCTCGACATAGATGCCCCATTCGGTGAGCCCCGAAATGTGGCCGTCGAACTCTTCGCCGATGCGCTCCTTCATGAATTCGACCATCTTGTATTTGATCGAGGCGCGTTCGGCCTCGGAGGCGATCACTTCGCGTTCCGAAGCGCGGGCGCACAGATCTTCGAGCGTCGTCTTGTCTGCCGCCTTCTCGCCTGCGAGGTAATGCGCCAGCAGGCGGTGCACCATCATGTCGGGATAGCGGCGGATGGGCGACGTGAAATGCGTATAGTAGGGGAATGCAAGGCCGTAGTGGCCGATGTTGTCGGTCGTGTAAAAGGCTTTTGCCATCGAACGCACGGCCATCGTCGACACGGCGTTCTCCTCAGTCGAACCTTTGATTTGGGCGAAGAGCTTGTTCAGCTCCTTGGCCACGGCACGCCCGCTCGTGGCCTTGAAGATGTGCCCGAAGCGCAGGATGAACTGCCGGAAACGGTCGAGCTTCTCTTCGCTCGGCTTGTCGTGCACGCGGTAGACCATCGTGCGTTCCACGGTGCGCCCCTTGTCGGTCTTGCGCTTGCCGCAGAACTCGGCGACACGGCGGTTTGCCAGCAGCATGAACTCCTCGATCATCTGGTTCGATTCTTTCTGCTCCTTGAAATAGACGCCGATGGGCTTCCCAGCCTCGTCGAGTTGGAATTTCACCTCCTCGCGGTCGAAGCTGATGGCTCCGTTCTTGAAACGCTCCCTGCGCAACGCCTGTGCCAGTCGGTTGAGGGTCAGAACCTCTTCGGCGAAATCACCCCGGCCCGTTTCGATGATCTCCTGCGCCTCGGCATAGGTGAACCGGCGGTCGGAGTAGATCACCGTCCGTCCGAACCATTCGTCGAGTATCTCCAGCCCTTCGTTGATCGTGAATACCGCCGAGAAACAGAGGCTCGCCTCGTGCGGGCGCAGCGAGCAGAGCTCGTTCGACAACCGCTCGGGCAGCATCGGGACGGTGCGGTCTACCAGGTAGACCGACGTGCCGCGTTCGACGGCCTCGTCGTCGATCACCGAATGCGGGCGCACGTAGTGCGTCACGTCGGCGATATGCACGCCGATTTCCCATACGCCCTCCCCGACCTTGCGTACCGAAAGCGCGTCGTCGAAGTCCTTGGCGTCGGCCGGGTCGACCGTGAAGGTCGTCACATTGCGGAAATCGCGGCGCCGGGCGATCTCCTTGGCCGTAATCCGGCCGTCGATACCCTCCGCCGCCTGTTCGATCTCGGGCTCGAAGCGGTAGGGCAGTTCGTATTCGGCCAGGATGGCGTGCATCTCGGTGTCGTTGTTGCCCGCCATGCCCAGCCGCTCGATCAGCTCGCCCACGGGGCTCTTGCTCCCCTCGGCCCAGTCGGCTATGCGCACGACGACCTTTTCGCCGTCCTTCACGTCGGGGTACAGCCGTTTGGAGAGGTAGATGTCCATCGGCATACGGCGCGAATCCGCCCGTACGAATATCTGGTGCGCCCCTACTTCGGCGATGCCGACATAGGGTTTGCGGCTGCGTTCAACGATGCGTGTGATCTCGCCCTCCATCTTCCCGTCGCGGCCGCGGTGCATGACGACCACCTCCACGCGGTCGCCGTTCAGGGCGTTGGCCGTGTTGCGCTGGTTGACGAAGATATCTTTCTCCTCACCCTCGACGCGCACGTAGATCGACCCCGTGGCCGTCATGTCCGCCACGCCTTCGAAGTGGGGCAGGTGCTTGTGCGTGAGGCGGTATTTCTCGCGTGCGCACTCCTCGACGATGCCTTCGTCGTGCAGCCGTCCCAGGATCTCGAATGTTTCGCGGCGCCCCTCTTTCGTGGCGCCTCCCGAGGCCGAAGCCAGGTGCTTGAGTGAGAATTTATTGTTGGGGAACTCCCGGAAAAGGCTCAGGATGATTGCCGCCCTGTCGGTGTTCTTCGCACCCTTTTCCGGGCGCTTTTTTTGTGTTTGCTTTTTCATTTCTTCAGAATTTGCAGGGCAAGGCGCTTCATGAAGCCGATGCCCACGTTGATAGCCCCTTCATCGGGGTTGAATGTCGCCGTGTGAGGACGTCCTGCCGCGGCGCCTACGCCCAGCCGGTAGAACAGCGACGGATATTTGGTGCAGTAAAAGCCGAAATCCTCGGCCGTGGTGCGCAGCGGCAGCATTTCGACCTGCAGTTTCTCCTCGCGGGCCAGTGCCGCGGCCTGTTTCACGAGGTGTTCGTCGTTGACCACGCAGGGGTAGCCGTGGCTGATGTCGACGACGATCCGCACCCCCAGGCGCTTGTCGATCTCGGCGGCGATGTTGCGGATGCGCTGGTGGATGATTTCGCGCTCACGCTCGTCGAACGTGCGCAGCGTCCCCTCCAGGTAGACCTCGTCGGGGACGATGTTCGTGGCGCCTCCGGCCTCTACGCGGCCGATCGAGAGCACGCACTCCTCGTGGTTGAGCGCGATGAGCCGCGTCACGAACTCCGCGGCGGCCGCCACGGGATCTTTCAGCTGCGGGCGCATGGCGCCGTGCCCGCCCGTGCCGTGTACCGAGAAGCGCAGTTCGTCGCTGGAGGCCATGTATTTCCCGGCGCGGAATCCCAGCGTCCCGACCTCCAGCTGCGGCTCGACGTGTTCGCCCACCACGGCACGTACCTCGTACCCTTCGAACGGGTTTTCGGCCAGTACCAGCGACGCCCCGCCCGGGTTGCACTCTTCGCCCGGCTGGAACAGTCCGAAGAGCGTGCCGCGGAAGTCGGGTTCGGCGCCGAGCTGCTGCAATACCCCGAAGAGTACAGCCGCGTGCATGTCATGGCCGCAGGCGTGCATGACGCCGGGGTTGCACGACCGCCAGCCGATGTCGTTCTGTTCGGTGATCGGCAGGGCGTCGATGTCGGCGCGCAGCACTATGGCGCGGCGTTTGGGATCGGCTTTCCCGTGCCCTTCGATTCTGGCCAGTACGCCCGTCCGGGCGATGGGACGGTGTTCGATGCCCAGCTCCGTGAGCCGATCGGCGATGAAGGCTGCCGTGGCGTGTTCCTTGAACGACAGTTCGGGGTGTGCATGCAGGTGGCGGCGGAATTCTGTGGGATTCATTTGTGTCGTTTAAAATATCGCTTTTGCAATCTTTATGATGTTGTCGGCCTTGCCCATCGGGTAGTAGTGCAGGACGGGGACGCCCGCCTCGACCAGCTCCCGGCTCTGGGCGACGGCCCACTCGGTGCCGACTTCGCGGACGGCTTTCGGGTCGTCCTTGTGGCGCAGCACCTCGCGCTCGAGTTCCTCGGGGATATGGCAGCCGAAGGTCCGGGGCAGCAGCGTCAGGTGGCGCACCGTCGATAACGGCTTGATGCCCGGGATGATCGGGACGGTGATGCCGGCCTCGCGGCACCGGCGTACGTAATCGAAGAACCGCGCGTTGTCGTAGAAGAGCTGCGTGACGACGTATTCCGCCCCGGCATCGACCTTCGCCTTGAGGCAGGCGATGTCGGCCTCGGGCGAGGCGGCTTCCTCGTGCATCTCCGGGTAACCCGCCACGCCGATCGAGAATTTCGAGTGGTGGCACTCCTCGACCTCGCCGTCGACGAACTGGCCGCGGTTCATGGCCGCGATCTGCCGCACGAGGTCAACGGCATGCGTATGTCCCTGCGGGTGGGGCATGAAGAACTTTTCGTTCTGCGACTTGTCGCCGCGCAGCGCCAGTACGTTGTGCAGGCCGAGGAAATCGAGGTCGATCAGCGCATCCTCGATGTCGTATTTCGACTGCCCGCCGCAGATCAGGTGCGGTACGACTTCGACGCCGTATTTCTTCTGGATGGCGGCCGAGATGCCCACCGTGCCGGGGCGGCGGCGTACGACGTGCCATTCGACGCTGCCATCGGGACGCACCGCCTGCTTGATGCCTTCGCGGTGGAACGTCACGTTGATGTAGGCCGGGTCGAATCCGATCAGCCGGTCGATGCTCTCGAAGACGCCGCCCATGCCGTCGCCCTTGAGCGGCGGCAGCAGTTCGAAGGCAAAGCGCGTGCGGCGTTGCTCGACGGCCTTATTGATGATGTCTACGACATTCATGGGGTTCAGATATTATGCGGTATGAGTTTTTTTACCAGTTCGACATCCAGCCCGCGGCGCCGGGCGTAGTCGAGCAGTTGTTTGGTGTCGACCGTGCCGACCGAGAAGTAGTCCGCGTCGGCCAGCAGCAGTCCGCAGAGTGCCTCCCCGGGATCGACCATGTAATTTTCCGTGAGTTTCATGCCCGTGGTCAGTTCGGCCGCCAGCAGGTCGAAAACCTCGCGCTTGAGCGAATGGTCGGGCGATGCGGGGTAACCGAACGCCATCCTGCGTCCGCGGTATTCGCCGCGGATGACCTGCCGGGGTGTGGGCGCTTCGCCGGTTTCGTAGCCCCACATCTGCCGCCGCACGAACGAGTGCACGGCTTCGGCGAACGCCTCGGTCAGTCGGTCGGCCAGCAGCTTGGCCATGATGGCGTTGTAGTCGTCGCCCCCGGCGCGGAATTTTTCGCACAGCTCCTTCAGCCCGATGCCCGCCGTCACGGCGAAGCAGCCGATCCAATCGCCTTCCGGGGCGATGAAATCCGCCAGCGAGAGGTTGTCCTGCCCGCGGGTCTGGTTGCGGAGCATCGCCAGGCGGTGTTCGCGGCCCTTGGGGTCTGTGATCCAGATGTCGTCGCCCTCGGAACGCGCCGGGAAGATGCCTACGGCGGCTTGCAGCGTGAGTAACCGCTCGTCGCGGATGCGTGCCAGCAGCGCTTGCGCGTCGGCGAATACCTTGCGGGCCTCCTCCCCCTTTTCGGGGTGGTCGAGGATCTCGGGGTAACGCCCCTTCAACCCCCATGCCGGGAAAAAGAAGTTCCAGTCGATGTAGGGCTCGGCATCGGCCACGTCGAAATCGGGGAAGACCATCCGTCCTGGGTGTGCCGGTACGACGGGACGGTGCGGTGTGGCGCCCTTGAGGGCTTTGCGCACCTCGACGATCGGGATCAGGTTGCGTGTGCGCTCGGCGCTCTCGTATTCGCTCCGCATGGCCTGCTGTCCGGCGCGGACTTTGTCGGCGTAAAGTGCCCCGTCGGGGCCGAGCAATTGTGCCAGTATCTGGCTGTTGCGGCTGGCGTTGGGCGAATGGACAACCACGCCCGCGTAGACCGGGGCGATCTTCACCGCCGTGTGCAGGTCGGAGGTCGTCGCCCCGCCGATAATGACCGGGATGCGCAGGGCGCGGCGTTCCAGCTCCTCGCAGACATGCGCCATCTCGTCGAGCGACGGGGTGATCAGCCCGCTCAGGCAGATGCAGTCGGCGCCCCACGCCACCGCCTCGTCGACTATTCGCTGCGACTCGACCATCACGCCCAGATCCTTTATTTCGTATCCGTTGCAGGCCATCACGACCGCCACGATATTCTTTCCGATGTCGTGCACGTCGCCTTTCACGGTGGCGATCAGCACCTTGCCCGCTCGGTTCGGCACCCCGGCCGCCCCCTGCTCGATGTAGGGCGTAAGCGCCGCCACGGCGCGCTTCATCACGCGGGCGGTTTTCACTACCTGCGGCAGGAACATCTTGCCTTCGCCGAAGAGTGTGCCGACATGTTCCATGGCGGGCATCAGCAGCGTGTCGATCACGGCCATCGGGCTGCCCAGGGCTTCGTAACCCTCCAGCGCATCCTGCTCGATGAAATCCGCCACGCCTTTGAGCATTGCGTGGCCGATGCGCTCGCTGAGCGTCCCCGCGCGCCATGCGTCGGGAGCCTGGGGCTGCGTCTGGGCGACCGTGCGCACCTGCTGGGCATATTCGGTGAGCCGCTCTGCGGCGTCCGGGCGGCGGCAGAGGATCACGTCCTCGACCCGTTCGAGCAGTTCGGGCTCTATTTCGCTGTAAACCCGCACCATCTGCGGGTTGACGATGCCCATGTCCATCCCGGCGCGGATGGCGTGGTAGAGGAACGCCGAGTGCATCGCCTCGCGCACGGCGTTGTTGCCGCGGAAGGCGAACGAGAGGTTCGACACGCCGCCCGAGACCTTGGCATGGGGCAGGTTCCGCTTGATCCAGCGCGTGGCGTCGATAAAGGCTTTGGCATAGCTGTCGTGCTCGGGGATTCCCGTCGCCACGGCCAGCACGTTGGGGTCGAAGATGATGTCCTCGGCAGGGAATCCCGCATCGGTGAGCAGCTTGTAGGCGCGTCCGGCCACCTCGGTCTTACGTTCGTAGGTGTCGGCTTGTCCCCGCTCGTCGAAAAGCATCACCACGGCGGCCGCACCGTAGCGGTGTATCTCCTGCGCGCGGCGCAGGAATTCGGCTTCGCCCTCCTTGAGCGATATGGAGTTCACGACGGCCTTGCCCTGCGTGACCTGCAACCCGGCCACGAGCACCTCCCATTTCGACGAGTCGATCATCGTCGGTACGCGGGCTATCTCGGGTTCCGACGCCATCAGGTTGAGGAACGTGCGCATGGCCTCCGCACCGTCGATCAGCCCGTCGTCCATGCAGACGTCGACGATCTGTGCCCCGGCGTCGACCTGGGCGCGGGCGACGGAGAGCGCCTCTTCGTAGTTGCCCTCGCGGATCAGCCGCGCGAACTTGGCCGAGCCTGCGACGTTGGTGCGTTCGCCGACGTTCACGAAATTGGCTTCGGGGACGATGCGCAGCGGTTCGAGGCCGCTCAGCGTCGTGACATGTTTGGGTGCCGGCACGGGGCGCGGGGCGTAGTTCCCTGCGATCTTCGCCAGCTCGAAGATATGTGCCGGCGTGGTGCCGCAGCATCCGCCGACGATGTTTACCAGCCCGCGGCGCATGTATTCGCCGACGTCGCGGGCGAACATCTCGGGTGTTTCGTCGTAGCCGCCCATGACATTGGGAAGCCCGGCGTTGGGGTGTGCCGAGATGCGGAATTCGGCCACTGCGGTCAGCCGTTCGAGGTAGGGCATCAGTTGCCGGGCGCCGTAGGCGCAGTTGAAGCCGACGGAGAGGAGCCGCGCATGCGATACCGAGGCGTAGAAAGCCTCGACGGTCTGTCCCGAGAGGGTGCGGCCGCTGGCGTCGGCCAGCGTGCCCGAGATCATGACGGGGATTGCGCGTCCGAGCTGGGCGGCCAGTGTGTCGATGGCGTAGAGGGCGGCCTTGGCGTTGAGCGTGTCGAAAACGGTTTCGACCAGCAGGACATCCGCGCCGCCGTCCACGAGGCCGCGCGCCTGGTCGGTGTAGGCTTCGGCCAGCTGCGTGAAGGTCACCTCGCGGGCTGCGGGGTTCCCGACGTCGGCCGACATCGAGGCCGTGCGGTTGGTCGGGCCTATCGATCCCGCCACGAAGCGGGGCTTCTGCGGGTTGCGGGCCGTGAATTCGTCGGCTGCGCTGCGTGCCACCCCGGCCGCCGCACGCGAAATCTCATAGGCGTATGCCTCCAGCCCGTAGTCGGCCAGCGACACGGCGTTGGCGTTGAAAGAGTCGGTCTCGATGATGTCGGCGCCCGCCTGCAGGTATTTTACGTGTATTTCGCGCACCGCCCCGGGGCGTGTCACCGCCAGCAGGTCGTTGCATCCTTTGAGCAGTACGTTCCAGTCGCGGAACCGTTCGCCGCGGTAATCCTTCTCCGTGAATCCGTACTGCTGCACCATGGTGCCGAAGCCGCCGTCGAGCAGCAGGATGCGGGATTCGAGCGCCTCGTATAACTTGTTTGCCATTTACTTTCCGATGATTTCTATTTCGAAGAGTTTGCTCCAGTTCTTGCCCGTCACGAAGATGCGCTTCCCGGCGGCATCGTATGCGATGCCGTTCAGTACGTCGGTCGTGGGCGTAACCTCCTCGTCGGGCAACAGTCCCGTGAGGTCTACGACCCCTTCGACCACGCCCGTCGCCGGGTCGATAATGACGATCTGGTCGGTCGTGTAGACGTTGGCCCACAACTTGCCGTCGATCCACTCCAGTTCGTTGAGGAAATTGATCGCCATGCCTTTGAGCGTCACCGTCGTGCGTTTCTCGCGTTTGAACGTCGCAGGGTCGAGCGTGTAGATATTGGCCGTGCCGTCCGACATGTAGAGCTTCTGCCCGTCGGTGGTCAGTCCCCAGCCTTCGCCGGGATAGCGGAACTCCTTGATTTTCTTGCCTGTTTTCAGGTCGTAGACATAGGCTTTGTTCGATTGCCACGTGAGCTGGTACAACTTGCCGTCGAGCAGCGTGATCCCTTCGCCGAAATCCTCCTGCGGCAGCCGTGCGAACACCTCCGTGCGCCCGGTTTCGAGGTCGAGGGTCTGCACGACCGATTCGCCGTGCTCTCCGGTGCCTTCCCACAGCAGGCCGTCGGCGAATTGCAGCCCCTGCGTGTAACTGGTCGTCGGGTGGGGGTGTACACTCCGTACGGCATATGTGTATTCTTTCGGCGTGACAGGAGCCTCGGGGCGTTTGGCACGGGCCTGGTTCCCGCCGCATGCTACCAGCAGCAGGCCGGATAACAGAACGCTTGCGAACTTTTCCATTTTCTCGTTTTACTTGGAGGCAAAGATACGAAAAACCCGGCATATGACGAATTTTTTATCGTTCATTGCACAATCGGTGCGGCGGCGGACGTCCGGGACAGCTCCGCAGCGCCTGTCCGTCCGGCAGGCAGTATTCCGGCCGGGTCTGCCGCCTGCCTGTCCGTCCATCCGCCGCTTGGCCCTTTGTCGGCTTGTCGCCTGCCAACCTTCCGCCTGCCCGCTGTTCCCCGCCGAACGGGCTGGTATACATATAATTTGGAAAAATTGTTGCTTTCTCGGTGAAAATCGCTATCTTTGCAACCCGATTTCGGAACGGAAAATAGGATAACAACAATATAGCAACCATTCATTATGAAGATCGTAAGAGAACAACGCGAAGAAAACAACTCGCTGCTCCGGGTGACGGTGGGCGAGGAGGATTACGGCCAGGCCGTCGAGAAGGAGCTGCGCGAGTACAAGCGCAAGGCCAACATCCCCGGCTTCCGTCCCGGCATGGTGCCCATGGGCCTTGTCAAGAAGATGTACGGCAAAGGCGTGCTGGCCGAGCAGTCGTACCGTACGGCGTCGAACGCCGTGTTCGAATATCTCCAGAAGGAGAAGATCGACTATCTGGGCGACGTGATCCCTTCGGAGGAGCAGGGCGATTTCGATTTCGAAAACGGCAAGGAGTTCGATTTCGTGTTCGAGATCGGCGAAGCTCCCGAGATCAAACTCGATCTTTCGGACAAGGATAAGGTGACCTACCACAAGATCAAGGTCGACAAGAAGATGCACGACGACTACCGTGCCAACTACCTGCGCCGTTTCGGCCGCCTGGTCGACGCCGACGAGGTGACCTCGGACGAGGCGCTGTCCGTAACGCTCGACAACGGCGAGATGAACGTTGCCGACGCTTATGTCGGGTTGATCTCGATGTCGGAGGAGGAGCGCAAGCCGTTCATCGGCAAGAAGGTGGGCTTCAAGACCACGGTCAACGTCAACGAACTTTACAAGAATCCGTCGCAGCGTGCTGCCGTGCTGCAGGTCAAGGAGGACGAGCTGGAGGGCATCAACCCCGAATTTTCGCTGGAGATCACCAAGATCCGCAAGTTCGCCGAACCGGAGCTGAACGAGGAGTTCTTCAAGATGGCATTCCCCGCAGGCGAGGTTACCGACCAGGCCGGGCTGGATAAGTTCATCGACGCGCAGATCGGGCAGGAGCTCCGCCGCGAAAGCGATTACCTCTTCACGCTCCAGCTGCGTGACTACCTCGTGAAGAAGGCCGCGCTGAAGATGCCCGAGAAATTCCTCAAGCGCTGGCTCTTTACCATCAACGAAGGCAAGTTCTCGATGGAGGATATCGACAAGGATTTCGACCAGTTCCTCAAGATGTTCACGTGGAACTACCTCCAGAAGCATTTCATCAAGCAGGACAACCTCTCCGTAACAAAGGAGGAGGCGCTCGCCGAGGCCAAGTCGCTGGCCGCCGCGCAGTTCGCTCAGTACGGGATGCCGTCGGCGCCCGAGGATATGCTCGCCGGCTATGCCGAGAAGATCCTCGCCGACAAGGATCAGGGCCAGAAGATTTACGAGAAGCTCTACGAAGCGAAGGTCGTCGAAGATGTGAAATCGAAGATCAAGGTGACGGAAAAAGCCGTATCTGCGGAGGATTTCGCTAAATTGGCCCAGGCACTTTAGTATTTGCGGAAAAAATCTTATCTTTGGACTTTGCAGGCGTGATGTTTGCAAAGTCCTTTTGTTTGTTTCAGCGCCTTTTCCGGTGGCGGCCGAAAGAACCGGATATATGGAAATTCTCCCTGTGCAAAGGGAGGTTCAGCGGGATTTTAATTATGGAATGCGGTGCACGGAGGCGCCGTAATATGAGTCCGACGAGTTCCATGAGCGAAAATCCCGACATGCTTTGTAAAACCTGAATTCGCCGGGCTCGCTTTTGATATGTCAGAATTTGAAAAATACGCACGGAACCATTGCGGCATCAGTTCGCTGAAACTGCATGACTTCCAGTCGGTAAGCGCATCGTATGTGTCGCCGACGATCATCGAGGAGCGCCAGTTGAACATCGCTACGATGGACGTCTTCTCGCGCCTGATGATGGATCGCATCATCTTCCTCGGCGCGCCGATCTACGACGACGCGGCCAATATCATCCAGGCACAGCTGCTCTTCCTCGAATCTGTCGATCCCGAAAAGGACATACAGATATATATTAATTCGCCCGGCGGGTCGGTTTCGGCCGGATTGGGTATTTACGACACCATGCAGCTCGTCAATTCCGACGTGGCGACCATCTGCACCGGGCTGGCGGCCTCGATGGGCGCCGTGCTCCTGACCGCCGGCGCCAAGGGCAAACGCTCGGCGCTGCCCCATTCGCGGGTGATGATCCACCAGCCGCTGGGCGGGGCGCAGGGACAGGCGTCGGACATCGAGATCACGGCGCGTGAGATCATGAAGACCAAGCGCGAGCTGTACGAGATACTCGCGGCGCATTCGGGCGTTTCGGTCAGGAAGATCGAGAAGGACGCCGACCGCGATTACTGGCTTTCGGCCCGCGAGGCGAAGGAGTACGGGCTGATCGACGAGGTTCTTTCAAAACGTGGGAAGTGATGGCGCAGAATAAGAACAACAATAACCATCGGGGCGGAACGGGCGGCGACAGCTGCTCGTTCTGCGGTGCCAAGCGCGGGGATGTGGAGATCATGTTCCAGGGCATGGACGGTGCCAATATCTGCAACAAATGTATCGAGAACGGCTATAAGATCATCGTCGAGAACGACGTGGCCTCGGAGCAGCGGCGTGCCGCCGCGGCGCCCCTCAAGATGGAGGAGCTGCTCAAGCCGGCGCAGATCAAGGAATTCCTCGACCAGTATGTCATCGGACAGGACGACGCAAAGCGCTATATGGCGGTGGCGGTCTACAACCACTACAAACGGCTGCTTTACGCCCCCAAGGACGACGACATCGAGCTCGACAAGTCGAACATCATCCTCGTGGGGCCCACCGGTACAGGCAAGACGCTCATGGCACGCACGATCGCCAGGTTGCTCAAGGTGCCCTTCACGATCGTCGATGCCACCGTGCTGACCGAGGCGGGCTATGTGGGCGAGGATGTCGAGAGCATCCTTTCGCGGCTGCTGCAGGTCGCCGACTACAACGTGGCGCAGGCCGAGCGGGGCATCGTTTTCATCGACGAGATCGACAAGATCGCGCGCAAGGGCGACAACCCCTCGATTACGCGCGACGTCTCGGGCGAAGGCGTGCAGCAGGCGCTGCTGAAGATACTCGAAGGGACGGTTGTGAACGTACCGCCCCAGGGCGGGCGCAAACACCCCGAGCAGAAGTTCATCCAGGTCGACACGCGCAATATCCTCTTCATCTGCGGGGGTGCGTTCGACGGCGTGGAGAAGAAGATTGCCCAGCGTCTGAACACCCGCGCCATGGGATACGGGCGCCTGAATGCCGACCGGATCGACCGCGGCAACCTGATGCAGTACATCACGCCGCAGGATCTCAAGTCCTTCGGGCTGATTCCCGAACTGGTGGGCCGTCTCCCGGTGCTGACCTACATGCAGCCGCTTTCGCGCGAGGCGCTGCGCTCGATCCTCACCGAGCCGAAGAATGCCATCGTCAAACAGTACAAGCGCCTGTTCGAGCTGGACGGCGTGAAGCTCTCGTTCGACGAGGCGGTGCTGGACTACATCGTCGACAAGGCCGTCGAATTCAAGCTCGGAGCCCGCGGCCTGCGCTCGATCTGCGAGGCGATCATGATGGATACGATGTTCGACATTCCCTCGACGGATGCGCGGAAATTTACCGTTACTTTGCCTTATGCAAAGAAAAAGATAGAAAAGGCAAATATTTTGGAGCTAAAACAGGTTGGATAATATCTTTTTTATTACTTTTGCAGCGAGAACCCTAAGACAAAACCATAAAACCACAGACTGATATGTCATCTACCAATTCCAAACTGACCCGTGTGGCCGACAATATCCGTATCCTTTCGGCCGCCATGGTCGAGAAAGCCAAATCGGGGCATCCCGGTGGCGCCATGGGCGGTGCCGACTTCGTGACGGTGCTCTATACTGAGTTCCTGCGTTACGACCCCGACAACATGGCTTACCCCTACCGTGACCGTTTCTTCCTCGATCCGGGGCATATGTCGCCGATGCTCTACTCGGTGCTGTCGCTGGCGGGATACTATACGACCGAAGACCTGCAATCGCTGCGCCAGTGGGGCAGCGTGACGCCCGGCCACCCCGAGGTGGACGTGATGCGCGGGGTGGAGAATACCTCGGGCCCGCTCGGGCAGGGACATGCCATGGCGCTGGGCGCCGCCATCGCGGAGCGGTTCATGGCGGCCCGCTTCGGCGAGTGGATGGCGCACAAGACCTATGCCTACATCTCCGACGGCGCCGTCGAAGAGGAGATCTCGCAGGGCGTGGGACGCATCGCAGGGCATCTGGGGTTGAGCAACTTCATCATGTACTACGATTCGAACAACATCCAGCTCTCGACCAAGGTCGATGAGGTGGACACCGAGAACGTGGCCATGAAATACGAAGCCTGGGGCTGGAACGTACTGTCGGTCGATGGGCACAATATCAATGAAATCCGCGAGGCGCTCGTGGCGGCCAATTCCGAAACGGAACGCCCGACGCTCATCATCGGCCATACGATCATGGGCAAGGGTGCCCGCACTACCGACGGCGGGAGTTTCGAGGACAAGGTATCGACCCACGGGCAGCCGCTTACGGCGGCAGGCGCCGATTTCGCCGCCACGGTGAAAAACCTCGGGGGCGATCCTGAAAACCCGTTCGCCGTGTTCGAAGAGAGCCGCGAGGCCTTTGCAGAGCGCCGCGAAGCGCTCCGTGCATGGGCTGCCCGCCAGGCCGGGGTCGAGAAGACGTGGCGCGGCGAGCACGGCGAGCTGGCCCGCAAGCTCGACATGTTCCTCTCGGGGCACCTGCCCGAGATCGACTACAAGTCCATCGAGGTAAAGGCAGGCGTTGCGACGCGTGCGGCGTCGGCCACGGTGTTGGGCGTCTTTGCCGAGAAGATCGAAAATATGATCGTGGCTTCGGCCGACCTCTCCAATTCGGACAAGACCGACGGTTTCCTCAAGAAGACCAAGGCTTTCACGAAGGGCGATTTCAGCGGCAAGTTCTTCCAGGCGGGCGTCTCGGAGCTGACGATGGCCTGCGTGGCGAACGGCATGGCGCTGCACGGGGGCGTGATCCCGGCCTGCGGCACCTTCTTTGTTTTTTCGGACTACATGAAACCCGCCGTGCGCCTTTCCGCGCTGATGCGCCTGCACGTGATCTATGTCTGGACACACGACTCGTTCCGCGTGGGCGAGGATGGCCCGACGCACCAGCCCGTCGAACATGAAGCCCAGATACGCCTGATGGAGCACCTGAAGAACCATCACGACGAGCGTTCGATGCTTGTGCTGCGTCCAGCCGACGGCGACGAGACGGTCATGGCCTGGAAGCTGGCCGTCGAGGAGCATCGCCCCGTGGCGCTCGTGCTCTCGCGCCAGAACATCAAGACGCTGCCGGCATTGGGTACGAGCCGCCGCGAAGAGGCCGCGCAGGTTTCGAAGGGCGGTTACGTGGTGATGGATTCGGCTAAACCCGAGGTCGTCATGGTGGCTACCGGCTCGGAGGTCGCTACGCTTGTCGAAGGGGCCGAATTGCTTGCTGCCGAAGGTATTTCGGTGCGCGTGGTGAATGTCCCGAGCGAGGGCCTGTTCCGTGACCAGCCCAAATCCTATCAGGAGGGCATCCTGCCTGCCGGCGTCGTCCGCTACGGCCTGACATCGGGACTTCCGGTGAACCTGATGGGTCTTGTGGGCGAGAAGGGCATGATCCACGGCCTCGACCACTTCGGCTGGTCGGCTCCCTACACGGTGCTCGACGAGAAGTTCGGCTATAACGGTGCCACGGTGGCGGCCGAGGTCAAGAAATTGCTCGGCAGATAATCGTCCGGGTTCCCTGCGCCGTAGAATGCGGGGAGCCGGATAAATACGTAATGAACAAGGCCCCGAAATCATATTCGGGGCCTTGTTTGCAAGGCCTTGCCATGTCCGGATACCGTGGGCCGGAACCTCCCGCAGCAGGAATTGCACCTGCCGTTCCGTAAAAACGCTCCCCGGATTCAGCAAGGATCCGGGGAGCATTATATATATAATTAGGTGCCGCTGTATTACTGCATGTAGAGCGTGATCCGGTCGTAGTATTGCCCGTCGATGAAAAGTTCGCCTGTCAGCCTGCCCCGGCGGATGTATACGTTGCGCAGTTCGCGCGGGTAATCGGCCCGCCCGTAGCTGATGTAGATTTTGTCGTCGTAGGCGTCCCACTGGATGTTGAGCGTGTCGAGGTAACGCCCCGTGTCGGCGTAGCGGAGCTCGTCGGTACCGAAGCCGTCCGCCCCGAAATAGACATAGCTGTCCAGAGGGATGCGTCCGTCCTGGTAGAATCCCAGGTCGCCCGCCCAGACTCTCCCCGAGAGCGTGTCGTACAGGTCGTCGTCATCGTTGTCGCAGCCCGTGAAGGCCACGGCGGCGAACAGGAGCAGTGCGGCGAGGAAAAATCTTTTCATATACGGTGTGTTAAGAATTGTCGGATGCAAAGGTATGTTTTTTTTGCATATTGTGAAAATCCTGCGTATCTTTGCAGTCCCGCCTGTCAAGCGGGGAGATGTGGAAAGATTTGACTGATTGCAACCACAATAAAAAATCGCTAAAACAGCTTATTTTTTATTCCAACAGCCAATTTTTCCCATTTTATACGTTTTTATTTATTTACCGGGTAATTGCATGCCCACGTCAGCCGTTTGTCGGTACCGGTTATTTTGTGTGGTATCGCCAAGTCCCCTCCGGGGAGGGGATTCAGGGAGCGTAGCCTTTTCAGCACGGCTGTAAGCCGTGGGTGCGGCCGCTCCGGGCTATCGGCCGGGGGAAGTATGCGATACCATAAAACAATGTATACAATGGGCTTTTTGTTTACATCGGAATCGGTGTCCGAGGGGCACCCCGATAAAGTTTCAGACCAGATTTCCGACGCCATCCTCGACGAATTCCTGCGCCGCGATGCCAATTCGAAGGTCGCCTGCGAAACGCTGTGCACCACCGGGCTGGTGGTCGTGGCGGGTGAAGTGCGTTCGGATGCCTATGTCGACGTGCAGGGCGTGGCGCGCCGCGTCATCAACCGCATCGGATATACGAAGAGCGAGTACCAGTTCGACTGCAATTCGTGCGGTATCCTGTCGGCCATCCACGAGCAGTCGTCCGACATCAACCAGGGCGTCGTGCGTGCCGCCGAGGAAGACCAGGGCGCCGGCGACCAGGGCATCATGTTCGGCTATGCCTGCAACGAAACCCGCGAGATGATGCCTGCGACGCTGATCCTCTCGCACGTCATCCTCAAGGAGCTGGCCGTCATCCGCCGTGAAGGCGAGGCGATGACCTACCTGCGTCCCGATTCCAAGTCGCAGGTGACGATCGAGTATGACGAACAGACGAACAAACCGCTGCGTGTGCATACCATCGTGGTGTCGACGCAGCACGACGAGTTCATCCTGCCCGGCAACGGCCTCACGGAGAAAGAGGCCGAGGAGCGGATGCAGGAGCGCATCCGCGAGGATGTGCGCACGATCCTCATCCCGCGCGTCAAGGCGCGCCTGGAGCGTGCCGGCGACAAGCTGGCCGGTCTGATCGGCGACGACTACATCCTGCACGTCAACCCCACGGGCAAGTTCGTGATCGGCGGCCCCCACGGCGACACCGGCCTCACGGGGCGCAAGATCATCGTCGATACCTACGGTGGCCGCGGCGCACACGGCGGCGGGGCATTTTCGGGCAAGGACTCGTCGAAGGTAGACCGCTCGGCGGCCTATGCCGCCCGGCACATCGCCAAGAACCTGGTGGCGGCAGGCGTCGCCGACGAAGTGCTCGTCGAGTTATCCTATGCCATCGGCATCGCCCAGCCGCTGTCGATCTACGTAGACACCTATCGTTCGCCCCGCCCCGCGGCGCTGGAGGGGATGACCGACGGCGAAATCGCCCGCCGCATCGGCAGGCTTTTCGACCTGCGCCCCGCCGCGATCGTGAAACGCTTCGGGCTGAAGAACCCGATCTTCGAGGCTACGGCTTCCTACGGGCATTTCGGCAACCGTCCTTATACGCAGGTCGAGAAGGTCTGGGAGAACGGCCGCGAAGTGGAACGCGAGATCGAGTATTTCGGATGGGAGAAGCTCGACGCGGTGGATTGCATCCGTAAAGAGTTCGGGCTGTAACGCTCCGGGACACGGCAGATCGGGACATTCGGCGCGGATGTCCCGATTTTTGTGTATTTCCGCATACTAACCGGACGTTTTCGTTCGTTTGTCCTACGAAATAAAAAATTTTAATAAGCCTATGGCGGAAGTTGCCTCTGATTAATTTATTGAACCAATTAGTGATTATGAAAAAGGCATTTTTAATTTTAGGAGTAGTTGCCGTGTCGGCCGCAGCAGGCGGATTTACGGCTTGGAAAGTTACCGCGCCCCGCGAGGGTTCGGTGCAATACATCGAGCGTGAGGTGGAACGTACGCCCGCGCTGGGAACACATTTTACGTCGTACCAGGCCGAGCAGTACCCCGACCTGACGTACGCCGCCGAGAACGCGGTGAAAGCCGTCGTCAACATCGAGGCCGTGCAGCAGGTGGAGATGCCCCGGCGCCGGGGTTACGACCCGTTCCTGGAGTTCTTCGGTATCCCGCAGGGTTATGACGAAGGGCCGCAGTTCCGCGAGCAGCGTGCCGGCGGTTCGGGTGTCATCATCTCCGAGGACGGCTATGTCGTCACCAACAACCACGTCGTGGACGGGGCCTCGAAGCTCAAGGTGAAGCTCAACGACGGCCGCACGTTCGAGGCCAAGCTCATCGGTAAGGACTCGGCGACCGACCTTGCGCTGCTGAAAATCGAGGCCGCCGACCTGCCGACCGTGCCGTTCGGTTCGTCGGACGCACTGCGCCTGGGCGAGTGGGTGCTGGCGATCGGTTCGCCTTTCGACCTGCAATCGACCATCACGGCCGGCATCGTGAGCGCCAAGGCGCGTAACCTGGGCGTGATTCCCAACGATTTCAGCATCGAGGCTTTCATCCAGACCGATGCCGCGGTGAACCCGGGCAATTCGGGCGGTGCGCTGGTCAATACGCACGGCGAACTGGTGGGTATCAACACGCTGATCAAATCGCAGACGGGCAGCTACGTGGGTTATTCGTTCGCCATTCCCGAGTCGATCGTCCGCAAGGTGGTCGTCGACCTGAAGGAGTACGGCATCGTGCAGCGTGCGCTGCTGGGAATCCGCTATGGCATCGTCGACCAGGACTTCATCGACAACATGGGTGAGGAGACCGGCATCAAGGAACTGGGCGGCGCCTATGTCAGCAGCGTCGTCGAAGGCGGTTCGGCTTCGGAGGCCGGTATCCGCAAGGGCGACGTCATCCTGGACATCGACGGCGTGAAGATCAACGACAATGCGACGCTCTCCGAGCAGATCGGTCGCCGCCGACCCAACGATAAGGTCAAATTATCGGTAAAAAGAGACGGCAAGGTGAAACAAATTGACGTTACTTTGCGTAATAAAGCAGGTAAAACGGAATTAATTACCAAAGAAGACGTCGATATGGTCGAGGTTCTCGGAGGTAAGTTCGCCGATGCGGGCGCCAAACTCTGCCGTGAGCTCGATATCAAGGGTGGCGTGCAGGTAGTCGGCATCAAGGCCGACGGAATTCTGGCCCGTGCCCGTGTTAAGCAGGGATTTGTGATTACCCACATCAACGACCGTCCGGTCTACTCGCTCTCCGACATGGAGCGCTTGACCGACAAGGTACGTTCGATCGACGGCATCTATCCCAACGGCCGTGCTGCAAGCTACGTGCTTGTGGAATAGCAGGACGACCCGGGTGGGTTTTGCTTGAGAAGATAATTTTTTAGGAGGTTAAATAAGAACATGCGTCAATTAAAGATTACCAAGTCCATCACCAACCGCGAGAGCGCTTCGCTGGACAAGTACTTGCAGGAGATCGGCAAGGAGGAGCTCATCACGGTCGAAGAGGAGGTGGAACTCGCCCAACGGATTAAGAAGGGAGACCAGGAAGCCCTGGAGAAACTGACCAAAGCCAACCTGCGCTTCGTGGTCTCCGTAGCCAAACAATACCAGAACCAGGGACTGAGCCTTCCCGACCTGATCAACGAGGGCAACCTGGGGCTTATCAAGGCTGCCGAGAAATTCGACGAAACCCGCGGTTTCAAATTCATCTCGTATGCCGTATGGTGGATTCGCCAGTCGATCCTCCAGGCTCTGGCCGAGCAGTCGCGCATCGTGCGCCTGCCGCTCAACCAGGTGGGGTCGCTCAACAAGATCAACAAGGCGTTCGCCCGCTTCGAGCAGGAGCATGAGCGCACCCCGTCGCCCGAGGAACTGGCCACGGAGCTGGAACTCCCCAAGGAGAAGGTCACCGACACGCTGCGTGTCGCCGGCCGCCACGTCTCGGTCGATGCTCCGTTCGCCGACGGCGAGGACAACTCGCTGCTCGACGTGCTGGTGAACCCCGATTCGCCCAATGCCGACAGGGGGCTGATCAACGAGTCGCTTTCGACCGAGGTCGACCGTGCGCTCGAGACCCTTACGGAACGTGAGCGCGACATCATCAAGTATTTCTTCGGTATCGGGACGTCGGAGATGACCCTCGAGGAGATCGGCGAGAAATTCGACCTGACGCGCGAACGCGTGCGCCAGATCAAGGAGAAGGCGATCCGCCGCCTGCGCCACTCGTCGCGGTCGAAACTGCTGAAATCCTATCTTGGGTAAACGGTATTGTGATCGTAAAATCCCGGACTAAATCAGTTAGTCCGGGATTTTTTTTGTGCCTTTCGCTTCCCTTTACAGCAACAATCCGAGCGTGAGCAGCAGGCCGAACAACAGGATATTGCGTGACGTGGCGCCCAGGACGGCGTTCAGTTCGCGGCCGCGGCCGATCCGTACCATGCGGCGCCATGCAGCGACATGCGGCGGCAGGTAGAGCAGCGGCAGGAGTGCCGCCCATGTCCGCCCGTCGCCCCAAAGCCCGAGGCAGAGCGCTGCGGCCGCGAATCCCGACAGCAGGTAGAGCCGTTGTCCTGCCCGTTCGCCCAGGCGGACGACGAGCGTCCGTTTGCCGCTGCGGGCATCCTGCTCGCGGTCACGGTAGTTGTTGACCATCAGCAGTGTGTCGATCACCAGGCCGCAGGCTGCCGCGATGACCGCCACCTGCCATGTCCAGCCGCCGCAGAGGACGTAGTACGTGCAGCCGACGGGGACGAATCCGAAGAAAAGCAATACGAGCATGTCGCCCCAGCCGTGGTAGGCCAGCGGGTAAGGCCCGGCCGTGTAGAGGAATGCGAAGAGGACGCAGGCGGCGCCGACGGCGATGAGCCACCAGCCCCCGTAGGCGATGAGCCCGCAGCCCGCGGCGCAGGCGGCGAGTGTGGTTGCGGCGATGCCCAGCCGCATGGACTTCGGGGCGATCCACCCCTGGGCGCAGGCGCGTTCAGGCCCGAGGCGGTCTTCTCCGTCGGAGCCTTTCAGGTAATCCCACAGGTCGTTTATCAGGTTGGCGTCGATCTGCATCAGCAAGGCGAATGCGAAGCAGAGTACCGCGGGCAAAAGGACGAACCCGCCGTCCGCCGCCGCAAGGCCGCAGCCCAGCATCACCGGGACGGCGGCTCCGGTCAGTGTCTTGGGACGTGCCGCAAGCAGCCATGCCCGCAGGGAATCGGTGCGTATCTCTTTTGTAGCCATCGTTTCGGTTTGTGGGCGCGGGGCTATCCCGGATTTACCACACGATGGGTTCCTGCCCCACGCTGAGGAGGTATTCGTTGGCGCGCGAGAAATGGCGGCAGCCGAAGAACCCGCGGTAGACCGACAGCGGCGAGGGATGCACAGCCTTGAGTATGCAGTTGCGCTGCGGGTCGGCGATGGCGCCTTTTTTCTGTGCATAGCTGCCCCAGAGCATGTAGACGATACCCTGCTTGCGCTGGGCGATGGCGCGTACCACGGCGTCGGTGAAGGTTTCCCACCCATGCCCGGCGTGCGAGGCTGCCTCGTGGGCGCGGACGGTCAGCACGGCGTTCAGGAGCAGTACCCCCTGCTCGGCCCAGCGGTCGAGGTTGCCCGTCGGGGGGATGGGTGTCCCGGTGTCGTCGGAAACCTCCTTGAAGATGTTTTGCAACGAGGGCGGGAACGGCACGCCGTCGCCTACCGAGAAGCAGAGCCCGTTGGCCTGTCCGGGGCCGTGGTAGGGATCCTGGCCGATGATGACGACTTTCAGTTTGTCGAAGGGGCATTTGTCGAAGGCCCGGAAGATATTGCTGCCGCGCGGGTAGATGCGGTGCGTGGCATATTCCTGCCGTACGAATTGCGTAAGGGCGGCGAAATAAGGTTTCTCGAATTCGGGAGAGAGCAGCTCTTTCCAGTCGGGGGCGATCTTTACATCCATGTTGCAAGGTGGTTAAAGTGGTGTAAATGTAGTAAAAAGTTGGCAGATTCCTGTTATCTTTGCACGAGGATATGAAGAAAGCATTTTTGTTTCTGGCGTTGTGCCTGCTCGGTGCAGGCCGCGCAGCGGCTGCGGAACCCGTCGACAGTGTCCGCAATGTGATTTATATGATCGGCGACGGCATGGGCCTGGCGCATGTTTCGATGCTCGCCGTCGAAGGCGGCTATGCCCCGACGGCTTTCGACCGGGCACAGGGTATTGCCCTGATCTCGACCTATTCGGCCAACAACCGGGTGACGGATTCCGCGGCTGCGGGGACGGCGCTGGCATGCGGGAGCAAGACGAATAACGGTACGTTGGGGCTGGATCCCCGGGGCGGGCGTCTGCAGTCGCTCATCGAGTGGGCGGTGGCCGAAGGGATGCCTGCGGGGATTGCCGTGAAATGCCATCTCCAGCATGCCACCCCTGCTGCATTTTACGCGCATGTCCCGGATCGGGGCGACGAAAAGGCCATTACGCGCGACCTGCTGGCGAGCAATATCGACGTGCTCATAGGTGCCGGCAGGCGGCTCGAAAAGGAGTCCCCCGAGGGCGGTTCGTATCGTGATGCGTTCGGCCGCCGCGGCTATGCGGTCGCCGGTTCGCTCGAAGAGGCGGAGCCCGTTCGTGCGGGACGATTGCTGTGTGCCGTGACCGATGAAAATATCCCGAAGACGATCCGGCGCGAAGATTACCTGCGCTGCGCCACGCAGAAGGCACTGGAAATACTCGCCCATAATGCCGATTCCGTCGGCCGCGGCTTTGTGCTGATGGTCGAGGGCTCGCTTATCGACGGTGCGTCGCACGGTAACGATGCGGAGAAGATACTGGCCGAAATGCGCGATTTCGAGCGTGCCGTGGCTGCGGCGATGGACTTTGCCGACCGCACGCCGGGGACGCTGGTCGTAGTGACGGCCGACCATGAAACCGGGGGGCTCGCCATCCCGAGCTGCGACGGTGATTTTACCCGCTCCGAGAGCGGTATCCGATATGTTTTCGGATCCAAAAGCCACACGGCGACCTACGTCCCCGTTTACCTTTATGGTACGGGTGCGGGGCATATTGCTGGAATAATGGACAACACGCAACTCGCCCGGCGGGTCATGGCGCTGCTCGGGAAGGAGTAGCCGTTTTTGTGCAGCGCGCCCGGTGCGGCCCCACCGGAAGGCATGCCATTGTCCGGTGAACGGGGGCCGGGAATTACGCCCTGCCTGCACGGGTGATGCTGTTTCGGAGAATTGCTGCGCCGCCCGGCGGCAAACGGCTCCGGTTCCGCCCCGTATTAAATACAAACGGCGTCCACTGAACTCGGGGTGGACACCGTTTGCTGCTTATGGTTGGTGCGATGCTTCGGAAAGCCTACTTTTTTTGGGTGCCATAGCCGACTACTAAAATCTCTTCCATGTCACCTTCCCGCTGTGCGGTGTCCTTGTCGTGGAGGATGCCTTCGGATGTCTGGACAGCGAAGTCTACCGGCATGCCGAATTTTACGCGTACGGCCTCTCCGCGCTGTTTGCCGGGCGTCCATTTCGGGGATTTGCCGATGACGCGCAGTACCTCGTCCGCAAGGGATTTATCGGGCGATTTGAATATTTCGGCGTTGCCCACCGAGCCGTCCTTCTCGATGACGAACGTGACCAGGACTTTCCCGTAAATGTTTTTGCCGAGGGCTTCCGCCGGGTATTTCACGTTCATTTGTACCCACCGGCGAAACTCGCCGATGTCGCCGCCGTTGAATTGCGGCGGGGTATCCACCACCAGGAACGGCTCCTCCCCGGAACCTTTGTTTTCACTGGTCTTAGTGTCCTGTGCCGTAGCAGTTATTCTGAAATCAACGGGCAGCGTATATCTCACACGCACCTTTTCGCCGCGCTGTTCGCCCGGTTTCCATTTGGGCGAAGCTGCGACGACGCGCCGCGTCTCTTCCGAGAATGCCTTGCCCGGCGTCTGAAGTATCTGGATATTGCTTACCGAGCCGTCCTTTTCGACGACGAACGACAGTACGACACGTCCCTGCTCCCCGTTCCTGAATGCCTCGGCCGGGTATTTCACATTCGCCTGCACCCACGTACGGAAGGTGTTCAGGTCGCCGTATCCGGGGTTGTCGCCCTCCTGCATCGGGAACAAGGGCATGGTTTCTGCGATCAGGAACGGCTGGTCGTCCTCCTTCTCGCCGGTTTCGCGGATGCTGCCGTCCTGCAGTTCGGCCTGTGCCGTGGCTCCCATTCTGAAATCTACGGGCAGGGTGTATTTCACGCGCACCTTCTGCCCCCGTTGTTCGCCGGGTGTCCATTTGGGCGATGCTTCGATTACGCGCAGCGCCTCAGCCGAGAGCGATCGGTCGGGTGTCTGGAGTATCTGCATATTGCTTACCGAACCATCCTTTTCGACGACGAACGACAATATGACGCGCCCCTGGATATTGTTTTTGACGGCTTCGGCCGGATATTTCACATTTTCCTGCACCCATGCGCGGAAGGTGTTGAGGTCGCCGCCCCGGAACGAGGGCATCGTTTCTGCGATCAGGAAGGGCTGCTCGTTATCTTGCGCAAAGCTGCCGGTCATGGTCATGCCCCTCTGCTCCGATGCGGCCGGTGCGGGGCTGTATCCTTTGGTCGTTATGATTACCACGCCGTTGCGGGCTCGTTGCCCGTAGGTCGCTACGGAGGCTTGGTCTTTGAGAATCGTTATGTTTTCTATGCGGTTCGGATCGAGCTTGTTTATGAAATCGGGGGCCACCTCGATCCCGTCGACCACCCAGAGCGGGTTGCCGATCTCGGCCGAAAGCACCGGTGTCCCCGGGGTTTCGGATTCCAGCGGGATCCCGGCAAACTGACGGGCTGCCTCTCCGACCTCCAGCAGGTAGGGTTTGCAACCGACGTAGGTGACGGTGAGTATTGATCCCTGCGGGGCGGAGATTTCCGCATGTCCCGATTTATCGGTGACAACGCCCTTTTGCGTATCCTTTATCGTTATCACTGCTCCGGGCAGGGGTTCGCCGTCCTTAAGTACCGTTACGGCGACCTGTTTTTCGGTGGTTGCCGCTCCTTGGTTCGACGAGCTTGCGGCCCTGTTTTCAGTTCGGAGCAACACGACGACGGTGGCCTCCTTTTGGCTATGCTGCTTCGTATCGACCGTCGCCGGTTCGTAGCCGGGATAGCTTATCATGAGTTTGCTGCCGCCCGGGACGGCGATCTCGGCATGCCCGTCCGTATCGGTCACGGTGCCCTGCGTCGTGCCTATGACCTGTACGATGGCCCCGGAGAGCGCCCCTTTGTCCTTGCTCCGAACCTCTATCGACACGCTGCGTGTCTTGTCCTTTTTTTCATCTCCGGCATTCTGTGTTTCCAGCCCGGGAGCGGTTCCTATACCTGTGCCGGCTGTCGGGGCGACGATCACTGCGGCGCGCGTAGTGAACGAAAATGCGCACAGGAGCCCTATCAGGGCAGGCAGCGTACCTGCCAGCCGGAGCAGGCTGTGCCTGCCTTTTGTCTGCGTAGTCATCATTTTAAAGCGTTTTTTAGTAAGTGAGTTACGCAGCCCGTTGGCTATTTCCGGACTATAACCGAAAAGCTGCTTGAAGATCGTTTGCATGTATTCGGCCCTGTCGTAGCCGCTCGTGAGCACGTCGCTGTCGGCCTCGAATTCCTCGGCCTCGGTCAGCCGCCGTGCAGCTATCCATACGAAGGGGTTCCACCACAGGGCGGCTTTCATGGTTTCCATGACGATCCGCTCGAGGGAGTGGCGGTGGGCTATGTGGCTCGATTCGTGGGCCAGGATCGCCCCCATTTCCGCGGCGGGGGTTGCGGCCCATATGTAGATTGTGCGGAAGAACGAGAACGAAGCGATCTCCTGCCGCGTGCGCACGATCCTGTATTTGCCCGTGCGGGTGACCTCCGCGCCGCGCCGCAGGCGCCGGATACGGAATATCTGCCACAACATGATGCCGAGAATCAGGGTTGCACCTGCCAGGTAAAGCCCCAGGCACAGATGCCCGGGCGTGATGGCGTGCGCCTCGGCGTCGGGCAGCACTTCGGCCGTCCAGTCAGCGAGGTCGGGCGCAGTTACGGTCGGGGTCGCCACGATGACCTGCCCCGGCCATACGGGGATGCGTAGCAGGGGGATCAGTGCGGCTGCGGCCGTCGAGGCAAGCAGGTACAGGCGGCACCAGCGGAATTTCACCCTGCGGTCGAGCAGGATGGTGTAGGCCGCTAACAGCACGCCGCTGCATGCGAGGACTTCGAGGGCATATATGGCCAGCGTTTTCATGGTCGTAAGGGCTTGGGGCGGAGCGGGCGATTATTTGCGGGCGTTCTGCATGATTTGGAGAATCTCCTCCATCTCCGTGACCGAGATGTCCTCATGGCGCGAGAAGAACGAAACCATCTGTGCCAGCGAGCCGTCGAAATAGGACGACAGTACCGACGACATGACCCCGCGTGCGTACTCTTCGCGGCTTACGGCCGGATAGTAGCGGTGGCTTTTGCCCTCGGGCGTGTGGTTGACGAAACCTTTGTTTTCGAGGATTTTGAGGAAGGTTGCGACCGTGGTGTATTTCGGGCGGGGTTCTTTTGTCTGGGCGATGATTTCGTTGACCACCGCATCGCCCAGCCTCCAGAGTATCTGCATGATCTCCTCTTCGCCGCGTGTGAGTTCCGTTAATTTCTTATCCATATCAAAAAGCGCTTTTTTAGTTCCTGTTGCAAGTTTACTACTAAATTTTTAGATATGCAAATTTTTCTTCTAAAAAATTAGTAGAATGATGCGGGAGGGGATCGTACCTATGTTTATAAGATAAGCATTTGATTGCGGAGTATGCAGCACTGGGTCGGGACGAGGCGTCGGAAGAGCCGGGGCGGGCGGGGACTGGAACGTGGAGGGCCTGATCCGGGGGCGTCGCAGGGAGGAGGCCGCGAAGGTATGGGAGAAATGGAAGCCGGAGGCGGATGGGGGCGTGACCGTATGACGGCCTGGAGGGTGGGCGGTGCCGGATCCATAGGCGGGGGCCGTGCGGAAGTGCGGGGAGGGTGGACGAAGCCGGGGTGGGCGGAGGCTGTGGTGTGGAGCCAGGGGTGCGGCTGGGGGCAGCAGGAGGACGGAGGATTAGCGGGTTGCGGTAACCGGGGCCCGGATATGGAAATCCCCGCAGAGGGAGTGGGTGGATCGGGCAAATGGCTCTACCCGGGCAAAACTGCTGGGCGCGTAACCAGCCCCGGGCACGGGGTGGATCGGGCAAATGACCCTACGCGGCAAAAAATGCGGGGTGCGTAAAGAGCCCCGGGTATGGGGTGAGGTGTCGAACCTTACCTATTCCTTACGGGCGTTGCGGCCGGAGCTATGCTTTTCCGGCCGGCGTACTAACCCTGCCGTGCCTCTTCGTTGTCCTTCTCCGCCTTCTCGTCCTCTTCCCAGTCGAACCACGGGAATTCGTGGCGCCCGGCGAGCGAAAAACGGGTATAGGTGATCGGGAGCCCCATTTCGAGGAACCGTTTTTCGTAGGCGGTCTTGACCGACAGTACCTCGTCGGCGTAGCCCGTGCCGTAGATGTCGGCGTTCGAGACTTCGCACGGCAGGCCGTAGCGGCGCACCACCTCGTTCGTATAGCCGAAAAGATGTTTCGAATCGGTCTTGAGGTTGATCCAACCGCCCGGGGACAGTATGCGGGCGTAATATCCGAGGAAAAGCGGCGAGGTGAGGCGTTTCTTCGCCCGGCGGCTCTTGAGTTGCGGGTCGGGGAAGGTGATCCATATCTCGTCGACCTCGCCCTCGGCGAACAGGCCGTTGATAAACTCGATGCGCGTGCGCAGGAACCCCACGTTGGGCATCTTGCGGTCGGTGGCGGTCTTAGCGCCCCGCCACATGCGTGCACCCTTGATGTCGATGCCGATGAAATTGCGCGACGGGTCGCGCTCGGCCAGCGCTACGGTATATTCGCCCTTGCCGCAGCCCAATTCGAGTACGATCGGGTTGTCGTTATGGAAAAAGTCGCTGCGCCAATGCCCCTTGAGCGGGTGGTCGCAACGGAATACCTCGTCGAATTCGGGTTGTATGAAACAGTCGAAAGTCAGGTTCTCGCGGAACTTGCGGAGCTTGTCCTTGCCCATTGTTGTCTCTTATTCGCTTTTTACGATATTTATGCCGACGGCCTCGACGCCCTTCACCGGGCGGCCGGGTGTGACGGTTATGCAGTAGTCGCCCGTGCGGGCGAAGCGGATGCGGCGGCGATAGGGGAGGTCGGCCTCGCGCGACAGGGCGGCCGGAGTGTGCGCGGCCGGGAGTGTGAGCCGGAAAGCCTCTTCGTGCCGGAGCGAATCGGGTGTGACGACTGCTATGCGTACCGTCAGCGTGTCTTCGTCCATGCGGTCGTCGTAGCGCAGGAACAAATCCATGTCACGCAGCGTCGTCGTATCTGTGTTGGTGAAGACGATGGCGGCGGGGGCGTCCCAGCCCGAGGCATTCACATCGGTCACCGCGGCTCCGTGGGGTGACACGCAGCCTGCGGCAAAGGCCGCGGTGGAAAGGAGTACTGCCCGACGGACTTTCCGGAATGCGCTGCCCGTCCGATCCCGGTATGCGGTTGTGCCGGACGCTGCCCTGCCCGACCTCGGCGTATGGAACCACGTTGTGCCGGGTTGTGTTGCGCAGGGTTGTGTCGTACAGGGCTGCATTGCTCCGGCCTGCGTGGCTGTGCTTCCCGGAATGCCGGCCGTCTGCCGAAGCGTTCCGGCTGCTGCGCGACGTGCCGCTATGTCACGTGCCCGTATCACCGTCTATTCGTTTGAACCCCCGTTGCTTCCGCTGCCGTTGTCGCTGCCCCCTTCGCGGCGTTCGCCTCCCGGACGGCGGCGGTTGCGGTTGTTTCGCCTGTTGCCACCTTCGCGGCGTTCCCCGCCATTTGTATTGCCCTCTGCGCCGTTGTTGCCTCCGTTGTTGCCGTTGCCATTGTTGCGGGGAGCTGCCTCATTGCGGTTCCCGTTGCGGCGGTCACCGCCGTTGCGGCCCTCCCCGTTGTTCCGGTTCTCGTTGCTGCGGCCTTCCCCGTTACGGTTCTCCCCGTTGCGGGAACGGTCGCTGCGCCGCTGGCGGCGTTCGGGGCGCTCCTGCTGGGGCTGCTGCCCCGGCTGAGCCTGGCGGCGCTCCTGTCCTGTTTCCTGGGAAGGTTGTCCGTTCTGCCCCTCCTGCCCGTTCTGTTTGCCCCGGTTGCGGCCGCGCTTGTTGCGCCGTTTGGCCGAGTCGAAACGGGTGATGCTGTCCTCTTCGGAGCGGTAGGTCGGCTCCTCGGCTATCGGGCGGATGTCGTCGGCGTGCTGCAGCTGGTCGACCTTCTTGCCCGCACGGTTCAGCGCCATGATTTCGCGCACGCGCGACACGGGCAGCGTAGTGACATTGACCATCGCATCCTTGCTTGACGAGAAGGTCATCGTGCCGGCGAGGATGTCGCTTTTGACGAGGAAATATTCGCCGTCGATGGCCTGCAACGGCTCACGCAGGCGCGGGAACTCCTTGCGGGCGTCGACATAGGTGTCGTATTCGTACATCATGCAGCATTTGAGCTTCGAGCACTGCCCGGCCAGTTTCTGGGGATTGAGCGAAATCTCCTGTGCACGGGCGGCACCCGTCGTGACGCTCGAGAAGCTCGACATCCACGATGCGCAGCACAGCTCGCGCCCGCAGGCACCCAGCCCGCCGATGCGCCCGGCTTCCTGGCGTGCGCCGATCTGCTTCATTTCGATGCGGATGTGGAACCGCTCGGCGAAGACCTTGATCAGTTCGCGAAAATCGACACGCTCGTCGGCGATATAGTAGAAAATAGCCTTGATCTTGTCCCCCTGGTACTCCACGTCGCCGATCTTCATGTTGAGTCCCATGTCGGCGGCAATCTGGCGCGAAGCGATCATCGTCTCGTGTTCGAGGGCAATGGCCTCCTGCCATTTCTCGATGTCGTAGGGTTTGGCCTTGCGGTAAACCTTCTTGAACTCGCCGTTGTAGGGGTTGAATCCCGTGCGGCGCATCTGGCGTGCTACCAGGTCGCCCGTGAGCGAAACGACGCCGATGTCGTGTCCGGGCGATGCCTCGACCGCCACGATGTCGCCCCGCTTGAGCTGCAGGTTGTTGGCGTTCTGGTAGAACGAGCGGCGCGTGTTCTTGAACCGCACCTCCACGATGTCGGTCGGGATATTCTCGGGGTACTCCTCGAGCCACGCCGTTTCGTGGAGCTTGAAACACCCGTCGCAGAGTTTCGCCTCGCACTCTGCGCCGCAATCGCAGAAACTGCATCCGCGGCCGACTTCGGGTTTACACTTTTTCGTATATTGTTTTTCGGTGTCCATTTGTGGGCATAATTTGCGTAAAGATACGAAATTTTTTTTAACCGGCGGTCACTGTGCCTAAATCGTTGCCTCAATTGCCCAGGCGGAGCTTGCGGACGCTGCGCCGGATGCGGACGATCATCATCACGGCCGCGGCCGACAGGCCGAACGAGAAGCCGAGGAAAAGCCCCGTCGGCCCCATGCCGAGCGTGAAGCCGAACAGGTAACCCACCGGCAGGTTCAGCAGCCAGTAGGATACGAAGGCGATCGGCATGATGATCTTCACGTCCTGTATGCCGCGCAGAATACCCACCGAAACATTCTGGATGCCGTCCGAAAGCTGGTAGAGCGCCGCGAAGACCAGCAGTTGCGAAGCGATGGCGATCACCTCGGGGTTGGTCGAGAAGAACGTCGGGATGATGTTGCGCATGGTGATGAAGACCAGCGCTGCAAAAGCGTTCCAGGCCAGTACCAGGTGGTACGACGCCTTGGCCGCCAGCGACAGCTCCCCGATGTTGCGGGCACCGTAGCAGTGCGACACGCGGATGGTGGTGGCCGCACCGATCGACATGACGATCATGAAGGCGCAGTTGCCGATCGTGACGGCGATCTGGTTGGCGCTCATGGTCTCCTTGCCGAACCAGCCCATCATGATCCCCGTGCCGACGAACGCCGAGGCTTCGAGGAACATCTGCATCGAGATCGGAAGCCCCATGTGCAGCAGGTTCTTCACCGTGGCCCACGAATAGTTGCGGGGCGAGAACCCGTCGAGGTAGCCGCGGTATTTGTGGCGGTTGTAGAAGTAGCCGATCATCAGGATCGGGGCGATGATGCGTGAGAGCAGCGTACCCAGCCCGGCGCCTTCGGCACCCATCTCGGGAAGGCCGAAGCGGCCGTAGATGAACACCGCGTTGAAGCCGATGTTGGCCAGGTTGGCGATGATCGTCACGACCATCTCGACCTTGGTGTTGCCCACGCCTTCGAGGAATTGCTTGAAGGCGAAGAAGAGCATGACGAACGGCATGCTGAATACCAGCATCTTGTAGTAGGGAATGGCCATGTCGACGACCTCGACGGGCTGGCCGAGGTGGTACATGAGCGGGATGACGGCATATTGTACGGCGGCCATCGCGAACCCGAGCAGCGTGTAGAACAGGATGCCGTTTTGCAGCAGCCCGGCCGACTTCTCGCGGTCGCCCTGCGCGTAGAGTTCCCCCACGAGGGGCGTCATGCCCAGCGCGATGCCGATGGCGGCGATGAAAAGGATGAAGAACACCGCCCCGCCGAACGATACGGCGGCCAGCGGCACGGGGTCGTCGCCGCCGTAGCGGCCTACCATCAGGTTGTCGGCCACCTGCGTGAGGATCTGTCCCAATTGCGTCAGTACGACGGGCAGCGCCAGCCGCAGGTTGGACTTGTACTGGTCTTTGTATTTCGAGAAACTGTACATTCGGTTTTCCGGATTAGGGTGCAAAGATAGCTATTTATGTCCGGATTGCAATCCTCGGGCTGTCCCGGGATGAAAAATCCGCCCGTTTCGGGGCGGATTCCATGCCTGGGATCAGTATGGAAGCGTGATTTCGATGCAGCAGCCCGCGCGGTAGTCGGGGCATACGCGGATTGCGCCCCCGAGCCGTGTGACGATCAGGCGGCAGAGGTACAGGCCGATGCCCGACCCGGGTTTGAAAGAATCTACCTTGGTGAAGCGGTCGAACACCCATTCCTGCTTGTCCGGGGCGATGCCTATGCCGGTATCGGCCACGAGGATATGGAACCGACGTTCACGGTCGTCCTTTTCGCAGCAGACCGTGATGGAACCCGTTGCGGTGAATTTGGCGGCGTTCTGCAACAGGTTGTCGATTACGCGCGTCATGTAGGTTTCATTGGTCGGGATGACGCAGGTGCCGCGACCCCCCCCCTTGAGGATGTACTCTACCGACGGGTTTTGGGAAAGTTCACGCTGGATTTGCAGCCGCTCGGCACACAGCAGGCCGAGATCGGTTTCGGCGAGCGGCAGGGGCTCTTCGGAGCTGACGAGCCGCGACAGTTCGAGCATGTTCTCCAGCAGGGTGGTCAGCGCGGTCGTGCTGGCCCATATCTGTTCGCGGAATTCGCGCCGCGTATTGTGGTCGTGGTCGCCTTCGAGCAGTAGATCCGAGAACCCGTTGATGGCGTTGAGCGGCGTGCGGATTTCGTGGCACATCGAGTTGATGAAGGCTGTTTTCATCTTTTCGCTCTCCATGGCGCGGCGGCTTTGGCGGGTTATCTCTTTGTTGGCGTCGATCAACTGCCGCCTGATCTGCTTCAGCCGTTGAACCATGGCGTACTGGTAGATACTCCAGCCGATGAGCAGCAACACCAGGATGCCGCCGGCAAGCAGGGCGATGAATCGTATGCGGCCGGTCAGCCGGGACTTTTCGAATTCCAATTGGTCGACGTCGAACAAGGTCTGCATTTCGGCAAGGCTGCTTTGCGCCTCTTCTACCCGCTTGTTGAAACGGATGTTGTTGGCTTCCCGCACCGCTCCGAGGGCTTTTTTATATTCCCCCATTGCCTCGTACAGGTAGGATTGCGTGGCATAGATAGGCGCGAAATCCGCTTTTATACCTGCGCGTTTATAGGCGGTTATGGTCGAGTCGATATAAGCCACGGCCCGTTCATTGTCGCCCATATACTGGTAATAGCGGGCACTTGTGCTGTATATTTCGGCCGTGTCGCATTTGGCGCGGGCCAGCTCCATGCATTTTTGGTAATAATCGCTTACCTTTTCTTCCGGGATCAGGTCGCGCAGGTAAACCATTTTGGCGTAGGCGCGCATCATGTAGCCCGTCGTGTCGCGGTGAGGCCGTTCGAAACGGTCGTCCATCGCCAGCCATTTGCGATGCAGGTCGATGCATTGCCCGATCTGCTCTTCGGCGCGCTTGTCTTTGCAGAGCATATAGAGGTCGGAGAGCTCGTCGTGGCAAATCTTTTCCAGGTGGAGCCGCTCTTCGAGCGGGTATTTCCCGAGTTTCTCCAGTGCCTGCTCCACATAGGGGATCGCCTTGGGGATGTTGCCGTAGGCTTCGGTCGAGATCGACGAAAAGTCGATGGCGAGGCCTGTCAGGAATTCCCATTCGATGCGCTCCTCGGGTGTGAGCTGATCGCGGTTTTTGCCTTTGAGTTCTTCCAGCGCACGCGTTACCGTTTCGATCGAATTGTTGTCGTTCATCTGTTTCCAGAGGTAGTACGCGTAAAGCGACGAACGGAACAGGGCGTGGCGGGAACCCGGGAGGATGCTGTCCGAGAGGGCGATGTATTTCTCGGCCCGCCGGGTGTCGCGGTCGGCGAATTTACGAACCAGAAAGTCCAGCGCATCTTTGCATCCGTAGGTATCCCCGGCCTTGTGTGCTTCGGCGAGTGCCGCTTCCCAATAGGGTGCGGCCAGTTCGAGGCTGTCGCCGCTCAGGTCGGCCAGCAGCACGTATATCCGTTCCCGCCCGGCAGCATCGTGTGTTTGCGGCAGGAGCGTAAGAAGGCTGTCGGCATGCGCCGATCCGGTGCATGCCGATATTGCGGCATACGGAAACAGGAACATGACGAGCCCTGACGCAAGGGCCTTTATGGAAAGCGGACGCATTTTTTTGTTGTGGAACGGTGCTGATTCCGTGCAAAAATAGTTAAAAAAATGGTCGGAATGATAATCCCGGCGTAAAAAATCAGGCGCGAACATAAAAAAAGACCGGATTCATTTCCGGCCTTTTTCAAAAGACAGATTGCGTGTCATGCCACGCGCAGTTTTACGCCGTGCGATTTGTCCGATTCGACGACGACCGTGTCGCCTTCGTGGAGTTTGCCGTCGATGATCAGCGTCGAAAGCGGTTCCTCGACATTGTCCATCAGCGTACGCTTGAGCGAGCGGACTCCGTAGCGCGATTCGTAGCCCATGGCCGCCAGGCGGCGTTTGGCGCCGTCGGTGATCTTCACCTTGTAGCCCAGGCGGCGCGTGCGTTCGAAGAGCCCCTGCAACTCCAGCTCGATGATACGCTCCACATCGCTCAGTTCCAGCGTGCGGAACAATACGATGTCGTCGATCCGGTTCAGGAACTCCGGGGCGAAGGTCTGCTCGAGAGCCTTGCGGTATTCGCACTGGGGCATTGCGGAGGCCGTGGCGCTCTTCGACACGGTGCTGTAACCTACCTGCACCGATTTCTTGACCACGTTGCGCGACCCGACGTTCGAGGTCATGATGATGATCGTGTTGCGGAAGTCCACCTTGCGGCCAGAACCGTCGGTGAGATGCCCCTCGTCGAAGATCTGCAGCATCGAGTTGAAGACCTCGGGGTGCGCTTTCTCGATCTCGTCGAACAGGATCACGGCATAGGGCTGGCGGCGTACCGCCTCGGTGAGCTGTCCGCCCTCGCCGTAGCCGACATAACCCGGGGGCGAGCCGATCAGCCGGGCGACGTTGTGTTTCTCGCTGTATTCGCTCATGTCGATGCGGATCAGCCCGCGCTGTTCGTCGAAGAGCCATTTCGAAACCTCCTTGGCGAGCAGTGTCTTGCCCACGCCCGTGGGGCCGACGAAGAGGAATACCCCGATCGGGCGGTTCTCGTCCTTGAGCCCGGCCCGCGAGCGGCGGATCGTGCGCGAGATCTTTTCGACGGCCTCCTGCTGCCCTACGACACGCTGCGAAAGGTGCTGGCAGAGGGTTTGCAGGCGGGTCAGCTCTCCGCCCGAGATGCGCTCGGCGGGGATGCCCGTCATCGAGGTGATGACCTGCTGGATATGCTCGGCCGTGATCTCCACGGGGTTGGTTTCGAGCGACCGCTGCCATTCGTTGCGGCTTTCGCCCAGTTTCGAACGGAGTGCGATTTCGCGCAGGCGTGCCGAGGCGGCCTTTTCGTAGACCAGTTCTTTGACCGCCTCGCGGCGTTCGCGCCGCACTTGGTCGAGTGCGGTCTCCATCTGGCGCAGTTCGGCCGGTTCGCGCGCCGATTGCAGGTGTATGCGCGAGCCCGCCTCGTCCAGCACGTCGATCGCCTTGTCCGGGAAGAAGCGGTCGGTGATGTAGCGCCCGGTGAGTTCCACGCAGGCCTGCAACGCCTCTTCCGTATAGCGCACCTTGTGGTGCTGCTCGTAGTGGGGTGCGATGTTGCGCAGTATCTGGAGCGTCTGCTCGGGTGTCGTGGGCTCGACGACGACCTTCTGGAACCGGCGCTCGAGCGCCGAGTCGCTTTCGATGTTCTCGCGGTATTCGTCGAGCGTCGTGGCGCCGATGGTCTGCAGTTCGCCCCGGGCGAGTGCTGGTTTGAGGATGTTGGCCGTGTCGAGGCTGCCCTGCGTAGAACCGGCACCCACGATGGTGTGTATCTCGTCGATGAATATGATCGTGTCCTTGGCCTTGCGCAGTTCGTCGAGCAATTGCTGCATACGCTCCTCGAATTCGCCGCGGAACTTCGTGCCCGCCACGAGCGACGATACGTCGAGCGAGAAGAGCGTCTTGTCGGCGATGGTGTAGGGCACCTCGCCGCCTGCGATGCGCAGTGCCAGCCCTTCGATGATGGCGCTCTTGCCTACGCCCGCCTCGCCGATCAGGATCGGGTTGTTCTTCTTGCGGCGCGAGAGTATCTGGACTACGCGCTCGATCTCCTGCTCGCGCCCCACGACGGGGTCGATCTTGCCCTCGCGGGCCATCTGCGTGAGGTTTACGCCGAACTTGTCGAGCACGTGCGATGTGTTTTTCTCTTCGGGTTTGTTTTCCTCGCCGAAGTCGAGCATGTGTACCTGTATCTCCGTGCGGAAGTCGTCGCCGGCGGCGAATTTCTTGATGTCTTCGGATACGACTTCGCCCGTGATGCCGTACATTTCGAGTACGCGCGATGTCGCGGTCGAGCGGTCGCCGACGATGGCTCGCAGCGCGTGGGCCGTAGAAACGCTCCGCGTGGCGCCCGATACGGCGCACAACTCGTCGGTAAAGGCGCGGTAAAACTCTTCGGGGCCCGTTTTCTCACGCAGCCTCGACCCCAATACCTCGCGTTCGATACGCAGGCGTACCTGGTAGAGCTCCCAGTCCTTCAGGCGGGAGGATAAAAGCTGGTAGGCGAGTGATCCCTCTTCGCGGAGCATCTCCAGCATGAGAAAATCCTTCAACGAGTGGTCGATTCCTGCCTTGGTCGTATTAAACGCCGCGCGGGCGATGATGCCCTCGAGCGTCTTTGAAATTTTTACTTGCATGTTGCGTCGTCATGAAATTTAATGTTCTAACTTTTGATTCTTCGCCTATCTAACGGCGTGTTATTGCCAAATATTATGTTAACTTGTTTGTCGGCATTTATTGTGTTGTCCCTGAGTGGATTGTGTGGGTGAAATTTTTGGCGTGCGATGCCGGAAACGGGTTTGGGTGTATTCTGAAAGGGTTTTCGGCCTTTTTCGCGGGGAAGAGACGCTCCCTCGGAAGGGTGTCGCCTGTAGTATGGAAAGGGTGCGCGGAGGCAGGATCGGTTCCCTGCGGCCGGTGTCGGAAAGAGCTCTTGCGGGGCGGGGTTCGCCGGCTTTGGTTTCCGGGGCTGCCTGCGGTGCCGGGCGGCTCTGTACCGGACGGCTTCATGTGCGGGGTTACCGGCTGCACCGGGATTTGCTGCCTGTTGCCGGCCGCAGCGCCGGGCGCGTTTCCTGTGGCGGAAGATGCCGTTTGCGCCGGGGATTGTTACTGCGGATGGGGGGGGCTTGCGGGCTGGGTATTCCGGTCGGTGGCCGGGTCGTGCGGGTCGGCGGTCGCCGCTGTCCGTACCGTGCGGTGTCGGGAGCGGTATTGACCCGCTGAAACAGGGGCCGGCCGGTGCCGGGCGTCAGTTGCCGTTATACAATTATGATTCGGGATGTTTTATTTTTGATACGATGGCTGAAAGCCGTATCAATACCCTTCCGAAGCCGGATGTAATTTTTTTCCAAGACATTATCTCCTTGAAAAACAATTGTTATTGTAATTATTAAACGGGGCGTGTGCGTTTTTATTGTGCTGGCCTTGTTTATTTGTATTTTTAATTTTGTATTTTTGTGGAAAAGGCCCGTCCGGGGCTGTTGACAACCGACTTCAACCCGAAAAGAATATGAAACGGATCCTGATCCCTCTCCTGGCGCTCGCCGCCGCCATGACCTTTGCACAACCGCCGCGCCCGCTGCCACCGGGCTATCCCGACCGTTCGGGGAATATAGACCTCGAAAGGGGGTTTCGCACCCCGCCGGCAGGTTACGGCGAGGTGCCCTTCTATTGGTGGATAGGCGACACGCTGACGCGCGAACATCTCGCCTGGCAGCTCGACATGCTGGCCCGGAAACGGATCAGCAGCCTGCAGATCAACTATTGCCACACCGATACGGGCGGCATTACCTACGGCAGGACATTCCGTTCGAAGCCCGACCTCTTCACTCCGGCGTGGTGGGAGCTTTTCGGGTGGTTCATGACCGAGGCCGGCAAACGCGGTATGACCGTCAGCCTGAGCGACTATACGCTGGGCGTGGGGCAGGGCTCCTATGTGGACGAGATGCTGGCCGAAGACCCGACGCTCAACGGTTCGGAACTGCATTTCGACAGTCTGGAACTCGGCCGCGGGGAGCGTTTCTCGCGGGCTTATGCGCAGCGGCCGCTTTCGCTGAACGCTTACCCGCTCGATGCCCGGGGCCGGATCGACGGGGCGCCGGTCGACCTGTTGCCGGAAACGGGGCCCGACGGGGTCGAGTGGCAGAACCCCTGGCCGCGGGCCCTCGTGGCCGAAGTGAAGGTCGAGCGGCGCCTGCCTTCGCTCGATCCGATGCACCCTCGGGCGGGGCACAGTTACGTGCGGCACTTTTTCCAACGTTTTGCCGACCGTTTCCCCGGGGAATCGGAAACGGGGCTCAATTTCTTCTTCTCCGATGAGCTGAACTTCAACCTGCAGGGCAATATCTGGAACGATATTTTCCGCGACGAGTTCATGCGCCGCAAGGGATACGACATCCTGCCGCAGATCGACGCGCTGTTCGTCGACCTGGGTGACAGTTCGGTCAAGGTACGCATGGACTATAACGACGTGCGCGTGGCGCTGAGCGAGGAAAACTTCTTCATCCCCGTCTATGAGTGGCACCAGCGGCGCGGGCTGCTTTTCGGATGCGACCACGGCGGCCGTGGCCGCGACGTGGGCGAGTTCGGCGACTATTTCCGTACCCAGCGTTGGAACCAGGCTCCGGGTTGTGACCAGCCGATGTTGCAGAAGGACATTATTAAAAACAAGGTCGCCTCGTCGATCTCGCACCTCTACGAACGCCAGCGCGTCTGGCTCGAAGGTTTCCACAGCAGCGAGTGGTCGACCAACTCGGCGCAGCTGACCGATGCGATCTTCGCCAATTTCGCCATGGGGCAGAACCTGCTGAGCCTGCACGGGCTTTACTATACGACCATGGGGGGCTGGTGGGAGTGGGCGGCGCCCTGCAACCATTTCCATGAGCCTTACTGGGACGAGATGGACGGGTTGCTGGAGTGTACCGAACGCCTGAGCTATATCCTGTCGCAGGGATACCACGTCGCCGACGTGGCGATCCTCTATCCCGTCGAGCCGGTGGTGGCCGGGTACGGCAACGAGGCTGTCGAAGCCGCCTTTGCCGCCGGGGAGGCGATCTACCGCGACGGCATCGACTTCGACTACATGGATTACGAATCGCTCGGCCGCGCCGAGGTGCGCGACGGCCGGTTGCATGTGGCCGGTGAGTCGTTCGGCGTGGTCGTGGTTCCCGCCATGCGGGCGATCCGCCACTCGTCGCTCGAAAAACTGCGCGACTTCGTCCGCGACGGCGGCATGGTCATCAATATCGGCCCGCTGCCGGAGGCCTCTGAAAAGGAGGGGCGCGGCGGCCGGGCGTTGAAGGAACTGGTGGCGGATCTCTTCGGGGGCGGGCACGACCGGGTTTTCCGTATCGGCGACCCGGCGGATGCGATCGCACTCATCGACCGCAATACGCAGCGTGATTTCACGCTGCTCCGTCCGGCCTCGGATGTCGGGGCCCGTTCTGCCCTGCATAAGACGGAGGATCCGACCCCTTACGTCATGCACCGCCGCATCGGCGGCCGCGACCTCTTTGCGGTCTATAACGTCGGGCGGGGCGCAACGTGCCGTTTCCGTGCATGGGGAGCCGCGGAGCTGTGGGATCCCTGGACGGGCGGGAAACGCCCGCTGCGGGTCGCCGCCGTCACGGATGCCGGAACCGAGGTGGTGATGCCGCTGGAGCGTACGGACATGCAGCTGATCCTCTTCGACCCTTCCCGCGATGCGGAGGTCGGGGCGGAATCCGCCGGCGCGGGGAGCACGCAGCGGATCGACCTCGGCGGGGAGTGGGATTTCCGGCTGGAACCCTTGCTGGACAACCGTTTCGGCGATTACCAGTGGCCGGGGACGGACGAAAAGATCGGAGCCTGTATTTATGATGCCGAATACGAACGGCTCGGCGGCGAGGCTCGGAAAGGCCGCGGACGTTTCACCTTCGGGGAGCGGTTCATGCTGCTGGGAGCGGTACCCGCCTCGGTGGATGAACGGACGGTGCTGGACAACCTGCCCGGCACAGCGTCGGGCGTGGAGGCCGCTGGCGTGCGGTACGAGTGGCGGCCCTATGCGTTCTCATGGCGCTGGGGCGTCGAGGGCGACTTCGGGCATCAGGGCTGGCACGGCCTGAAGGCGGAGATGTACGACGATTTCATCCGCTTGGGTGCGACCGAACGGGCTTTCAACGGCATGGTTCGCAAGGCCGAGGCATCCGGAATGAAGGATTATTACCTCTACACCTGCGTGGATGCCCCGCGTGACGGGTTGTACGACGCCGAATGGGGCGGGATCCGCCCCGTGGGGTTCTATGTCGGCGGGGAACGGCGCGAGCCTGCGGCACAGGTCGTTCTGAAGAAGGGCATCAACGAGATCGTGCTGCATTACGATTCGTTCGGCACGGCGCGGTTCGCCCTGCGTGACGGGAAGGCGGACATCGCGCCCGAGACGCTGGCCGAGGCCCCGTTGCGGATGAAGTTCCGCGGCGACCGGGCGCTGCTGCCGTTCGACAGCCGGAAGACGGCGGACACGCGGGCGCGGTTCACCTTCACGGCGGCGCCCGGGCTGGAGGCGCTGGAATTCACGGCCTTTGGCCGGAAACCCGAAGTGCGTGCCGATGGCCGGAAATGCCGGGTCGCCGAGGTCGCACGCCGCAGCGACGGCGCCGTGACCTACCGTGCCGTGTTGCCCCGGCGTGCCGGGCTTCCGGCGGAGGTGTCGCTGACGCTTACCGAAGAGTGCGGGTATGCCGGCGGTGCGGCGATAGACGGCCCTGTGAAGCTGGTTTGCGGGGCGGGACGCTATACGGTCGGCGACTGGTGCCGTAACGATGCCTTGCGTACTTATTCCGGTGCGGCGTGGTACGGCCGGGACTTTACGCTGACGAAGAAACCCGCGGGTCGTGTGACACTCGACCTGGGCGAGGTCGTCTCGACGGCCCGGGTGCTGGTCAACGGGCGAGAGGCCGGTTTGCGGCTGACGCCGCCCTGGCGTTTCGATGTGACCGGACTGTTGCAGGACGGTGCCAACCGGATCGAAATCCGGGTTTGCAATACGACGGCCAATCTCTTCCTCTCTTCGCCGACGGTCTACCGCGGCGATACGAAGGCCGGAATACTCGGCCCGGTGCGGATCGAGATTGCCGAATAATCCGCAGCCGGGTCGTTCCCGGGGTATTAAGGCAGGCGCCGCAAAATTGCGGCGCCTGCCTTATTTGGATGAAGCCCCGGCGTGGATTTTCCGGCGTGGATTTTCCGGCGTATTTTCGGGCGGGCGTCTTCGGTACGGCTTCGTGGCGGATTCCCTGCGGACTTATTCCGCCAAACCCGTGGGTGCCATTGCGTACAGGGCGTCCGGGTGCCGGGCCGCCGTCATTCGGGGGTGTGCCCGACAGCGGATCGGGATTCCCTTGTTCCCGGGAGGGCTTCCGGAATGAACTCGGTTGCTGGTTTGTCTCCCGGTGCAGATTATTTCCGCGGCCACTCCCCGACCTCCATGTCGCGCATGTCGGCGCCGTCGATCACCAGCCGCACGGCAGTGCGGACTTTGTGGAAACCGTATTCGCCGGCTGCGCCCGGGTTGACATGCAGCAGGTCGTAAACCGGGTCGTAGACCACCTTGAGGATATGCGAATGCCCGGCGATGAAGAGTTTGGGATGCAGCGCCTGTATCTTTGCCGCTGCGCGCGGGTCGTAATGGCGCGGGTAGCCGCCGATATGGGTCATCAGCACCCGCACGCCCTCGCATTCGAATGCGAGGAAATCAGGGTAGACGCGGCGTGTGAGCTCTCCGTCGATGTTGCCCGAGACGGCGCGCAGGGGTTTGAACGACGCGATCGTGTCGGCCAGTTCGAGCGAGCCGATGTCGCCCGCATGCCAGATTTCGTCCACGTCCTTGAGGAATTCGCGCAGCGTGTCGTCGAATGTCCCGTGGGTGTCGGATATGATGCCGATGCGTTTCATTTTATGGTCGTGATGCGGGTTGCCGTGCCGGGAATCGTGCGTTTGCCGTGCGTGCCGCCGGAAATCTTCGATGTATTATTTATACTTGTCCTTCCACAACTCCTGCATGCGCTGGGCGATCTTCGCCTCGGTGGCATTCCCGGTGTTGGGTTCGTAGAATTTCGTCCCTGCGAGGCTTTCGGGCAGGAACTCCTGCTCGGCGAAATTGCCCGCGTAGTCGTGTGCATATTTATACCCTTTGCCGTAGCCTGCCTTGTCCATCAGCTTGGTCGGGGCGTTGCGCAGGTGCAGCGGCACGGGGCGGTTCGTGGTGTCGTGCTCGACCAGCGACATCGCCTTGTTGATGGCCGTATAGGCCGAGTTGCTTTTGGGGCTGGTGGCCAGGTAGATCGTCGTTTCGGCCAGCGTGATCCGCGCTTCGGGCATGCCGATCTTGTGTACCGTGTCGAAACAGGCATTGGCCAGCAGCAGCGCGTTGGGGTTCGCCAGCCCGATGTCCTCCGAGGCGAGGATCACCAGCCGCCGTGCGAGGAAGCGCGGCTCCTCGCCCCCGGCCAGCATACGTGCCAGGTAGTAGATTGCGGCGTTGGGGTCGCTGCCCCGCACCGATTTGATGAAGGCCGAGATGACGTCGTAGTGCTGCTCGCCGTTCTTGTCGTAGAGGGCGATGTTCTGTTGCAGGCAGTCGGTGACGTACTGGTCGGTGATCGTTAGTTTGCCCTCCGTCGCCCCGGCCAGTATGTCGAGGATATTGAGCAGCTTGCGGGCGTCGCCGCCCGAGAATTTGAACAATGCCCCCGTCTGCTTCACTTCGACCTGGCGTGCTTTGAGTTCCGTGTCGGTCGTCAGTGCCCGGTCGAGCAGCGTTTGCAGGTCTTTGTCCTCCAGCGATTTGAGAATGTAGACCTGACAGCGGCTCAGGAGCGGCGAGATCACCTCGAACGAAGGGTTTTCGGTCGTGGCGCCTATGAGTGTCACGACGCCCTGCTCGACGGCTCCCAGCAGCGAATCCTGCTGGCTTTTGTTGAAACGGTGGATTTCGTCGATGAACAGGAAGGGCGGCTTGGCGTCGAAAAAGCGCTGTTTGCGGGCCGACTCGATCACCTCGCGCACGTCCTTGACGCCTGACGTGACGGCCGAGAGCGTGAAGAACGGACGGTCGAGCTGCGTGGCGACGATTTTCGCCAGCGTGGTTTTACCCACGCCCGGCGGGCCCCAAAGGATGAACGACGGCACGTTGCCCGTTTCGAAGAACTTGCGGAACACGCCGTTCTTACCCACGAGGTGCTCCTGCCCGATATATTCGTCTATCGTGCGGGGGCGCAGTCGTTCGGCTAATGGAGCTGACATGATCCGTGTCGTTTTATGATCCAAAAATAGGTATTTTTCCCGGAACAGGCAAATGCGGTGCCGTGGATGCAGGCAAAAAAAGTGCCGCCGTCAGGCGGCACCCTGTATCGCATGGAACCCGGCCGGGCGTTACTCTTCCGGCTTTACCAGCGAGAGGCACAGCTCGTCGAGCTGCGCCTGGTCGATGCAGCCCGGGGCGTCGAGCATCACATCGCGGCCCGCATTGTTCTTCGGGAAGGCGATGTAATCGCGGATCGAGTCCGAGCCGCCGAAGAGCGAGCACAGGCGGTCGAAGCCGAACGCAAGGCCCCCGTGGGGTGGTGCGCCGTATTTGAAGGCGTCCATCAGGAACCCGAAGCGCAGCTGGGCCTGTTCGGCCGTGAAGCCCAGTACCTCGAACATCTTGGCCTGCAGCTTCGAGTCGTGGATACGGATCGAACCTCCGCCGATTTCGGTGCCGTTGCACACAAAGTCGTAGGCGTTGGCACGTACGCGGCCGGGGTCGCTGTCGATATACTGTACGTCCTCCGGCTTGGGCGAGGTGAACGGGTGGTGCATGGCGTAGTAGCGCTGCGTTTCGTCGTCCCACTCGAAGAGCGGGAAGTCCACGATCCAGAGCGGCGCGAATTTCTTCGGGTCGCGCAGTCCCAACTGCTGGGCCACTTCCAGACGCAGGGCGCAGAGCTGCGTCAGCGTTTTGAACTTCTTGCCGCAGAGGATGAAGACCATGTCCCCGGCCTTGGCGCCGCAGCGGCCGGCCATCTCCCGGATCTCGTCGGGCGTGTAGAACTTGTCGACCGACGATTTTACGCCCTCCTGTTCGACGCGGATCCAGATCAGCCCCTTGGCGCCGATCTGCTGGCGCTTGACGAACTCCGTGAGGGCGTCGATCTGCTTGCGCGTGTAGGCGGCGCAGCCCGTGGCGGCGAATCCCGTGACGTATTCTGCGTCGTCGAAGACCTGGAAGCCGTGGCCTTTCGCAAGGTCGGTGAGGTCGGCGAACTCCATGCCGAAGCGCAGGTCGGGTTTGTCCGAACCGTATTTCTCCATCGCCTCGATCCACGGCATACGGCGCAGCGGCTCAGCCAGTTCGATGCCCATTACCTCCCTGAACATGTGCTTGGCCCAGCGCTCGAAAATCTCCAGCACGTCTTCCTGCTCGACGAACGACATTTCGCAGTCGATCTGTGTGAACTCGGGCTGACGGTCGGCGCGCAGGTCTTCGTCGCGGAAGCAGCGCACGATCTGGAAATACTTGTCGTAGCCGGCGACCATCAGCAGCTGTTTGAGGGTCTGCGGCGACTGGGGCAGGGCGTAGAACTGGTTGGGGTTCATGCGGCTGGGGACGACGAAGTCGCGGGCGCCTTCGGGCGTCGAGTTGACCAGATAGGGGGTTTCGATCTCGAGGAAGCCTTCCGCGTCGAGGAAGCGACGGATTTCCTGCGCCATCTTGTGCCGCAGGATCATGTTGCGCTGCAACGGCGGGCGGCGCAGGTCGAGGTAGCGGTATTTCATGCGCAGGTCGTCGCCGCCGTCCGAAACCTCTTCGATCGTGAACGGGGGAACTTCGGCCTCGTGGAGTATGGTCACCTTCTGGGCGGCGACCTCGATGTCGCCCGTCGCCATCCTGGGATTTTTCGATTGCCGTTCGATGACTTTACCGACCACCTGGATGACCCATTCGCGGCCCACGCAACATGCCGTTTGGCGGGCTTCGGCGGGCGAGTGCTCCTCGATGACGACCTGAGTGATGCCGTAGCGGTCGCGCAGGTCGATGAAGGTCATGGCGCCGAGGTTCCTCACTTTCTGCACCCATCCGGCGAGGGTGACGGTCTGGTTTACGTTTTCGGCTCTCAGGCAGCCGCACGTATGGGTTCTGTACATAGGGGTTTGTATTTTTTGTTTGTTTTGTCCTTGCAACCCGCAAAGTTAAATAAAAGAAGCGAAATACGGAACGCGGGCCGGGATTTTTATTTGGCGCGGGGCGTGCCGCGGCGGCTCCTGCGCGGGATAATCCGCCGCCCGACGAGGCCGTTTGTAAAAGTTTGTCTATTTTTGCGGAAAATACCCGAAATGGAAGAACAGCGGAAAACCGACGAAAAATTCATGCGCCTCGCACTAAACGAGGCCCGCAAAGCGTTAAATGAACAAGAGGTGCCGATCGGTGCGGTAGTCGTAGCCGACGGTGCGGTGGTGGGCCGTGGCCACAACCTTGTCGAAACGCTCTCCGATCCTACGGCCCATGCCGAGATGCAGGCCCTCACGGCCGCGGCGTCGACCCTCGGCGGCAAATACCTGCAAGGGTGTACGTTATATGTCACCGTCGAGCCGTGCATCATGTGCGCCGGAGCCATCGGCTGGGCACAGGTAGGGCGTGTGGTGTGGGGTGCCGACGATCCCAAGAAGGGTTACAGACGTTATTCCGAGGCGGTCTTCCATCCGAAAACGACGGTCGTGCGCGGCATCCTCGGCGGGGAATGCGAGGCATTGATGACCTCTTTTTTCGCCGGGTTACGCGATTAGGCCGTATTTAGATTTTGAAAAAAAAGAAAAAAAATATACTTTTGCATCCAACGTACCCGCAAACCGGGATGTATGAACTGAAAAACTTAAAAAACGAATAGAAGAATGAAAAAATTATTAGTATCGGTAATTGCGCTGTTCGGGGCCGTATCGCTCTCGGCGCAGGATGTCACGGCAATTTACAATGAGGCGGCGGCCGCTTTCGGAGCAAAGAATTTCACCGAAGCAGCTACCAAGTTCGAACAGGTCATCGACCAGGGCATGGACAACGAGAGTGCCGCTTCGATGGTGGCTACGGCAAAATCGACACTGCCCAAATGCTATTTCATGCTGGGCGGCGGTGCGTTGAAGACCAAGAATTACGACGAGGCGCTGAAGAACTTCGAGAAATCGGCCGAGCTGGCCGAACTTTACGGCGACATGAACCAGATGGCCAAGTCGAACGGCTGGGTTGCCAAGATTTACCAGATACAGGGCGGCGACGCTTTCAACAATAAGGACTATGCCACCGCGTCGGAAATCTTCGCCAAGGGCTATGCCGCCGACCCCGACAACACGGGCATGGCGCTCAACCTGGCGATGAGCTATTGCGAAATGGCCATGAGCAGCGGCGATATGTCGCAGTACGAAAAGGGTATGGAAATCTACGAGGCCGTTGCTGCCAAGACGCACCCTAAATATGCCGAAGATGCTGCCAAGGCCAAGGAGGATATGGCGCTCTATACCAATAATATGGTTGCCAAGATGCAGGCTGCCAACGATTTCGACGGGATCATCAAGATGGCCGACGACCTGCTGGCCAAGAATCCCCAGAGCGCACTGGCGCAGAATGTCCGTCTGCAGGCTTATGCCAACAAGAAGGACTATGCCAAGGTTATCGAACTGGGACAGGCTGCTGCCGATGCTCAGACCGATCCGGCCGACAAGAGCCTGATGTACTACCTGCTGGGCGCCGCTTACAATGCCAAGGAGATGAAGCCGCAGGCAATCGCCGCCTTCAAGCAGGTGACCGACGGCCCGGCTGCCGAGAATGCCAAGGCTGCCCTGGCCGAACTTTCCAAGTAAACGGGGTAAGTGCCGATATGAAGCGGGTTCGTGAGAACCCGCTTTTTTTGTGCGGAATATGCCCCCCCCCTCGCGGAATCGGCTTTTTATTGCGGGCGGGCAGGAAACCGCGGTGTCCGGCGTTTGTTCCGGGCCGGGTTTTGCATTTCCGGCCGGGGCGTGGGTTTGCCCTAAGGTGGATGTGGAAGTCGTGCCGAATGCCCGGGTTGTTGTCGCGGCGGAAGCGCGGGGCGTCTGTCCTGCGTATGCGGGGACGGGTTATTCGGGGCCGGGGGTGCCGGCGATGTTGCTTCGGATGCGTGCCAGTCCGCTGCGGGTCAGCGGTGTCGTGCCCATACGGGCTTCGAATTCTGCTTCGTCCATCGCCAGCCACGCCTCGGCGTCCATCGCCAGCGGGTCGAACACGGGGTCGAAGGCCGGGTTGGTGTGCATCGGGGCCTTCTGGTTGTGGGGGCAACAACTCTGGCAGCGGTCGCAGCCGAAGATCCAGCCGTCGAGGCCGATTCCTTCGGTGGGCTCTTTCTCGATCGTGTGGCAGGAGATACAGCGTCCCGTGTCGATCACCTTCGGGGCGACGATGGCGCCCGTCGGGCAGCTTTCGATGCAATTGTGGCAGCGTCCGCAGCGCGACCCTTCGAACGGCGGGTCGTAGACGTCGGCATCGTCCGTGAGCAACAATTCGCCCAGCAGGACATAGGTGCCGAAACGGGGTGTCACCAGCAGCGACTGGCGGCCTATCCAGCCCAGCCCGGCCTCGACGGCCAGCTGTTTTTCGAGCAGCGGCGCCGTGTCGACGAACGCCCGCCCCGACAGATCGGGGCGGGAGGCGCGGAGTGCATCGAGCATCCGGCCGAGCATTCCCTTGATCGTCGTGTGGTAGTCGGCCGCACAGGCATAGGAAGCTACTTTCGTGCGGTGTCCGGGAGGGTAGCCCTCGCCTGCGCGGTTTTTGTAACTCACGGCGCAGACCACGGCCGTACGTGCGCCCTCTACCAGTTTGCGCGGGTCGGCGCGCTTCTCGACATTGCACTCCATGTAGGCCAGCGACGACTGGTAGCCCTTGCCGAGCCATGCCCGCAGCATCGACTCGTTCTCGACCAGGTGCCGGCACGGGGCCAGGCCGCAAAGGTCGAACCCCGCATCGGCGGCAAGTTTTTTGATGTACTGATGGTCGAGCATTTTATTATTTTGGTTCAAAAATAGTGATTTTTAACCGGAAATTAGTAATTTCGCCCCAAACTTTCGCGTTATTGAAACGTAGTTAAAACGAAACGTATTATGACCATCAATACACTTTACGAACTGGCCCGCAACAGCGTGGAGAAGTTCGCGTCGAAAGTCGCATTTTCGATGTTCGAAGGCGACGACGTGACTTATGCCGAGGTGGGCCGGCGTATCGAAAAAGTGCAGGAGATACTTACCTGTGCGGGGCTCCATGCCGGGGACAAGGTCGCCTTGCTCAGCAGCAACATGCCCAACTGGGGTGTATGCTATTTCGCCGTCACTTCGGCCGGCATGGTCGCCGTGCCGATCCTGCCCGATTTTTCGGGCGAGGAGCTCGACATGATCATCGCGCATTCCGAAGCCAAGGCCCTGCTCGTTTCCGACCGGCTCTTTACCAAACTCTCGAAACAGACCATCGAACGGCTGAACGTCGTGGTGCGCACCAAGAACCTGGGCGTCATCGCTCAGCGTGTCAAGGGGGAGGGCTCCATGGCCATACCGAAGCCCGATGACCTGGCCGTGATCATCTATACGTCGGGTACGACCTCGAAACCCAAGGGGGTGATGCTGACCCACGCGGCACTCTGCGCCCAGGTCGGGATCTCGTCGAGCATCTTTCCCGTACTGCCCGACGACGTATTCCTCTCGGTGCTGCCGCTTTCGCACACCTACGAATGTTCCATAGGCATGATCTATCCCTTCTCGATGGGCGCCAGGGTGGTTTACCTCGACCGTCCGCCCACGGCCTCGGCGCTGATGCCGGCGCTGCGTGCCGTGCGTCCCTCGGTCATGCTGATCGTGCCGCTCATCATCGAGAAGATCTACCGCCACCAGGTGCTGGCCAAATTCAATTCCAACGGTTTCTGGCGTACGCTCTATAAGGTGGGATTCTTGCGCCGCTACCTCCACCGCGTCGCGGGCAAGAAACTGCTCAAGCTCTTCGGCGGGCGTCTGCGGTTCCTCGGCATCGGGGGCGCCAAACTCGACGGCGGTGCCGAAAAGTTCCTGCTGGAGGCGAAAGTCCCTTATGCCATCGGCTACGGGCTTACCGAGACCGCGCCGCTGCTGGCGGGCGCCGCACCTTCGCAGGTGCGCCTCGGCTCGACCGGGCCCCAGGCCCCGGGCGTACAGTTGCGCCTGGAGAATATCAACCCCGACACCCGGCAGGGCGAGGTCGTGGCGCTGACGCCCAGCGTCATGCTCGGGTATTTCAAGAACCCCGAGGCGACGAAGGAGGTCTTTACCGACGACGGCTGGTTCCGCACGGGCGACCTGGGCGAATTCGACAAGGACGGCTGGCTTTATATCAAGGGCCGCCTGAAGAACATGATCGTGGGCCCCGGCGGCGAGAACATCTATCCTGAGGATATCGAAACCGTACTCAATTCGCACGTATATATCGCCGATTCGATCGTCACCGAACAGGAGGGGCGCCTCGTGGCACTGGTGCATTTCAACCGCGACGAGATCGAGGCCATGGTCGACAACTGGCGTGAGGAGTGGGAAACCCAGAAGGAGGCCTGGGAGGCAAAGACCGAGCAGCTTAAGAAGGAGATCATGGATTTCGTGAACGCCAAGGTCAACCGCTTCTCGCGGATTTCGGAGGTGGTCGAGGAAAAGGATGATTTTGCAAAGACTCCGACGCACAAGATCAAACGATTTCTGTATAACAGGAAAAAGGACGACGACAAACAGCAGCGGGAACAGCCTGACGGAGAACCTGAAACCAAATGACAAAGCAACGCCCCTCTCCGGAGGGGCGTTGCTCATTCCCGCTCTATCAGGTCGAAAAATGCGCCGAGCGATATGCCGTAGTAGCGACAGAGCCGGGCGAGGGTGCTTACCGTGATGTTGTATTTCTCGGTCTCGATCTTGCCGATATGGATGCCCGTGTCCTCGTAGACGGTCTCCTGGGAAACACCCTTTGCCGTACGCAGTTCCCTGAGCCGGTCTGCGATCTCCTTCAGTAATGTTATGTCCCGCCAAGGTTGTTTCATGTTAACAAAGAAACAAACCTCCCCAATATTTGGTAATGATTTATACATCATTGTCGGGAAATTTGCCTATCTTTGCCACCATACAGGAAACGGGCCAAAACGGCTTGGCAACTCACTGTGCGGGATGAGGCGTCACTGAAAATGTGTACCCGTTGCTGCCGATACCGTTTTGACCGCAGGGAACCCACCGAGGCGGGGGTTCCCTGTCTTTTTACGGCGGGTGCCCGGGAACGGGGATGGGAGCGGCTGTTCCCGGCCGGAAGTCCCGACCCGTAATATGTGAAAAGCCCCTCCGCAAAGGAGGGGCTTTCGTCTTTGATCCCCGGTGGGGACTATTGCGCTGTGTCTTTGCGCGGGATAAGGGTCGTATCGACCTGGTGGGGCTTGTCGCCCACATCCACGAGGTTCTCCTCTTCGACCCCGAGCGAACGGTAATAGGCGTTGATCTCGCCGATGACTTCCTTGCGCCCGGCATATACGGCAAGGTAGTAGACGTCGCCCAGCTGGTCGAGTTTCTCGTCGATGATCGGCGACACCATGTCACCCTGCACGCCGTCGAAACGCAGGTAATATTCGATGTACTCGATCAGCGTCCTGGCGTATTCGCGCAGCAGGGCGTCGCCCTTGTCGGCCGCATCCTCCACGCCCATCGCCGAAGCGGCGTAGTACGCTTCGAGGAACGGATAGGTGTTGGAATCCGTGAAGCGTATCTGCGACGGGGGCAGCTTCGCAAGCCCCATGTCGAGCAGCTCGACAGCTTCCTGCGCGCGATCCTGCCGCAGCAGCTCCTTTGCCACGCGGGCAAAGGCATCGCGGGCGTGCGAGGCGCTCAGGTTGTATTGGATGAAATAATCGGCATATACCCTCGGGTCGGCGAGATTCCCGTAGCGGAATGTCTCCCTGAGCAGCGGCGCCGCATAATCCGCGTCGATGCGCCCGATTTCCCAGGGGTTTTGCACGGGAGTGAGGATCGGCACGAAACGGTAGGCGTAGCCGTCGAACTGGAGGTAATCCATCAGTCCGAAATCCTGCAATATGTAGACCTGCGTCATGTAGAGCGGGCGCTTCCAGTCGAAGTTGGCCAGCATGTCGAGGATCATGAGCTGCGTCTTGTCGATCGAGTTCTTCCGCAGGTTGATGTAGACCGTGTCGACCATCTGGGCGCGGTCTTTCTCGGCGACGATGCCCGAGGCGATGGCGTTCTCCTTGTTCACCGGCAGTGCGATGCGTTTGGTCGGGATGTAGTCGGTCATCGTCCCGTCCGAGAGCTTGATCTTGCTGCGCGGGTCTTCGCTGCGCACGAATTCGATCACGTCCTTGATGTCCACTGCGCGGTCGAAGCGGTTGTCCACCGGCACCCAGTCGTTGGTGAAGGTGTACTTGCTCTTGGGCAGTGAGAAAGGTACGCCCGGGGCGTCGTTGGCCTTGGTTTTCATCTCGTCGATGTACCATTCGCCGCCCAGGTAGGAGGTGTTCATGATACGCACGTCGGGGCGTACGCCGTAGATCTCCTGGTTGTTCCAGAGCGGGAACGTATCGTTGTCGCCGTAGTTGAGGATGATCGAGTTGGGCAGCGTCGACATCAGGTAGTTCCAGCCGATATCGCGCGCCATGTAACGGTGCGAACGGTCGTGGTCGTCCCAGTTCTGCGCCGCGAGGATCGTCGGCACGCCCATGCAGACCACCGTCGCCGCCACGGCGGCCGTGACGTTGTTGCGCCTGGTGAGCCATGCGACCAGGTCGCGGATGGCCAGTACGCCGAACCCGATCCATATGCAGAATGCGTAGAACGACCCTGCGTAGACGTAGTCGCGTTCACGCGGTTCGCCCGGCGAAGTGTTGAAATAGAAAACCAGCGCGATACCTGTCATGATGAAGAGCCACATGACGATCGAGAAATTCCGCTGGTCGCGGTTGAGCTGGTAGATCAGTCCGATCAGCCCCAGCAGGAACGGCAGGAAATAGTAGGTGTTGCGGCCTTTGTTGTCGGCGATTTCGCGCGGCAGGTCGTCCTGCGGCCCGAGGTATTTCTCGTCGATCCACTTGATGCCCGACAGCCAGTTGCCGTCGGTGATCGTCACGCGGGTCGGCTGTATGTCGCTCTGGCGCCCTACGAAATTCCACAGGAAATAGCGCCAGTACATGTACGAGAGCTGGTAGTTGAAGAAATAGTTGAGGTTCTCGAGGAACGTCGGCTCGACGATCGTGCGCGGTTCGTACCCGTCGTCGTATACCTTCTTGGTGCCGAAGTCGAGCACTTCGCCCTGCATGGGGCGTCCCTGCGAGTCGCGGACGATTTCGCCCTTTTCGTCGCGCATGATCTCGGTTTTGGTGCGGTAGGCGGCCCATTGCTTGTACTCCTTCTCTCCTTTGCGCGCATCCCACATGCGGGGGAAGAAGTGGATGAATTCCGGGGCGTGGGTATATCCCGTGATGACCGATGCGGGCTTGTACTTGCCGTCCTCGTCGAGGTAGTAGAAATGCTTTTCCTTGTACCCTTCGGGCGGGGCCGAGTAGTAAGCGCCGAACAGCAGCGGCCGGTCGCCGTACTGGTCGCGGTTGAGCACCGACATCAGTGCGTGGGGGTTGTTGGGGTTGTTGCTGTTCATCGGCGGGTTGGCGGCGGCACGGATCGTCACCGAAGCGTAGGACGAGAACCCGATGAGGATCATGGTCGTCGAGAGCAGGACGATGTTCCACACGACCTTGCCTTTGCGGTGTGTGTACCACGAAGCCCAGCCCATGCCGCCGATCAGCGCCAGTGCGAAGAGCACCATGCCCGAGTTGACGGGCAGCCCCAGCGTGTTGACGAAGAAAAGGTCGAGCATCGCCCCGACGTAGACCGTGTAGGGGATGATGATGTTGTTGACGAAGATCAGGATGGCGCCCGCGATCAGCGTGGCGTAGACGATGCCCTTGAAGGTCACCTTCTCCGTCGTGCGGAAATAGTAGATGAACACCAGCGCCGGGATGGTCAGCAGGTTGAGGATGTGCACGCCGATCGACAGTCCCATCATGTAGGCGATCAGTACGATCCAGCGCGACGAGTGGGGCTGGTCGGCCTCCTCCTCCCATTTGAGCATCAGCCATACGACCAGCGCCGTGAACATCGACGAGAGGGCGTAGACCTCACCCTCGATGGCCGAGAACCAAAACGTATCGGTGAAGGTGTAGGCCAGGGCACCCACGATGCCTGCACCCAGGATGGCCCACACGTTGGCTCGGGTGAGCTGGCTGCCGTCGCGGGTCACGAGGCGCCGCGCCAGGTGTGTGATCGTCCAGAACAGGAACAGGATGCAGAATGCGCTGGCGATGGAGTTCATGCCGTTCACCGCCATGCCCACAAAGTCCGGGTTGCCGGCGGCGAAGAGCGTCGCCAGGCGCGCCAGCATCATGAACAGCGGGGCTCCGGGAGGGTGCCCGACTTCGAGTTTATAGGAGGTTGCAATGAATTCCGAGCAGTCCCAGAGGCTCGAAACCGGTTCCATCGTCATCAGGTATACCAGTGCGGCGATGGCAAAGACCGCCCAGCCGACGATGTTGTTCCAGCGTTTGAAGGATGTCATATTTTTTCGGTATGTTTCGCTTTATGTCCTGCAAAAGTAATCATTTAACGGCGAAATCCAATCAATATTACCTGCCGAAGGCGGAAAGTTGCTATTTTTACGTCTTGAAACAGAATGTTTTCAAACTGTTTTTGTATATTTGTTTGATGTGTCCGTGCGTCGGCCGTTGAAAATTGTAGAAACCCTTAAAATTCCGATAGAATGAAACGTTTCCTGCTTCTACTCGCTGCGGCGGGCCTTGCATGGGCTTGTGGTAAGGACGGGGCTGAAAACCCCGCTCCCAAACCCGCGGAAAATATTGAGATACCGGCTTCTGTGACCCCGCCCGTTTTCGACGAGCAGGGCGGCAATATGTCGCTGACGTTTACGGCGCATGAGGCGTGGCGTGCGAGCGTCGATGCGACGCGGGCATCCAACTGGTGTTCCGTTGCGCCCGAGTCGGGTGCTGCCGGCGCCGTTACGCTCACGGTCACGACGTTGCCCAATGATACACCCGATGAACGGAACGCGACGATCTTCCTCAAAGCGGGCACGACCACGAAGACGCTGTCCGTAACACAGAAGCAGCAGGACGCCCTGACCGTCACCTCATCGAAGTTCGAGGTGGGGGCCGGCACCGGCGAGATCGTGGTCGAACTGAAGGCGAATATCGATTTCGACTATAAAATCGGTGAGGAGTGTGCCGAATGGGTTTCGTATGTCGGTACCCGCGCCCTGAAAACCTCGCGGCTCGTATTCCGCGTCGCAGCCAATGAGGAGTTGTCGGTGCGCGAGGGGAGTATCCTCCTGCGCAGCAGCCTCGGGGACGAACAGGTGAAGATTTACCAGCAGGGAGCCGATCCCGCACTGGTGCTGACCCAAAAGTCGTATACCGTGCCTGCCGCCGGCGAAACGATCAAAGTCGAATTGAACAGCAATGTCGATTATACGGTGCAGATGCCCGAAGCGGAATGGATAACCGAACCGGCCGCACGCGCCATGTCGACGCATACGCACTATTTCGTCGTCGCTGCCAACGACGAGTATGACGGCCGTACGGCTGAAATCGTCTTTACCGACAAGGCCAATAACCTCTCGGAAACGGTTACGGTCACGCAAGTGCAGAAAAATGCCGTCGTGCTGGCGGAATCCCGATACGAATTCGGTACGGACGGAGGCAAACTGGATTTCGATGTCCTGACCAATGTCGATTTGACGGTTGCGGTATCGGACGATGCGAAAAGCTGGATAACGCAGGTCACGACCCGCGGGCTGGAGCAAAAAACGCTGCATTTCGACATTGCGGCCTGTTCGCAGGAAACGGAACGTACCGGTACGATCCATATTAGCGGCGGCGGTGTGACACAGACGGTGACGGTCGCGCAGGGCGGCTTGAAAGAGGTGCTCGAAAAGGAACGCGCGGCATTGGTTGCGCTGTACAATGCCACCGGCGGCGATAACTGGGCGAATAAGGCCAATTGGTGCTCGGACAGGCCGGTAAGCGAGTGGTACGGCGTGACAGTCGACGAACAGGGGCGGGTAGCCGGGTTAAAAATGGAGGTCAATAATTTGACCGGATGTATACCGGCGGAATTTTGTGAATTATCGAATATACAAGAAATAAATCTTTTGGGCAACCATTTGTCGGGTGTGATCCCCGCCGGGTTCGGCAACCTGTCCAAGTTAAGGGTATTGTGGCTTGAAGATAATATTTTTTCAGATATTTCTGCCATATTCGAATTGCAGAATATTCAGAATTTGCATATGTATCTGCCGGAAGGAAATATACCTGCTGAAATTGGAAATTTATCCAGTTTAACAGAGTTGTGGTTGTATGGAGAAAGTGTGACGGGCGCGCTCCCAAGAGAGATCGGAAACCTTGTCAACCTGAAATATCTCGGCATAACTTGTTCCGGATTATCCGGATCGATTCCCGATGAATTGTACAATTGTACAAATCTGGAAACGCTAAGCATAAGGTGGTGTACAAGTTTAAGCGGGACGATCTCTCCCAAATTGGGACGACTCACACAACTGAAAGGCTTAGAGTTGAATAATAATAATTTAACAGGCCCTATCCCGGAGGAAATATGCAATTGCAGCCGATTGGTAAATATATTCTTACAAGAAAACAAGTTGACGGGCTCTATACCCGAAGGTTTGGGCAATCTCCCCGAACTTCGGCATTTTATTGCATTCAATAACAATTTGAGCGGAAACATTCCGGCTTCGATCCTCAACCACAGACTTTGGGATGTCGAGTGGGCGCTGATTACGGAGAATAACAACTTTAACATGGACGGTATCACTATCGATGCGGTAAACTTCTCGGTAACGGATATCGACGGCAACACGATTGATTCGAAAGAGGAATACGCCAAAAATAAATATACGATCCTGTTCCAGTTTTCACCCTATTTTGGGGATTTCACCGATATGAAATCCTTTATCGAGGACATATACGACAAGTATAAAGGGAAAGGCGTCGATGTAATAGGCTATTCGAGCGGACACCCGGGAGCTTCGGCAGACCTTGCGTCTATGAAAAAATATGTGGCGGATAACAAGATTCCATGGCGGAATATTTTATGGACGGAAACGAACTCGATCATCGGGCAGGAAAATGAACAATATCATCAGGATAGCGGCTTCGGCCCCTATTATCCTTACCATTCCTATCCGGCATATACGGTTGTAGATTCGGGCGGAAAAATCGTTTTCCATGATTTCAGCCTAAGCGGCCTGACCGGGTTATCCGCATTCTTAGCCGATCATACGGGCGGGTCGGGTGTGTACGAATCGTCGGATTATTCGAAAGACGGCAAAGTGACGGCGCTCCAGACTGCGACCCGGGGGAACGGCATCAATATCGTACTGTTGGGCGATGCGTTCAGCGACCGCCTGATCGCCGACGGCACCTACGACGGGACTATGCGCAAGGCGATGGACCATTTCTTCTCCGAAGAGCCTTACAAGTCGTTCCGCGACCTTTTCAATGTCTATGCGGTGAATGTCGTTTCGAAAAACGAAGCATACGGTTCCGGTGCGCAGACTGCGTTGGACGGATTTTTCGGCGACGGAACCCATGTCGGCGGCAACGATGACAAATGTAGGCAATACGCTATGAAAGTTCCGGGAATAACCTATGACAATATCGATGATGCGCTGATTATCGTGATGATGAACCGCACGTATTATGCCGGGACATGTTATATGTATTACCCCTCTTCGGGCGATTACGGACAGGGGTTGTCCATCGCTTATTTTCCCTTGGGTACTGATGACGGGATGTTCGGACAGTTGCTGCACCATGAGGCGGGAGGACACGGATTCCCGAAATTGGCGGATGAGTACGCCTACGAGGAATACGGGCAGATTCCCTGGAACGAGGTGCAGTCTGCAAAGCAACTGGAACCCTATGGATGGTGGAGAAATATCGACTTCACGGGGGATGTCTCGCAAGTCAAATGGAGCCGGTTTATCGCCGATCCGCGCTATGCCGCCGAGGTATTGGGGGCTTACGAAGGGGCTGATACCTATTGGAGCGGGGTTTGGCGTCCGACCTACAACAGCATTATGCGCTATAATACGGGAGGGTTCAACGCTCCGAGCCGCGAGGCGATTTATTACCGGATCAACAAGTTGGCTTATGGAGACGCATGGGCCTATGATTACGAAACGTTTGTCGCCTGGGATGCCGTGAACCGTACCGGGAATGCGCCGATCATGCTGCGTACGCCGATGCGGAAGCCCCGGAATTTCGTTCCCTTGCATCCGCCTGTGGTCGTAAAGCGGTCGAGATAGGGAGAGGGCGGTGAGCCGCGCGGTGCGAAAATGTGAAAAGCCGGAGCATTGCTCCGGCTTTTCCATGTGGTGTGGCATGGCGGGCACGTTGCCCGGTGGTTACTTGCGGCCCGGCCTGAGGATGCCGGACAGCCAGTTGCCCATGCCGGACTTTTTCTTCTCCGGCGTTTGGGCTTTTCGGGGAGCCTCGGGGCTTCCCGTTTCCCGTTTGTCCCGGGCGGGTTTAGGGCTTCCGGGTTTGCGCCCATCCTGTCCCCGTCCCGTGTTTGCGGCCGCTGCGTTTTGCCCATCCGGCTTTTGCCCGCCCCGGTTGCGGTTGCGGTTGCGGTTGCGGCGGCGTGCCGGGCGTGCCGCGGCGTCCTTGTCCTGCGGCTGTTGCCCGTCCGGGGTCTGCTTGCCGCCGGTTCGTTGCCCCTGCGGTTTCGGGTCGCCGGGAGCTTGTCCCTGCGGTTTGCGCCTGCCCGGCCTCTGTCCGGCCTGACTTTGTGCGGGTTGTTTTTGTGCGGCTCGCTTTTCCTCCGCTTGCTTCTGCCCTCCGGTTTGTGCTATATCCGGTTTTTTCCCGGCGGGCTTTTTCCGGCTGTTTTGTGCGGGAGCCAGTTCCCCGGAATCCGGGTCGAGTTCCAGCCCGGTCAGTTTGAGGATGTCTTTCAGCAGCGGGCGTTCCTCCTCCGAGCAGAAGGCGATGGCCTGTCCGTCGCGTCCGGCGCGTCCCGTGCGGCCGATGCGGTGGACATAGGTCTCGGGCACTTCCGGCAGGTCGTAGTTGATTACCAGCGGCAGTTCGCTGATGTCGATTCCCCGCGCGGCGATGTCGGTGGCGATCAGCACCCGGCAGGCCCCCGAGCGAAAGTCATTCATGGCCCGTTCGCGGGCGCCCTGCGACTTGTCTCCGTGGATGGCGCGTCCTTCGATGCCCGCTTTGGTGAGGATACGGGCGATGCGGTCGGCGCCGTGCTTGGTGCGCGAAAATACCAGCACCGAGCTCTCGGGGCGTTCGCGTAGCAGGGAGGCCAGCAGCGTCCGTTTTTCGGCCTTTTCGGCGAACAGGACGCTCTGGCGGATGGTCTCGACCACCGAGGCCGGGGGCGTTACGGTGACGTGCGCCGGGTTGCGGAGCATCGTATTGGCCAGTTTTACGATGTCGTCGGGCATCGTCGCCGAGAAGAAGAGCGTCTGCCGCTTTTCGGGCAGCAGCGGGAGGATTCGCCGGATGTCGTGGATGAAACCCATGTCGAGCATTCGGTCGGCTTCGTCGAGGACGAAAAAGCGGATGTCGGACAGCGAGACGTAACCCTGGCCGATCAGGTCGAGCAGGCGTCCCGGCGTGGCTACCAGCAGGTCGATGCCGCGTTGCAGCGCATCGACCTGCGGCCGCTGGTTGACGCCGCCGAAGATCACGCAGTGGCGGATGTCCGTGTAGCGGGCATAGTCGCGGCAGCATTCGTCGATCTGGATCGCCAGTTCGCGCGTCGGCGTGAGCACCAGTGCCTTGATCGTGCGCCGCCCTTTGGTGCGCGGCTCGGCCGAGAGCAGCTGGAGGATCGGCAGCGTGAAGGCCGCCGTCTTGCCCGTCCCGGTCTGGGCGCAGCCCAGCAGGTCGCGGCCTTCGAGTGCGGGCGGGATGGCCTGCTGCTGGATCGGAGTGGGGGTCGTGTAGCCTTTTTCGGCCACGGCACGCTTGAGTGGTTCTATCAGGTTCAGTTCCTGGAATGTCATTGCATATCGGTTTTGTCCCGGCGTCGTGCGCCGGATAATTCGGTGTTGATAATATACGGAGGGAAAAACGGGAAGCGTCAGACCAACGCGCACTATTATTGGCACAAAGGTACGATTAATTCCGCGATTCTGGTGCATCTCGATTAAATTTCTTATTTTTGCACAATAATTTTTCGCAATTTATGGAATCGAAACTCGTACTTTACAATACGCTCACCCGCCGCAAGGAGGTGTTCGAACCGCTGACTCCCGGCCGCGTGGGCATGTATGTCTGCGGCCCCACGGTCTACGGCGACCCGCACTTGGGGCACGCCCGGCCGGCGGTGACGTTCGACCTCATGTTCCGCTACCTGAAGTCCTGCGGCTACAAGGTGCGTTACGTGCGCAACATAACGGATGTGGGGCACCTGGAGCACGACGCCGACGAGGGGGAGGACAAGATCGCCAAGAAGGCGCGCCTCGAGCAGCTGGAGCCGATGGAGGTGGCGCACTACTATACGGAGCGTTACCACCGTGCGATGGATGCGCTCAACGTCGAGACGCCGTCGATCGAACCCTATGCCTCGGGGCATATCATCGAGCAGATCGAGTTCGTCAAGAAGATCCTCGCCGACGGCTTCGCCTACGAGTCGAACGGCTCGGTCTATTTCGATGTGGAGAAATACAACGCCAAATATAATTACGGCAGGCTTTCGGGTCGTAACCTCGACGACATCATCGCCAACACGCGCGAGCTGGACGGGCAGGGCGACAAGCGCCACTCCTATGACTTCGCGCTGTGGAAGAAGGCGTCGCCCGAGCATATCATGCGCTGGCCTTCGCCGTGGGGAGAGGGGTTCCCCGGCTGGCATATGGAGTGCTCGGCGATGAGTACCCGCTACCTGGGCGAACGCTTCGACATCCACGGCGGCGGCATGGATCTGATGTTCCCGCACCACGAGTGCGAGATCGCGCAGTCGACCGCCGCGCTGGGGCACGATTCGGCACGTTACTGGGTGCACAACAACATGATCACGATCAACGGCCAGAAGATGGGCAAGTCGCTGGGCAACTTCATCACCCTCGAGGAGCTCTTCACCGGCAGCCATAAATTGCTGGCGCAGGCCTATTCGCCGATGACCATCCGCTTCTTCGTGTTGCAGGCGCAGTACCGCTCGACGCTCGATTTTTCGAACGAGGCCCTGCAGGCTGCCGAGAAGGGGCTCGACCGCCTGATGAAGGGCGTCGAAGCGCTCGGGAAGGTCAAGCCCGCCGAAACGTCGACTATCGATCCTTCCGAGCTGGAAAACCGTTGCCGCGCGGCGATGGACGATGACCTGAACTCGCCGATGGCCATTTCGGCGCTGTTCGACTGGGTGCGCATCATCAACCAGCTGGTCGACGGGCAGCAAAGCATCACGGCCGCCGACCTCGAAGAGTTGAAAGCCACGGTTTACCGTTACACGTTCGATATCCTAGGCCTGCGCGACGAGAAGGCCGCAGGTGCGGCTTCGGGGCGCGATTATGTGACCCCGCTGGTCGAGATGCTGCTCGACGAGCGCCTGAAAGCCCGTGCCGCAAAGGACTGGGCGGCTTCCGACCGCATCCGCGACGGGCTGGCCGCAGCCGGTATCCGTGTCAAAGACCGCAAGGACGGCAGCGACTGGGAACTGGAATAAGCGGAAAAAGGGAAGATCCGGATCCCGGGCGGAACTGTCGCCGCCGTGCGCGGACGGTCGGGGCGGGCGCCCCTGCGGGTGTGCCGCTGTGGCGGGATGGCCTTGTGCAGTATGCCGGGCGTGTCCCCGCTCCCGTTCCGGAGGTGCCTGCGTGCCGTAATCAAGGAATAGTTAGGTAGTTCGTCCGGCTTTCGCCCGGACAGAGTTGATAATATATGATATGTCTGCAACGATAAAAGGGGCGGCGACGGAGCTCGGGACGGAGCGTATCCGCAAGCTGCTCATGCAATATGCCGTGCCGGCGATCATCGCCATGACGGCTTCTTCGCTCTACAACATGGTCGACAGTATTTTCATCGGCCACGGGGTAGGGCCGTTGGCCATTTCGGGCCTTGCGCTGACCTTCCCGCTGATGAACCTCGCCGCGGCTTTCGGTTCGCTGGTGGGTGTGGGTGCTGCGACGCTGGTGTCCATGCGCCTCGGGCAGCGCGATTACGGGACGGCGCAGAACATCCTGGGGAACGTCGTGGTGCTGAACCTCATCATCGGCCTGGCATTCGGTATCACAACGCTGCTGCTGCTCGACCCGATTCTCTACTTCTTCGGGGCGAGCGAAGCGACGATCGGCTATGCCCGCGACTACATGTCGATCATTCTCATGGGGAACGTCATCACGCACATGTATCTGGGCCTGAACTCCGTGCTGCGGGCTTCGGGGCATCCGCGCAAGTCGATGTACGCCACCATCTATACGGTGGTCATCAACGCGGCGCTCGACCCGCTGTTCATCTACGGCTTCGGGTGGGGTATCCGCGGCGCGGCCATCGCCACGGTGCTGGCGCAGGTCATCGCGCTCATCTGGCAGTTCCACATCCTTTCGGACAAGAGCGAACTGCTCCATTTCCGGCGCGGCATCTACCGCCTGCGCCGGAAGATCGTGCGCGACATCCTGGCCATCGGCATGTCGCCGTTCCTGATGAACCTGGCGGCGTGTTTCATTGTCATCCTGATAAACAAGGGGCTCAAGCAATACGGCGGCGACCTGATGATCGGGGCCTACGGCATCGTCAACCGCCTGGCATTCTTCTTCGTGATGATCGTCATGGGCATCAACCAGGGGATGCAGCCCATTGCGGGTTATAACTTCGGTGCGCGGCAGTACGACCGTGTGCTGCGCGTGCTGCGGCTGACGATCATCGGTGCCACGTGCGTCACGGGCGCCGGGTTCCTGATGGGCGAGCTGGCGCCCCGGCTGGCGGTGTCGGCCTTTACGAACGATCCCGAGCTGATCCGCCTGGCGGTCGAGGGAATGCGCATTGTTTTCATCTGTTTCCCGATCATCGGGTTCCAGATGGTGGCTACCAACTTCTTCATGAGCATCGGCATGGCCGGCAAGGCGATCTTCCTGTCGCTTTCGCGCCAGCTGCTGTTCCTGATGCCGGGACTGATTTTCCTGCCCCATATTTTCGATGTCCATACCCGCTGGGACGGCAGTTGGGGCGTGTGGTGCGCGATGCCGCTGTCTGACCTGATGGCGTCGGCCGTAGCCTTCTTCATGCTGGTATACCAGTTGCGAAAATTCCGGGCGCAGATGGATGCGGCCCGTTCAACGAACCTCCAATAATGCCGATTATGGAAGATAAATTCGTCATCAACATCGGTCGCCAGCTGGGCAGCGGCGGCAAAGCCGTCGGCGAGGCCGTGGCACGCAGGCTCGGGATCGGGGTCTATGACAAACAGCTCATCAACCTGGCCGCCGAGCAGAGCGGCCTGTGTCCCGAAGTGTTCGAACGGGTCGACGAAAAGGAGTCGCGCAACCTCTTTTCGACGCTCGTCGCCTACCTGCGCTCGCCGTTCGTCGGGAGCGAATATGCCGGGAGCAACGTGCTCAGCAACGACGCCCTGTTCAAGATCCAGAGCGACGTGATCCGCGACATCGCCGCGCGCGAGTCGTGTGTTTTCGTCGGCCGCTGTGCCGACTACATCCTGCGCGACCATCCGCGGGCGGTGAATGTCTTTGTCGCGGCCGACCGTGCCGACCGTTGCGAGCGGCTCTGCCGCCAGTGCGGCATTACGCCCGGGGAGGCCGAGGCCCGGATGGATAGGGAGGATGCGCGGCGCGCGGCGTACTACAACTATTACAGCAGCGGTACGTGGGGCATGGCTTCGACCTACCACCTCTGCGTCGATTCGTCCGTGCTGGGGATCGACGGCACGGTGGATTTCGTGCTGGAGTTCGTGGAGCGCAAACTGGGGGTGAAACCCGGGGCGATTTAATTGTCAATACCGTAAATTTATGATACTTGCAGATCAGATAAAGGAGTTGGAGCAGCGCCGCGAGGCTTTGGAACGATGTCTGGGCATCGACCAGAAACGCATCGACCTGCGCAACGAGGAGGAAAAGACCCAGGAACCCGATTTCTGGGACGCGCCCGACAAGGCGCGCGAGCAGTTGCGCAAGGTCGCCGCCATCAAGGCGTGGGTCGACGACTACGATGCCGTGGCCAAGGATGTCGAAGACCTGGGGCTGATGCCCGATTTCGTGAAGGAAGGGGTCATGAGCGAGGCGGAGATGGACGACCATTACGCACAGACGCTCGAGCGTATCGAGACGCTCGAAATGCGCAACATGCTGCGCCGCGAAGAGGACAAGCTGGGGGCGATCATGGACATCAACGCCGGAGCCGGGGGTACCGAGGCGCTCGATTGGGCGTCGATGCTCCTGCGCATGTATACCCGCTGGGGCGAGGCGCACGGCTACAAGGTCAAGGTGCTCGACTACCAGGCCGGCGACGAGGTGGGCGTGAAATCCTGTACGCTGGAGTTCGAGGGGGAGTATGCCTACGGGTACCTCAAGAGCGAAAACGGCGTGCACCGCATGGTGCGCCTTTCGCCTTTCAATGCCAATAACAAACGCCAGACGACTTTCGCCTCGGTGTTCGTGTCGCCTGCCGTGGACGATACGATCGAGGTTACGGTCAATCCGTCGGACATCGAGTGGGACACGTTCCGTTCGAGCGGCGCCGGGGGGCAGAATGTCAACAAGGTCGAGACGGCCGTGCGCCTGCGCTACCACGGCAAGGACGCCGATACGGGCGAGCCGGTGGAGTTCCTGATCGAGAATATGGAAACCCGTTCGCAGCTGATGAACCGCGAGAATGCCATGCGCATCCTCCGTTCGAAGCTCTACCAGCGGGAACTGGATAAACGCATGGCCACGCAGCAGGCGCTCGAGGCTTCGAAGAAGAAGATCGAGTGGGGATCGCAGATCCGCTCCTATGTCTTTGACGACCGGCGTGTGAAAGACCATCGCACGGGCGTGCAGACCTCGGCTGTCGAGGCGGTGATGGACGGCGACCTGGATGCCTTCATCAAGGCCTACCTGATGGAATACGGCGCCGAGGCGTAGCTCCTCCGCAGCCGGTTCCGACAACCGGTTCGCGTACGGCCGGTATTCCCCGCAGGCCGATCCGCATTGTATCGGGTGCCCGGTTCTTATTGCCCAGCCCACTTCTGCCGTGCCGCCGGCCTTTATGGCCCGCTGCACCCGCTGCCGGGCGGAGGCAGGGCAGGCGCCGGAGGATTCCCTGCCGGGGGGCGATATCCGGCGGGCAGGAAGCCCGGGCGTTATAAATTGTTATCTTTGCCGTATGAAGAAATTTGTCATCTCCCTGTTGTCCGTTATCTTCCTTTGCGCTGCGGCCACGGCGCAGGTATTGGTCGGTATGACCGACACGACGGCTTATTTCCCGCAGCTGGAAGGGCGGCGCGTGGCGGTGCTGGCCAACCATACGGCCGTCGCGCGGTTCGGCGACGGCGTGCCGGGAGCTGCGGCGGACACTGCGGTTCGGTTGCCGGGGACGGCGTCCGACGGGACGATACACCTGGTCGACCTGCTGCACGGTCGGGGCTTCGACGTGACCGGCATTTTCTCCCCCGAGCACGGGTTTCGCGGTACGGCCGACGCGGGCGAGCATGTCGCAAGTTCGGTGGATGCTGCGACCGGGATCCCGATCCGCTCGCTCTACGACGGGAATACGAAGCGCCCTTCGGACGGAGCCATGCGGTCGTTCGACGTACTGGTGGTCGACATGCAGGACGTGGGTCTGCGGTTCTATACCTACTATATCACGATGCTCCGTATGATGGACGCCTGTGCCGAATCCGGCCGCAGCGTCATCGTGCTCGACCGTCCCAACCCCAACGGGCACCACGTCGACGGCCCCGTGCTGGACATGAAATACAAATCGGGCGTCGGGGCGTTGCCGATCCCCGTGCTGCATGGCCTGACGATGGGCGAAATCGCCCGGATGGCCGTCGGCGAAGGCTGGGCCGCAAGCTGCGACCTGCAAGTCGTGCGTTGCCGCAATTATACGCACGACACTCCGTACGAGTTGCCCGTCGCCCCGTCGCCCAACCTGCCGACGCAACGGGCCGTCTACCTCTATCCTTCGGTGTGCCTCTTCGAAGGTACGGTCGTGAGCCTCGGGCGCGGTACGGATAAACCGTTCGAGGTTTACGGACATCCCGACATGACCGGCTGCCTGTTTTCGTTTACGCCCCGCCCGACTGCGGGAGCCAAACATCCGCCGCTCGAAGGCAGGCTCTGCCACGGCGTCGATTTGAGCCGGATGCCGCTCGGCGAAGCCCGGGCGGAGGGCCTGACCCTGAAGTATGTGATCGAAGCCTGCCGCAACCTGGGGCTGGGCGATAAGTTTTTTACGCCGATGTTCGAAAAGCTCATCGGCGTGGGGTATGTCCGTGAAATGATCCTTGCCGGAGCTTCAGAGGCCGAAATCCGAGCCCGCTGGGCGGACGACGTGCGGCGCTTCCGGAAGCTGCGCGGGCGCTACCTGCTTTACGAATAATCTGACAACCGCCCCGGAATCATCCGGGGCGGTTGTCAGATGAAAGCGGGATGGCCGGTGCTTGATTTGGCGTGGAAATAGTGACGCCTGCTTCGTTGCAGCCGCCCCGCCGGATCGCCGCCTGCCCTCCCCTTTACGGGGAAAAGGGTGCAGGTACTCTTTCCCCCGTAGGTCTTGCAACGCCTGTCCGGAAAAATTTCCCATGCCCAAGTTCGCCGCCTGCCTTGCAACACGGACATCCATGTGGCGAGGGCGGAAACCGGCAGGCAAAATATTTCGGTTTCTATGCTTTCCGGTCTTTGTGACTATTACGGAATTTCCCGCGAAGAGTTTTTCAGGGGCGTCGGGTCGGCCGAATAAAAGCGTCCCAAAAGGGACGCTTTTTCGTTAAACGACCTCCGTGATCCGGTCGTCCTCGGTGACGGGCCGGATGACCCGGCACGGGTTGCCGAAGGCGATGACCCCGGCCGGGATGTCGCGCGTTACGACGCTGCCGGCGCCGATGACCGTGCCGTCGCCTATCGTCACGCCCTGCATGACCACGCAGTTGCCGCCGATCCAGACGTTGTCGCCGATGGTGATAGGAAGCGAGCGCATGACGCCCGCGTTGCGCTGGTCGGGCAGCAGGGCGTGCGTCACGGTGTAGATGCCCACGTTGGGGCCGATGAATACGTGGTTGCCGATGGTCACGGGCGCTTCGTCGAGGATCGTGAGGTTGAAATTCCCCGTAAAGTCGTCCCCGATTGAAATCTGCGACCCGAAATCGCAGTGGAACGGGCTGTGGATGCAGAATGTGCCGCCCGTGCGGCCGAACAACTGCCGGATGATCGCATTGCGTTCCTCCTCGCGGCTCGGGGGCAGGCTGTTGAACCGGAAGACTAGTTCTTCGCAGCGTTGCAGTGCCTCCCTGATCTGCGGCTTGCGGGCGTAGAGCCACATGCCGGTTTTCATCTTTTCAAGGTCGTCCATAATTTTATTTTTCGTAGTTGTTTATTTCTATGCCCTGTCGGACGCATTTCCCGGGTTTGCCGTGCCGCGTGGCTAACTCTCCTCCGGGAAGGGGAGGGCAGGCTTGCCAATGAGGCCACAGGCGGTGGGCAACAGCGGGCGGAAGCGAAAATCCGGGTCGGGGATTCCTGCTATGTCGCGTTGTATAATCCGCTCATTCCGAGCTGAAATATTCGTATGCCGCCCTGGAGACCGCAGCGGCGATGGCAGCATTTGCGGCGTCGTTTTCTTCCGATTCGGTGACGAATACGGCGATGCAGTAGCGGCATCCGTCGGGCAGGAGCACATAGCCGGCATCGTTGTCCGCAATGCGGATGCCTTCGGCCGTGCGGTCGGATGAGCCGGTCTTGTGTCCGATCACGGTTCCGGCTGGCAGCCCGGCTTTCAGTTTGTTCGTTCCCGTCGTTGCCTCGCACAACAACCGTTGCAGGAGAGCGTTGTACTCCCCTTTGAGCAGCCTGCCCTGCAGGAACAGGTCGAACAGTGTACAGACGGACGAAGGGCGTGCCTTGTTGACCCGCTGGTTCCCGATGCCGCGGTGCATTTCCTCCTCGCTGGCGGCGATGCAGATGCCGCCGATCCCCAGCGAACGGACGTAGGCCTCTACGGCTTCGGGGCCGCCTGCTTCCCGTAGCAGGATGTCGCAGGCGATATTGTCGCTCTCCGACACCGTGTAGCGGAGCAGCTGTCCGAGCGTCAGCGTGCCTCCACTTTCGGGCAATGAATCGCGCATCGGGCTGTATGTGCCGGGTAGGAGCAGGTCGGGCGTGATGCTGATCGGCTGCGTGAGCGGTGTGCCTTCGCGCTGCATGCGGTCGAGTACGGCCAGCGCCACGGGGAATTTGAAGACGCTCATCATCGGCAGCAGGGAGTCGTTTCGCGCGACTGTCTTCCCGTCGGGAGTGCGGATTGCGACCCCGACGAAGGCTTTGTGCCCCGACACGATTTCATCCAGCCGGGATTCGAATTGTCGTGTCGCCGTATCGCAAGACGCTGCGAGAACCGACAGGCATAGGAGCAGGAGTTTTTTCATAGGCTGGCAGGGGATAAAAAAGCACACCTTTTCGGGGTGTGCTTTTTTTCGGATTTCTCCGCGTCGCTTATCCTTCGATGATAGCCTCGCTCGGGCAAACGCCGGCGCAGGTACCGCAGTCGATGCACTTATCGGGATCGATGACATAGATATCGCCGGCCGAGATCGCTTCGGTCGGGCACTCGCCGATGCAGGTGCCGCAGGCAACGCAGGAATCAGTGATTTTGTAAGCCATTGTGTTAAAAATTTATTGTTAAGGTGTGTGTTGTGTCCGGCAAATATAGGAACTTATTTGATAATATCAAAACCCGTATAGGGAATCAGCGCCTCGGGGATGCGGATGCCGTCGGGGGTCTGGAAATTCTCCAGCAGAGCGGCCACGATACGCGGCAATGCCAGCGACGAGCCGTTGAGCGTATGCGCCAGCTGCGTCTTCTTGTCGGCATCCTTGTAGCGGAGTTTCAGGCGGTTGGCCTGGAACGACTCGAAGTTCGACACGGAGGATACCTCCAGCCAGCGTTTCTGCGCCTCGGAATAGACCTCGAAATCGTAGGTCAGCGCCGAGGTGAACGACATGTCGCCGCCGCACAGGCGCAGGATGCGGTAGGGCAGCCCCAGCGACCTGACGATCGACTCCACGTGCGCCACCATGCCGTCCAGCGCTTCGTACGACGCTTCGGGCAGGCTCAGCTGCACGATCTCGACCTTGTCGAACTGGTGCAGGCGGTTCAGCCCGCGCACGTCCTTGCCGTACGAACCGGCTTCGCGGCGGAAGCAGGGGGTGTATGCGGTCATCTTTACCGGGAAATCCTTTTCGTCGAGGATCACGTCGCGGTAGATATTCGTCACGGGTACTTCGGCCGTCGGGATCATGTAGAAATTGTCGGCCGTGGCGTGGTACATCTGCCCTTCCTTGTCGGGCAGCTGGCCCGTGCCGAAGCCCGAGGCTTCGTTGACCATGATCGGCGGTTCCACTTCGAGGTAGCCGGCCCGGGTGTTGCAGTCGAGGAAATAGTTGATCAGCGCACGCTGCAGACGGGCTCCCTTGCCTTTGTAGACGGGGAATCCGGCGCCCGTGAGTTTCACGCCCAGGTCGAAGTCGATGATGTCGTATTTGCGTGCCAGTTCCCAATGGGGCAGCGGGTTTTCGGGCAGTTGGGTATAGCTTTCGACCAGCTTCACGACGAGGTTATCCTCGGCGGTCTTGCCTTCGGGCACGATGTCGGCCGGGAAATTGGGCAGCGAGACGATCGCTGCCTGCAACTCCTCCTGCACGTCGTGCGATTCGGCCTGCAGGCGGTTGGATTTTTCCTTGAGGTCGGCGACGAAGCGCTTGCGCTCCTCGGCTTCGTCGCGGCGGCCCTGTCCCATCAGCGCCCCGATCTCCTTGGCGGCTTTGTTCTGCGCTGCCAGCGTATTGTCCAGTTCGGTCTGGATGGCCTTGCGGCGGTCGTCCAGCGTTTCGATCCTGGCGATGACCGGTGCGGCGTCCACTCCCTTCTTGGCGAGCTTGCGGATCGCGGCCTGCTTGTCATCGCGGATTTGCTTTATCGTAAGCATGGTATCCTGTGGTTTTTTGTGTATTCGTGTTTACAAACTGCAAAATTATAAAAAACACGCCAACTTGCACTCCTGTCGCTCTGTTTTTTGCCTGTTTCATGAAAAAACCGGGTTCCCGTCGTGTGCGGGAACCCGGTTTTCATAGGGTTGCGGAACCGGTCAGAGCCTGTGCAGTTCCAGGCCGGTGCGGAGTGTCTTGCCTGCGGCCTGTTTCCGGGCATCCCCGGCGGATGCCGGTGCCTGGGCTTTGGCGGCGGGCCTGATCGTCGTCGGAAGCAGGTCTTCGCTCAGCAGGTAGGTCGTGAACCGCTGTCCGTCCACTTCGATGGACTGCGTTTGTGCCGGGGCGGCGTTTGCCGCCGCGGACGCCTGTTTGAGCGGTACCATGCTGATGGCCGAATAGCTCCGCGAACCCACATATTCGCGCAGGTAGCTCGAACTGCTTGCCTGCGGCGTGCTGAAGAGCAGGAACATGTAGCTGTTGATGGCGTTCTTCGAGTAAGGACTTGCCGCCCAGTAGAGTTTGTCTCCGATGTAGCCGATGGCCAGGCTGTTGTCGCCCCAGTAAATCATCAGCCCGTCCGAGAACCCGAGGCGTGCGTAGTTCTGCCCGTATGTGCCGGCCGCCTGCGTCTCGACGATGAGCATGTGCTTCTCCTTGTCGTAGTAGCCGTTCAGTTCGGGTGCGAAGTCGCGCATGTCGGACATGCCCTTGATGAGGACGTCGCGGTCGTTGACGCGCGTGATGTCGATACGGTAGTTGCCCTGCGTGTCGTTCGAACCGGCCGTTATGGTCGCCGTGGCATTGAATGCGCCCAGGAAGTCCGCCATGGTCTTCGTCTGGTCGAAATCCGAGGCGAAATAGCCCTGTGTCGAGCCGGTCTTCGATACGAACGCCGTATCGCCGAACGAGTTGGTCATCAGCAGGGCGAGAACATACGTGCTGCCCTGGTCGAGCGTGTTGAACGCCGTGGCGCGTCCTTCTTCCGAGTTGAGCTCGGCGATCATCTCCTCGGCGATGTCGTACCCGCGGTCAGCAGTGAGTTCTTCGAGGGTCATCCCGAGTGCCTCGCACAGGTAATCGGCGATGTCGGTCTTGACGCAGAGGTATTTCATCGTGGCCACGTTGCTTGTCTGCATCTCCCAGATGAGCGTGTTGTAGGGCGAGTAATTCAGGTTGTCGGTCGGTGCGTAGAACTTGAATTCGTTGACCTTGATTCCGTATTCTTTCTCCGGGTCGCACGTGAAGCGCTGCGAGTAGAGCTTGCACGGGTTGTCGATCGAGTCGTAGGCCAGCGCGACGGCGGTGTAGTTTCCCTTGGGGACGTTCCATACCGATGCGTCTTCGCTGTACAGCGTCACGGTGGGGACGACGCCCTCCAGCTTGTCGTCGATGAGCTGCTGGCGGATCTCGTCCTGACGCTGCGTGTCAGCCGTGATGTCGCCCTCCACGACCGAAGCCTTGTAGAACTTGGTGTAGCTGTTGGGCGAGAAGTAGAGCTTCGGGGCGCGGAACCCTGTGGCCGTGGTCTCGATGCCCTGGAACTCGATGTCCACGATCGGCGTCGTGTCGGGTTCGCTTTCGAAGACGAGTTTTTCGGTGCCCTGGCTGAAGTATCCCGACGACACATAGTAGATCAGGTAGAACGAGAAGGTGTCCTTACCGTCGAACGTGCAGGGGTAGGAGGCGTAGGCGCTCTCATTGCCCGTGTACTCGGCCATGTCGGCCACATAGACGTACTCGTTGTAGTTCGAGTTGAAATATCCGATCGACTGTCCCGGGACGGTGCAGGTGTTGTCGTCGTGGAGGATGAACTTGAACGCCACGCCGCTGGCCCAGTCCTTCAGGCGGAAGATGTTGGCTCCGACGGCCTTTTCCACCTCCAGCCCCGAGTCGCGTCCGGTGTAATAGAGCGAGTAGTGATAAGTGGCGAGTTGCTGCACCTGCCCGCCATCGCTGCCGATGCGCATGTAGGGCTCCCAGGTCAGCTCGTACGAAGCCGAAAGGGCCACCTTGTCGCTGAACTGCGAAACCTGCGCGCCGTCGTCGCCGGGGTTGACTTCGCGTTTCGAGATCAGGAGCGTCGTTTTGTAGTTCGAGCCCATGATGAAATTCGATAGGTCGACCTCCACGGGGACGGTCACCGAGTATTTCCCGTCGGGAATGGTTACCTTGGATGGTACTTTGAACCGGGTGAGGTTGTTCAGGTCGCTGGTCTTCTGCGCCAGGTATACCGTGTAGGAGCCTCGGTTGCCCGTGCGGGCTATCTGCACGTCGATGGTGCCGCTCTGGGCAGCCTGTGCAAACTCCTTTTCGATGGACGACTGGATGAAGTGTATCTCTTTCGAGTCGTCCTTGTTGGGGTTGTAGTAGGTGCCTTCCTGCGTCTTGCTGCAGGCCGCGCCGAACAGCAGGAGTGCCACACCCAGATATTTCGATATGTTTTTCATAGTATGCATGGATTAATCACTTCTTAACAATGCGTTATCACGGGTTTTGGTCTTCCTCGTTGATATTCGGGTTGGCGTTGATCTCATCCTGCGGGATGGTCATCACCCAGTCGTACGTGTCGGCTTTGGTCAGGTCGACGTTGCGGCGGCTCATGCCCGAGAGGCACTCTTCCGAGAAGCCGTCGTCCGCACGGCGGTCGATGCCCTGTCCCAGGCGGCGGACGTCGAACAGGCGCCCGTATTCGCCCCAAAGCTCGATGCGGCGCTGGATGAGGATGTCCTCGAGTAATGATCCCGTCCATGTCGTGGTCGTGGCTCCCAGGTTCAGCCCGCTGCGGTTGTTGGCGTTGTAACGCGTGTCGCGTTCGGCCATGACCGTGTTCATCAGGTCGCGGGCGACCTGTACGTTGTTCGGCAGGTTCTCCGAGCGGAGCGCCGCCTCGGCCGCCGTGAAGTACATCTCCTCGACGCGCATGTAGATATAGTCACCCAGCCACGACGCGACGTTGCTGAACGCGAATTTCCTGCCTACATAGGGGGCGTCCTTGTCATTGGGATCCCACCAGTCGCGGCGGACATCGGTCGGGTTCATGCGGTTGTAAAGCTGTTTGTTGATGACTTTGGCCGCCGATTTCGCATACTGGCCGTCCTGGTTGTCCATGTGGGCGAAGAAACTGGCATAACCGCCGGCCTGGTCTGCCACCTGGATGCCCGCTCCCCACATGACGTTGGAGCTGTTGAGCGAGTTCATGCCGCCCATCAGGTCGCTCTTGGTGCCGACCGCATAGCCGCCTTCGTCGATCACGCGCTTTGCGGCTGCATAGGCTCCGTCCCAGTCGCCTTCCACCAGGCAGGCGCGCGACTTGATGCCCAGCGCCACGTAGAGGGTGATGTGCGATTTGTTGCCCGTCGACAGCGAGCTCTCCCTGCCGGTTTCGAGGTAGCCGATCGCCTTGTCGATATCCTCGTCGATGAGGCCGTAGACCTGTTGCAGCGTAGCGCGCGGCTGTCCGCCGGTGTCGATCGAAGTGCCCGTGGTGTAGACCGGTACGCAGGCTTCCGTCCAGCGCTGGCGGCCGTTCATCGGGTCGTAAGGCGCACGTGAGAACCAGGTCGCCAGGTTCAGGTAGCAGAGTGCGCGGATGGCGTAGGCCTGTCCCACGACATAGGCCACGTCGGCCTGGCTGCCCTCCATCGCCGGGGCTGCGTCGATGATGTAGTTGACATTGGATATCCACCTGTAATTGGCGTACCATACGTCGTAGGAACGGAAGATCGAACTGGTGTAGTTGGACTTCATGTTGTAGGTATGGTCGTGCCAGAACCAGCCGTTGCCCTGCGACTGCATGATCAGGTCGTCGGCCATGACGTCGAGCGCCAGGTTGTAGGCTGCGATGCCGAAACACTGGTGGGTATTGCCCGTCGTAGACCATCCGGCCGTCCACATCGAGCGGTAAACGCCGTTGACCGAAGTGATGGCCGTCGAAGCCGCCTTGAGCAACTCCTCGGCCGATCCCGAGTCGGTCGGGGAGAATTCGAGCATCGACTGGCTGCACGAACCCATCGTCAGCGTCACGAACGAAATAATGCTATAAAATATTTTTTTCATACTTGTTTCCTCCCTTGGTTAAAAGTTCAAATCGAGGCCGAAGGCGATCACCCGCGACGGGGCGTAGCTGTAAGCCACGTTTCCGGTGAAGTTGTACTGCGGATCCATGCCGTCCATGTGGTTGAACATGGCGATGTTGTCGAATGTGGCGTAGATGCGCAGCGACTCGATGTCCAGTTTGCCCAGCCAGCGCTTGGGCAGCGTGTAGCCGATTGTGATGTTCTTAATGGCGAAGTACGAGGCGCTGATGAGCGAGTTGTCCGAGGTGGCGTAGCTGCCGCCGACCTCGAGCATCGGCACGTCTGTCCGGTCGCCAGGTTTCTGCCAGCGGCGTTTGGCGTTCTTATGCCAGTTGTTACCGGCGTACTGCACGTTCATCGTCCCGCTGTAAAGCCCGTCGTAGACATATCCGCCGATCGAATAGGTCGTCAGGAACGAAAAGTCGATGTTCTTGAAGATCGTGAAGTTGGAACCGATGCTGCCGAAGAGCTTCGGCTCGCGGCTGCCGTGGTAATACTTGCTCAGCGAAGCCATCGAGACGTTGTCGGTGATGTATTCGTCGCAGCGTACGTTCGTCAGCTTGCCGTTGTCGTCGACCGACTGCGTCCAGTAGGCGTAGTAGAGCTGCTTGCCCGTTGCGGGGTCTACGCCCGCCGTCTTCGGAAGGTAGAACGTGTAGATCGGCTTGCCGACCTCGATCACGCGGAGCCCCGAGGTGATGACGTCCTGGCCGCCGGTCAGCCCCAGCACCTTGTTGCGGTTGAAGGAGCCCATGACCGTTGCGTCCCAGCGGAAATTGGGCTTGTCGAGCACCGTCCCGCGGATCGTGGCTTCGAGGCCCTGGTTGCGCATCGAACCCGCATTGGCGTTGTAGTTCTTGAACCCGGTGGAGAGTGCCATCGGGTACTCGAGCAGCATGTCGGTCGTCTTGCGGGTGTAGTATTCGACCGAAAGGGCGAGGCGGCCGTTGAACATCGTGGCTTCGATGCCCGTGTTCAGGTTGGCGTTCTTCTCCCAGGTGACGGACTTGTTCTCCAGGGTCTTGCGCATGGCGCCGGCTTCCGAGGCGTTGGCCCAGGTGTAGTCGTAGTTTCCCTGCCAGGCGTAGTAGGTTCCCAGATTGTCGTTGCCCTGCACGCCGTACGATACTTTCAGCGTCAGGTTGTCCAGCCACGAGCGGGCACCCTCCATGAACTGCTCTTCGGAGATGCGCCACGATGCGCCGACCGACCAGAAATGTCCCCAGCGGTCGCTCTTGTAGAAACGCGACGAGCCGTCGGTACGCCAGCTGGCGTCGATGTAGTAGCGGTCTTTGTAACCGTAGTTGAGGCGCGAAAAATAGGACTCGATGGCCATGTTGTGCGAATAGCTGCTGTTCTGGGTCGTCGTCACCGCAGGGTCGAGCTCGTCGATGCCGTCCACGATGCCCGTCTTCTCGCCTTTGGCGTAGTTGTATTTGTAACGGTAGTATTCGTGGCCCAGCAGGGCGTTGACCGAGTGGTCTCCGAACGTGCGGTCGTAAGTGAGCAGTTGGTTGAACGTGTAGCTGATCGTGCGGGTATTGGTCTTGCCGATCATACCTCCCTGCGTCGCTGCGTTGCCGTGGTATTTGTTGTATACGACCGTACCCTGGTAGTCGTTGAAGTCGGTACCCATGTTGAGCGAGAACTTCAGTCCGTAGAGTTTGGCGTCCTCCCTGGTCGTGCCGAATGTGGCATAGGTACGGGCCGAAAGGGAGTTTCGCGTGTTGTAGGACTTGTTGTTGTAGAGCTCGGCCTTCGAGTTGAAACCCTGTGCCGAGGGGCGGTTGGCAAAGCCGTTGTCGTCCTCCGAACCGTATTCGTACTGGCGGTTGCCGGACGCGTCCAGCACGTTGCTGCCGGCCATGTCCTTCAGGTAGACGGGATAGACGGGCGCCATGAACTGCGCCGTGTACCAGACGTTCGAGGTGCTTGTGTCAGTGAAGCTCAGGTAGTCCGATTCGCTGTGTGCGAAGTTGGCGTTCATCCCGATCTTGAACCAGTGCTTGGCCTGCGTATCGACGTTCACGCGTCCCGTGTAACGGTTGAAGTCGGTATTCTGGAGAATACCGTCCTCCTTGTAATAGCCCAGCGATACGAGGTAGTTCGAACGCTCCGACCCGCCGTTCACCGAGATGATGTGCTCGGTGCGTATGGCCGATTCGTCGCTGATCTCGTCCATCCAGTTCTCATTCCACGCGGCCTTGGCGTCCGGGCGGATCCTGCCCGTCGTCTGGTCGATCAGCGTTTCCCACGTGTAGTTTTTGTAGGGGTTGTAATACTCGGGGTTTTTCAGCCCGCCGATCTGCTGGCCGAGGTTGTTCGCCGCATAGCGGCTGGCACCTTCGAAATCCATGCCCGTACCGTACTGGGCGCTGTTGCGCAGCGCTTCGTAGCTCATTTCGACGTAATCCTTCATGTTCACCAGGTCGTAACGGTTCAGTGCGCGCGAGGCGATGCCGACGTTACCCTTGTACGATATGCGTACCCGGTCGTTTTTGCCCTTCTTGGTCGTGATGACGATCACGCCGTTGGCACCGCGCGATCCGTAGAGCGCACCGGCCGATGCGTCCTTGAGGACGGTCATCGACTCGATGTCGTTCGGGTTGAGCGAGCTCAGCGAGCCGTCGTAAGGCACGCCGTCCACGACGTAGAGCGGCGTGGATACGGCATTGATCGACCCGATGCCGCGTACGATGACCGAGGCGCCTTCGCCCGGCTGGCCGCCGCCCGAGGCCACCTGGACGCCGGCTACGGTACCTTCGAACGATTTGCTGATGTTGCCCACCACGCGCTTCTGCAACTCGTCGCCCTTGACTACGGCCGCCGAGCCGGTGAACGACTCCTTCTTGGCCGTGCCGTAGGCTACGACCATGACGCCTTCGATCTGGGCGGCGTCTTCCTGCATTGCGATGTCGACCTGGGTGCGGCCTGCGACCTGTACCTTGGCCGGTTTGTAGCCGATGTAGGAGATCAGGAGCGTGGCGTCGGACGGGACGTTGGAAAGCGTGTAGTGTCCCGTGATGTCCGTGCTGGCGCCCTGCGTAGTGCCCTCCACGACGACATTGGCCCCGATGACGGGTTCGCCGTTGGCTCCGGTTACCATGCCGCTGACGGTGGCATTCTGCGCCGAGGCCGACGCCATGCACACAAGCGACACCATGCACCAGAGAATTGCTGCTATCTTGTTCATACGTGTACTCTTATTTTAAAATCTGCTTGTTGTGAATGATTGTCCAGAGGTCGCCTTCGGGACGTGCGTCTGCGGGCAGCGTGAAACTTTCCATCGGGAAGATGAACTTTCCGGGGTTGTCGATCGGCCTGCCGACGAGCGATCTGAGCGGTGCGGCGCTGCGGGTAGCCGCCTGCGTCGAGGCGTCGGGAGCTGCGTCGGTCGTCACCGAACCGTATTTGGTGAGGGCGTCGCCGACGCTGTTCTTTGCCGTGACCATGAACACATAGGTCGTCGAGGGCTTGATGCCGTTGCTCTGCTCGAAGACGATGGCGAAGCCGTTGCCGTTGATGTAGGGGATGAATTCGTCCTTGATGTCCGAACCGTACTCCTCGATCAGCTGCGGGTATTTCGACTCGGCAATCTCAGCGATGGCGGTCTGCGGAAAGATGGCGTATCGAGCCGAGGAAACGGATACGCCCTGCATGACCCCGGCGATGGTGTTGTGTGTCGGGCCGTAGTGCTCGTCCTTGACCGGCCGCGCCATGAACCAGGTGGCCGACGAGGTGCTGGTCTTCGTGGTGACGGAGTTGACGCAGAGCGTTTCGTCTCCGCCCGACGAGGTTGCCAGCGAGAGCAGCGTGTAGGACGTTCCCATGTTGGCCGCGGAAACCATGTTGTAGCCGGTGGTGCTGTTGACCATCGTGAGCAGGGATTCTTCCACCGGGTAGCTGTAATCGTCGTCCTTGAGGAATGCGGTGATGCTCTGCTTGTCGTTGGCATCGGGGAACACTTGGCTGAATAGCTTGGTCGTGAGCGTACGGTAACGGACGCTGGTCACGTCCTGACCCTGCCAGAGCGTCCATACGGAGTTCGTCCATCCGTAGCCGGTCAATCCGGCATAGGCGTTGGTGATGTAGAAGCTTTGCTTGAACCAGTCGCTGCCGCCGTAATTCGGGCCGTCGGAATAACCGTCGGACGTGGTCTTGAACTGCACGGACGAAAGTCCCCGCGTGATCTGTCCCTTGAGATTCATGCCGAAGGCGAACGCCACGTAGCTAAGTTCGGGCGTGAGTCCCTTGACCTGGATGGTCTGGGTACCCGACTTGAGCAGCGAGGCCATGGCCAGCTGGATGCTGATGCCCTGCTGCTGCGCGTATTCGAGCGCATACTCCTGATAGGCTGCGATGATCTCCTCGGGGGTGTTCTTGACGAAGAGCGTAGCCGGGATGACGTCGTAGAAATAAGTCTCGTCGCTCGACGCATAGACGTTGAACTCGACGGCATCCGAGATGACCAGGGTCGGGGCGATTAGGATCGCCGGTATGTCGTCGGCCGAGGTTCTGAAGGGCAGCTCGGCGGGCTCCGAGTTGGTGAAGCGCGTCGCATCGCCCGTCATGGCGCGGAGGCTGAACGTGTAGTCCCGGTCTTTCGACAGGTTGCCCAGCGTGACCATGCGGTCGGTGGTGGTGTAGGTCTGCCCGCCGATGGTATACTCGTAGAGTGCCGTCTCGGGGACTTCCGTCCATGTGATGAGCGTCTTCGAGGCATAGGCGCAGCCGAGCGTGATCTTCGGCCGGGGAAGCTGCTCGAGGTCGTCGGTCACTACGTGGACGTAGGTATAGGGCGATTCCGTATTTTCATCCGCGAATTTCGGGGTTGCCTTGACTGCGACGACATATTCTTTTTGGCGCTCCAGGTCGCCGAACGAGAGCTGGCAGGCATCGGTGGAGGTCTCTTCGCTGCCGTTGAACGTGTAGACGTAAGCGCCTGCACCCTCTACGGCCTCCCAGCGAATCTTGAAGCCCGTGGTGGTCAGCTCGCTGACAATAACCTGCGGCTGTGCGACGGGGGTTTTGCCGGACGCGTCGGCCACGTCGTCGTCCGACGAGCATGCACACAGTCCGAGAAGGCTTCCCGCGACCAGGGCCGCGTATCTGTAAAAGGTTTTCATATTTCTGTTTCTCTATTGCGTTAGTGAATATGTCATTCGACGGTCACTTCGACCGGCTTACGGATAGCGGCGCCGTCCGAAACGATGACCGTAGCCTCTCCTTTCCGGAGCCCCTTGATCTGCATCACGCCGCCTTGGAGCGAGACTCCGATCACGCCGGGGTCGGAGACGGTGTAGCCCAGGATGTTGGCGGAGAGGAAATAGTCGCGCAGGTCGAGGCTCACCGTGGCACCGGCCGCTACTTTCTGTGCCGGGATGCCGTCCATTTTGGCGATGGTCAGCAGCAGTTTGTAGGCGTCGAGGCGCCCGATGCCCATCATGCCTTCGTATCCGGCGTAGTTGCCTGTGCAGAAGCGGTCTACGGGTTGCGTGCTGCTCAGCAATGCCTGGCGGAGCATCTCGCCCGTCAACCCTTTGCGCTTTTCGGCTCCGTAATAGTAGCTGATAGCCAGGGCGCAGGCTCCCGATACGTGCGGGCAGGCCATCGACGTGCCTTGGATGCCTTCATAAGCGGAGCCGCCGTCCGCAGCGACGCTCGTGCTGTAAACACCGCCGTAGGCGTTGCTGAGCATGAGGTCGCCGCCCGGTGCCGACATTGAAACCCATTTGCCGTAGTTGGTATAGTAGGAGGGGGTGCCGAGGTAACTCAGGGCTCCCACGCTCACTACATTGGCATCGGCGGCGGGGTAGCAGTTTTCGTTCGAGGCGTCGTTGCCCGCAGCGAAAACGACGATGCCGCCGGCCATCGGGCCCGTTTGGTTGCCGTTTTCATCCAGCCCCGCATATTTGTTGAAATATTGGATGGCGCGGGTCAGCGCCGAATAGGTGCCGTTCTTCCAGTCGGTTTCGGAGATTGTCCCTGCGGTGTATCCCCAACTGTTCTGGCAGATCACGGCGCCGTTGTCGGCCGCGTATTTGAATGCGCGGATCTGCCCCGAGAGACCTGCGCCCGAGGAGCCCGATTCCGATTTGCCGAGTATCTCGCATGACATGATCTTCACGCCGTCGTTCCGGCCCGAGCCGCCCGCGATGCCGTTGACACCGATGCCGTTGTTGTTGACCGCGGCGATCGTACCGGCCACGTGGGTGCCGTGCATGAGTTCCTGCGAGAAGTTCAGCTCGCCCGAATTGTTGGTGAAGTTGAACCCGTAGATGTCGTCGACGTAGCCGTTGCCGTCGTCGTCGATGCCGTTGCCCGGGATTTCGCCCGTGTTGACCCACATGTTAGCGGCCAGGTCTTCGTGGTCGTATTTCACGCCCTGGTCGATCACGGCGACGATCACGTCGGGATTGCCCGTCGCGAGCTGCCATGCGGCGTAGACGTTGGCATCGGCACCCATACGGGTCTGCTGCGCGTAGACGTTGCCCGTGTTGTTGTAGTGCCACTGCATGAGCTGTGCCCGCTCGTCCTCGTTGAAGGGGAACGGTATGTCGCGCACCTCGTCGCTGACGGCACGCGTCGGGCTCGGATCCCCGGTCGGGGCGGGGGTGTGCATGTAATCCGACGCTACGGCCGGCAGCGAGTACTCGATGATGGCGATGTCCTTGCAGGCCGAAAGCATTCTGGCCATCTCGGACGTTGGGACGGACGGGTCGTATTGTGCATAATACCACAGATGCAACCCTTCCTTGCGGGTGCGTTCCTCGAAGCGTCCACCCGCCGGGAAAAGTCGTTCGAACCTGACGGTGCCGACCGATGTGAGCACCCGGTCGATCTCGTCGATGCCGCTGCCTGCCGGTACGGCGCCCGCGGCACGGGTCTTTTCTACGATGCCCGATGCTTCGTTCTTGAATTTGAGGATGATCTCGCCGTCGATGGCCGCCGAGGAGGCGTTTACGATGACGGGCCCTGCGGTGTCCTCACCGCCGTGGCTCCCCGTTTCTTCCTTGGCGCACGCTGCCAATGCGAGTACGGCTGCGGCCAGGAGTAGCGATTTAAATATATGTTTCATGAATAATCGTATTTTAATGTTTTACTCCTTTACGCAGCGTACCTGTGCCGAGTAAACATGCGCTCCGGTCTGGTAAATGGCCCAGTTGTCGTTGAAATCCTGGCGGTAGCAGTCGGCGCTGGTCGTCACGGGGGTGGGCTGGCAAGTCCAGTAAAATGCCTGGCCGCCCGTGTAGTTGTGCGTCGTCTTGTTGATCGAAAGGTAATAGACGTTGCCGACCATCGGGTAGTAGTCGCCGGTGTTTTTCCAGCGGCGGCCACAGTCTTCGGCCTTGTTCCAGTCCCACTTGTCGCTCACCCCGTTCTCGTCGTAGTCCTCGACCGGGCCCCCGTTGCGCAGGCTCGTGTTGCCGCTGGGGATTCCCCAGAGGTTGCTGCCGGGAACCTTGTAACCTACGGGACAGGGGTCGAAGATGGTTTTCTCGGGGCCCCACAGGCCCGAGTGGGTCACCTTTTCGTCCTTGCTTGCGCAGTACCAGTTGTAGTGGTCGCTGTAATAGGGTTGCAGGTAGGTCATCGGGTTTTGGATCGCATTGGGGATATTTCCCGGGGGCGTGGTCAGCGGCAGCGTCGTCGCATTGAATATCCAGGAACCCGAGCCGTTGCCGACCTCATAGTTGGTTTCGTTGTAGGCCGGGATGTTGTTGCTGTCGGTATCCGCATGGTAGGCCGAACGCGCCGGCATGAAGGGGTCTTTGCGCCCCCACTGGTAGAACATGCCGCGGTTGTCGACGTCCATCGGCTCGTTGTTCAGCGCACCGAGGTTGCGGTCCATGATCTGTGCCACCACTTCGTTGGCCGGGTTGATGTGGTCATGCGCAGTGATTTCGTCGTCGCAGACCCAGATATGCCAACTCCAGAGGATATTGCCGTTGATGTCCTTCACGGCGATCACGGCGTTGCCCTGCGAGCGTCCGGTCGCAAAGGCCACATAACCCTCCTTGTAGACGGGCGCCCCGTCGATGATCTCGCGCGACATGGTCTTGTCCCCGTCGTTGCGCGACTCCCATAGCAGTTCTGCAGCCGCCACGCCGGATATTCCGGTGCCGTAGGCCGCGATGTAGTCGCTCCGGCCGTCGCCCTTGCCGTTGCCCTTGACCGAAGCGTCGAATTTATAGGCTTTGCCGGTGTGGGCGATGTAGCAGTTCGAAGTGCCTTCGGCGCTGAGGTTGATGCTCCGCTCGGCACGCTGGACGAGCGAAACGGTCGCACTGACCTGGTCGCCGTTTTTCTCGCCGCTGACGACGATGCTGCCCGTGAGCGTTTCGGGGCCGGCATTGATCGACGTCTCGACGGCCAGGGTATTGTCCTCCTTGCGGGTGACGGTGAACCAGTCGCCCGTGCTGGTGTAATCCCAGGCCGCGGCATTTGTCGCCACGACGATCGAAACGCTTCCGCCGTCGGCGTCGAAGATCAGTTTGTCGCTCGACACCTCCACATAAGCCGGCCCGTCGGGGGTTTCCGGCCCGATCTTGGTGGTTTCGGTGCAGCCTGCCAGTAAAATCGTCAGCAGCACTGCGATGCAATATGATATGATATATTTCATGTTCTGAAGATTTTACGTGTTACTGTTTCCAGGCGTCGGGTATCTGGGCGTAGTCGCTCAGCTGCGTGCAGCCCTTGAAGCATCCTGCGGTGCTGGTGAGCGCCGTGAGGCCGGAAGCCGGATTGTTCTCCGTGGTACGGTCGTAGAGGTGGTATTTTATTCCGTTGACGATCGTATAGGGCGATTCCCCGCTCAGCGACGTACAGCCCGAAAAGGCGTTCGTAACACTCTTGAGTACGGTGCATTCGTCGAAGATGTCGACCGGGATGCCCTTGAGCGACGAGCAGTCGCGGAACATGCTTGTAATTCCGGTGAGCTTGCCCGCGCTGACGAGAAGGTTTTCGCCGACCGTTTCCAATGCCGTGCAACCGTAGAATACCGAACCGAACGTCGTGCTGCCCGCGCAGTTGAAGACATTTGAGCCGACCTTGCGCAATCCGGTGCAATCGCGGAATATGCCGGTCCAGGTCGAGATCGTCGTATTCTCCCTGAACAGCCCGTCGGGGATCTCCTTCAGCGAGGTGCACTTCTCGAAGGCATACATGAAGGTGGTCGACGGGGCTTTCAGCCCGCTGAATGCATCGGGGGCGATGCTCTCCAGGCTCGTGCAGCCGCTGAACAGGTACGACAGCGTCTTGGTCTTGGTCGTCGCCCCGAACATCCGGGCCGGAACGGCTTTCAGCATCACGCAGTTCTGGAAACATTTGGTAAGCGTCGTTACGTCGGTGTTTTTCATGAACATCCCTTCGGGGATCGTTTCCAGAGCAGAACAGTCTATGAAGGCCTGGTCGAAAGTCGATGCCTTGGCCAGTCCGTCGAACATGCCTGCGGGGATGGCTTTCAGCGCCGGGCATTTCGAGAACAGGAGATCGCACTTGACCGCAGCCGTGCTCTCCCCGAAGAGTACGCCGACCTGCTGGAGTGCCGTGCAGCCTTCGAAGGCGTTGGAGTAAACCGTGACCTTGGAGTTCGCCGAGAAGAGGCCGTCGGGCAGCGAGGCGAGGTTTGCGCAGTTGGTGAATACCTTGCCGAATGCCGTGATCTCCGGGTTGCGGCTGAACAGTTCGGCCGGTACGGTTTTCAGCCCGGAGCCTGCGAAGAGGCTGGTCGCGGTCTTGAGAGCCGGCAATTGGGCAAAGAGGTCGCCCGGAACGCTTTCGAGTGCGGTGCAGTTCTCGAACAGGTTGCCGACGCTGGTGATCTTGGGGGCTCCGGCGAATGCGTCGGGCGATACGGTTTTCAGCTGGGTGCAGTCCTTGAACATCGAGGCGATGCTCGTACACGAGGTGCAGCCGTTGATGATATTGCCGCCGATCTCTTCGAGTGCCGTACAGCCGGCGAACAGGCTCGAGAACGAGGTGACCTTGGTCAGCCCCCTGAACAGCCCTTCGGGGATGCTCTTCAGCGCGGAGCAATCCTGGAATGCGTTGGCGAACGAAGTGACGTTCGTATTGGTTGCGAAGAGGTCGGAAGGCAGTTTTGCCAGCGAGGTGCAACCCGAGAACGAGGCGCTGAACTGCGTGACTTTCGTGAAGCCGTCGAACAGTCCGGCCGGAATCTCGGTCAGCGAGGTGCAGCCCTTGAAAATGTTGTTGAATGCCGTGGTCGTGACGGTGTCGAACGCCCCGGTGTTCGAGAACAGTGCGCCCGGAATGCTTTGCAACTCGGAGCATCCGCTGAAACAGGTCATGAAGGTCGTCACCTTCGAGCATCCGGCGAAGAGCTCGGCCGGGATCGAGGTGATCTTCGTGGCGTTGAACGTGCTTCGGAAGTCCGTGCACTTCTTGTTGTTGGCGAAGAGCTTTGAAGGGATGGATTTCAGGCCCGAGCCCTGGAACGTATAGTAGAAACTGTCGCACTCGGGCTGGTTGGCAAAGATGTTTTCCGGGATGGTTTCGAGGGTGAGGATACCCGTGAATACCGAACTGAAGTCGTCGATCTTCGGGTTCTTGGCGAACAGTTTTTCCGGGACGGTCTTGAGCTTGGTGTTCGAGAAGCAAACCGTGACGTTGCTCAGTTCGGGGTTGTGTGCAAAGAAATCCTCGTCGACCTCTTCGAGCGACGTATATGCGAAGGCGTTTCGTACCGATTCGAGCTTCGCAGCCTTGTGGAACAGGTCGGCCGGAACTTTTTTGAGCTCATATGCGAACTGGAACATGCTTTCGGCTGTTTTCAGCTCGACGGCATGGTCGAGGAACCCGTCGGGGATTTCCTCCAGGATGTCGCAGTGGTTGAAGGCTTCGTAGAAAGTCGTGACCTGGGCGAACGCCTCGGTCTGATCCGTGGCCACTTTAGTCAGGAACGTGCACTGTTTCAGGGCCCCTGCCATCGACGTGAGCCCGGTGCGTCCCCAGTTGAATATTTCGGTGATCTGGTTGGTCTGGGCATAGTTGTAACCCAGATTGAGATTGGTGCTGTTGAGCGAGGGCACGGTGCCTTTGACCGAAACGACATAGTAGTCCGGATCGGTGTAGGTGTGCTGCGGGAACGCCGTGGTGACATTCTCCTCGATGGTGCCGTCGCCCCAGTCGATCGTGGCGTTGATCGCCTTGTCGAAGGGCAGGCGTGCCCGCAGGTCTACGGCACTTACGTTGAGCCCGATGATGAATGCATCGAAGTCGAAGCCCGTCTGGGAAACGGTGATCGTCTGTTCGGCCATGTTGGCCTTGCCGTCACCCGCCGTGATGGTGATCGTGGCGGAGCGCGAAGATGCATCGGGATTGATTATGGAGGAGACCTCCAGACCCTCTTCCGTGCGTTTTACAGTGAGCCAGTCACTGCCTTCGGTGAGGGTGTATTCCCATTCGAAATTGGATTCTACGCTGAGTTCCTTGGCTTTGGTGGGAGTGGCCGCGAACGGGACGGTTTTTAGCGATGTGCTGATGAATGCGGCACGGTCCTGCGTGACGCGGATTGTTTCAGAGACCGGGTTTCCCCCCCCCTTGCCGGCAATCAGCTCGAAGGTAGTCTCCCTGTCTTCTATTTCTTCGTTGGGGTCGAGCGTAACCGTAACGTTCTTGCCGTCGCGTTCGACGAGCAGCCACGGGCAGGCCTTGGTTTCGTAAACCCAGTCTTCGTCGGTGGACAAAACCTCGAACGAGGCGGTCAGTTTGCCGCGTGCCGGAATCTGGAAGTTGTTTTCCGAAGCGGAGATTTCGAGCGTGCCGTAGGCATTTTGCGAAACGGTGATCGTCGCGGTTTTGTCGCCGGCCGTCACGGTGACCGTCGAGTTCTGCTTCTCTTCGACCTTGTTGCTTTCGCAGCTCAGGATAAGCTGGTCGGCCACGTCGTCTTTTTCGATGGTGAGCCATTCCGCGCCGGTGGCCGTGTATTTCCAAGCCACGTTGGTCTGGATATCTACGACGACCTCGCCGCCCAAGCTCTTGAAGCCGATGGCGGCGTTGAGTCCGTCGGCCGGGGTGAACCAGGTGTTCTTCGACGAAATGCCCAGTTCCGCGATGACTTCGGACGGTTCTTCGCCGGGTGTCGGATTGATATAGGTGATGGTATCCTCCGAGCAACCCATCATGCCGAGCATGGAAACCGCCAGTATGTAGATGAATTTTTTCATGCGTGTTGCTGTTTAATTGTTGATTTCGGGATAGACGGGGAAACTATCTGCCGGGGACGTGACGGCTGCGGCAGCCCGGGTGACGTTCGTCGTGGCCGAAGGGTCGTCCCACTGCACGAGGTACATCGAGCCGGTGGCGTAGTAGACGTCGCTGAACGAAACGTATTGCTGCGACTGGTAGCCGATCAGGCCCAGGGTCGAGTAACCGCTGTCGAAGCCGCTCAGCAGGATTGCCTTGCGCATCTCTTCCGCATCGTCGTTGTAGCCTTCGCCCAGCGTACCGGTCAGCGAACCGCCGACGAACGAACCGGTGTTCATGTTGATCGTCATCAGGTAGTAGGTGCGGGTGACGGAGGCGGATAGCTGTACCTGGAGGCAGTTTTTGCCCAGTTCGATGGTCAGGGCCCCGGTCTGCTTGTCATAAGCTGCCTCGACCACCGTCCCTTTGACGAAAAGGTCTTTGATGTAGACGCTTTTGCGGTACTCCTTCTGTTCCACGGTGCAGAATGTCCCCGTTCCGCTCACGCCCAGGGGTGAGCCGCCGTAATACCAGTTCTGCGCGAAAAGCCCGTAGTATCCCAGGAGTTTGTAATAGCGATTCTCGGCATGTGAATCCTGTGCGAGCGTCACCTCGCACGATTTGGTGTCCTTGCCGTTGGACGAACTGACCGTCAGTGTCGCCGTGCGGTGTGCATCGGGGTTGCCCGAGGTCGAGAGCGTTACGGTGCTGTTGACCTTGTTGCAGTCGATCGACAGCCATTCGGCGTCACACGTTGCCGTCCATTCGCCGTTGGTTATGACCGTGAAGATGTAGTCTTCGCCTTCGGAATCGAACGAGATTTCCTTCGGGGCGGTGGTTGACAGGAGCACCGTTTCGAGCGCATAGGCCTGACGGACGTCGACCTCATGTTGGTCTGCGTCCGACTTTACGGTGATTTTCGCATTACGGATGTCGGGGGTGGCATTGCTGCCCACGGAGATGGTCAGGTAGTCGCCCTCGGGATGCAGTGTCACCCAACCGTCAGGGCAGGTCGCCGTCCATTCCGACGGGCTTGCTACCGAGATGGTGGTCGTTCCGCCTTCCGTGGCGAACGCGACACTACTTCGGGAGAGAACGATCACATCTGCGATCTCTTCCTTTGTCTTATCGTCGCAACTACTCGCTGCGAAGGCGATCAGACAGATCAATAGTGTAAAACATCTTCTCATAAATTATTAATTTTGGGTAAAGTGTATAATTTTGCCTGAGTGTTGGCGGGTGGACTTGTGTGTTCTTGTAAAATATTGCATGTTTAATTTAAGGGAAACCAAACGAACAGGCCTGCAATATAAGGAAAAAACAATAATAGTATGCTGAATGGGTGCAAAAACTTTTTAATTTTATCCTAGTTATGTGTCTTTGATCGGGGTGTTTGTGATGTAATATTTTGTCGTGTAAATATTTGCATTGTTTTAAGCCGGGTGCTTGGGGTGGGTTGTGTTGAGTTGTGAAATATTGACATGCTGTCTATTTTGTAACAGATATTTTTTTGTCATCATGCTGTGCCGGGGATAAAAACTATTTTTTCGGGGCCGCAAGTTTTTCGGGGCCGCAAGTCCGCATTTGTCGCGGATTTTGTTAATTTTGCAAAAAATAATGCGTTGAAATCCGTCGAACTACTCGCTCCCGCCAAAGATTTGCAGTCGGCCGTCGCCGCCGTGGACTACGGTGCAGATGCCGTGTATATCGGCGGGGCTAAGTTCGGAGCCCGTTATGCGGCGGGCAACAGCGCCGGCGAGATCGCCCGTGTGGTGGAATATGCCCACCGCTACGGAGTGCGGGTGCATGCCACGCTCAACACGCTGATCTACGACGACGAGCTGGAGGCCGCCGAGCGGCAGGCCCGCGAACTGATCGCGGCCGGGGTCGATGCGCTGATCGTGCAGGACATGGCGCTGCGGCGCATGAACCTGCCGGTCGAGTTGCATGCTTCGACGCAGATGTGTAATATGGCACCTGCCCAGGCGCGTTTCCTGGGCGAGTGCGGGTTCGCCCGGGTGATCCTCGAACGGGCGCTTTCGCTCGGCGAAATACGGGACATCTGCGCTGCGACCGCGGCCGAGGTGGAATGTTTCGTCCACGGGGCGATCTGTGTCGGTTACAGCGGCCGCTGTTTCCTCTCGCGGTCGGTGTCCGACCGCAGCGGCAACCGCGGGGCGTGCAGCCAGCCGTGCCGCCTGACTTACGACCTGACCGACGGCCGGGGACGTACCTATATCGCCGGGAAACACCTGTTGTCGGTGCGCGACCTGAACCTTTCGGCGCATATCGGCGAGTTGCTCGACGCGGGCGTCACTTCGTTCAAGATCGAAGGGCGGCTCAAGGATGTCGGTTATATAAAGAACGTCGTGGCCTACTACCGCCGCGAGGTCGACGCGGCGCTGGCCGGGAGGCCGCATCTGCGGCGGGCTTCAGCCGGGGAGAGCATCCCGGATTTCACGCCCGATACGGCCAAGAGCTTCACGCGCGGAGAGTCGGAATATTTCTTCGCGGGCAAGCGGCCGGGCGTGGCGTCGTTCGATACGCCGAAGGCGGTGGGCGAGTATGTGGGCCGTGTGGTGCGGGTCGAAAAGAACAGGTTCCGTCTCGATCGGGGCGGTTTGCTCGCCGCGGGTGACGGCATCTGTTTCCTCACCGACCGGGGGTTCGCAGGCACCAATGTCAACGCCGCCGACGGCGACTGTGTGACGCCCAACCGCATGGAAGGTATTGTGCCCGGGACGGAGGTCTACCGCAATTACGACCACCGTTTCAACCAGCTCCTCGCCCGCAGCCGTACGCGCCGCGTGATCCCCGCCTCGGTGCTGGTCGAAGCGACGGTAGGGGGTGTCAGGTTCAGCTATACCGACTGTGAGGGGGTGACGGCTTCGGCCGCACGCAGCGTCGCCCTGGAACGGGCTAAAAATGCCGCGGCCAATACCGCGGCATTGCGGACGCAGGCGGTGAAGGGCGGCGATACGGTTTTTGCCGTGCGCGGGGCCGAAGTGCGGGGCGGCGACTGGTTCGTCCCGGCGTCGCTGGCTGCGGAGTTGCGCCGCGAGGGGCTCGATGCATTGTCGAAGGCCCGGTCGGAGCGCGGCATCGGACACCGGATATTGCCCGAAGGCAGGGCGGAATATCCTGCGGAATGCCTTTCGGCGGAGGAAAATGTCACCAACCGCCTCGCTGAGGCGTTTTACCGCGACCACGGGGTCGGGCGGATCGAACGGGGGCTGGATCTTGCGGCTTCGACGGCGGGGCGCCGCGTGATGCGTTCGGCCTACTGCATCCGCCGCGAGATCGGCGAGTGCCTGAAGGAGCATCCCCGCCTGCGGGGCGAACTGTGGCTCGAACGCGGCGGTTCGCGCTATCGGCTGGAGTTCGACTGCGACCGGTGCGAGATGAGCCTGGTGGACTGTACCAAGACGAAATTATGAAACCTAAACGATAACTCCATGATGAAAAAAACTCTTTTGATCCTTGCGGCAGCGCTTTCGGGCGTGTTGGCTGCCGGCGCCCAGACCGGGCGTGAATGGCAGGATCCTGCCGTCAATGAAATCAACCGCCTGCCGATGCGCTCGTCGTTCGCCGCGGGCGAGCGCCTGTCGCTCGACGGCGTATGGAAATTCCACTGGGTACGCAACGCTTCGGAGCGTCCGTCCGGCATCGGGGCCGTCGACTACGACGATGCGGCGTGGGGCAGCATGCCCGTGCCGGGGATGTGGGAGCTGAACGGTTACGGCGACCCCGTCTATGTGAATATCGGCTATGCCTGGCGCGGCAATTTCAGGAACGATCCGCCCTATGTGCCCGATGCCGAGAATCATGTGGGTTCCTACCGGCGCACGTTCGACATCCCGGCATCGTGGGGCGGCAAGGACATCTTCCTTTCGATCGGTTCCGCCACGTCGAACGTCTATGTCTGGGTCAACGGACGTTTCGTCGGTTACAGCGAGGACAGCAAGCTGGCCGCGCAGTTCGACATCACGAAGTTCGTGAAGCCGGGCGAAAACCTCATTGCCTTGCAGATGTTCCGCTGGTCGGACGGCACCTACCTCGAAGACCAGGACTTCTGGCGCTTCGCGGGCATTGCCCGCGGCGTGGAGCTGACTGCCCGCGACAAGGCGCACCTCGAAGACGTGCGTATCACGCCCGTGCTGGATTCGGAATATAAGGACGCCACGCTGCGCGTCGAGGTGGAAACCACGCCCCGTGTGAAATCGGTCGGTCTGACGCTGCGCGATGCGGCGGGCGGTGTCGTGGCGGAACATCGATTGCAGCCTGCCGGCGGCAAAGGCGGGTATGTCTTCGAGGTTGCCGACCCGGCCAAATGGTCGGCCGAGACCCCGAACCTCTATACGCTCGAGATCGCCGTGTCGGACGGCAGGGGCGTGACCGAGACCGTGACGCAGCCCGTGGGCTTCCGTTCCGTGGAGATCAGGGACGCACAGTTGCTCGTGAACGGGCAGCCCGTGCTGATCAAGGGCGCCGACCGCCACGAGATGGATCCCGTCGGCGGCTATGTGGTGAGCCGCGAACGGATGATCGAGGACATCCGCATCATGAAAGAGATGAATATCAACGCCGTACGCACGAGCCACTATCCCAACGACCCGCAGTGGTACGAGCTGTGCGACCGCTACGGCATCTATGTCGTGGACGAGGCCAACGTCGAGTCGCACGGCATGGGCTACGGCGACAACACGCTGGCCAAGGCGCCGGCTTATGCGCAGGCACACATGGAACGCAACCGGCGCATGGTGCTGCGCGACAAGAACCATCCTTCGGTCATCATCTGGTCGATGGGCAACGAGGCGGGCATGGGCCCCAACTTCGAGGCATGCTACCGTTGGATCAAGGAGTACGACCCTTCGCGTCCGGTGCATTACGAACGTGCCGTGTACGATCAGGACGGGGCCTTCACTGACATCATCTGCCCCATGTACTGGGGCTATGAACAATGCGAGAAATATGCTCGCAACAACCCCTCCAAACCGCTCATCCAGTGTGAATATGCCCATGCCATGGGAAATTCGATGGGGGGCCTAGACCATTATTGGGAACTGGTGCGCAAATACCCCTCCTACCAGGGCGGTTTCATCTGGGACTTCGTCGACCAGGGGCTTGTCCGCTACGAGCCCGACGGCCGTGTGTCGTTCCTCTACGGCGGCGATTTCAACGACTACGATGCGACGGACAACTCGTTCAACTGCAACGGTATCATCGCCCCCGACCGCACGTGGCACCCCCATGCCTACGAGGTGCAGTGCCAGTACCAGAGCATCTGGACTACGCCCGTCGACCTTGCGCGGGGCAGGGTCGAGGTCTATAACGAAAATTTCTTCATCGGGCTGGATGCCTACGAAATGGAGTGGCAGCTGCTTGCCGACGGCCGTGTGGTGAAGGCCGGCCGCATCGGCGACCTCGATGTCGCCCCGCAGCAGCGCCGTGCATATGAGCTGGGATTCACTGCAGCCGATTTCTGCCCGCAGGCGAAGGAAATCCTGGTGAACGTGGCCTATAAACTCAAAGAGAAGCAGCCGCTGCTCGACATCGGCCATACGGCGGCCAGACAGCAGTTCGTCGTACGCGAGTACGACTGTAAGGCCGGTTTTGGCCTTGCGGCCTCGGCGCGTCCCGTAGAGGTGACCCGCTGGGAACGCGGTGTGCGCGTCGAAGGGGATACGTGGCAGATGTTCTTCTCGCGCGACGGGTTCTTGGCTGCCTATACGGTCGACGGCCGTGAGCTGATGGCCGAAGGGGCCGAACTGCGCCCGCAGTTCTGGCGTGCCCCGACCGAGAACGACCTTGGGGCGAAGTTGCACCAGCGGCAGGCTGTATGGAAGAACCCCGAACTGCGGCTTACGAAGTTCGACGCTGCGGTCGAGGACGGGGTGGCCGTCGTGGAGGCCCTCTATGAACTGCCCGCCGTGAAAGCTACGCTGGCGCTGACCTACCGCATCAACGGTGCGGGCGAAATGGAGGTCTCCGAGCGGATGACCGCCGACAAGACGGCCGAGGTGCCCAACCTGTTCCGCTTCGGTATGACGCTCACGATGCCGGCGCGTTACGACCGTGTGGTTTATTACGGCCGCGGTGCGCACGAGAACTATGCCGACCGCCTTTCGTCGGCCGACCTGGGGCTTTACGAGCAGCGTGTCGCCGACCAGTACCACGATGAATACGTGCGTCCGCAGGAGTCCGGCACCAAGGGCGGCCTGCGCTGGTGGACGGTGGCCGACAGCGCCGGTACGGGGCTGACGATCCTTGCCGATGCGCCGTTCTCGGCCTCGGCGCTGCCGTACGCCACGGCAGACCTCGACGTATCGAATTTTCCGCCGCAGCAGCATTCCGGGACGCTCGTGGCACGCGATGCCACGTTCGTGAACTTTGACCTGCTGCAATCGGGCCTGGGCTGTATCGACAGCTGGGGCGCATTGCCCGAAAAGCAGTTCCGGGTGCCCTACGGCGATTATACGTTCCGCTTCATGCTGAAGCCGACGGTAAAGTAACCATAAGCATGCAAGGACAGTTGACACCCTCGTTCGGGGATTACGAACTGATCGACACGGGGGATTTCGAGAAGCTCGAACGCTTCGGGCAATACGTTGCCCGCCGTCCCGAACCGCAGGCCATCTGGCGGCGCTCGCTCCCCGAGGGGGAGTGGCGCCGCATGGCCGACGCGGCCTTCCTGCGCGATGTGCGCAGCGACGAACGCGGCGAGTGGCGCCTGCGCCCCGGCATGCCTCCGCGCTGGACGGTGGCCTACGAATACAAGGATATGGCGCTTCGTATGCGCCTGGGGCTCACCTCGTTCAAGCATGTCGGCATTTTCCCCGAACAGGCCGCCAACTGGAATTTCATCTACGATAATTGCCGGGCGCTGGTTTCGGGCGGGACGTTTCCTGCGGATATTTCCGGCGCGGCTGCGGCCGGGAGTTCCCTGCCGGCACACGATGTTGCAGTGCCGTCAGGCGCCGGATCGGGCCGGGACGGGCACTCTGCCACCGGCCCGGGGTGTTGCGTCACGCCGCGCGTGCTGAACCTCTTTGCCTATACGGGCGGGGCGAGTCTCGCGGCATGTGCCGCAGGGGCGGATACGACGCATGTCGATTCGGTGAAGCAGGTGGTCACCTGGGCGCGCGAGAACATGGAGCTGAGCGGACTGGACGGCATCCGGTGGATCGTCGAGGATGCGCTGAAATTCGTGCAGCGCGAAGTCCGCCGCGGCAACCGTTACCACGGCATCGTCCTCGATCCCCCGGCCTACGGGCGGGGTGCCAACGGCGAGAAATGGATTCTCGAGGACAACATCTGCGAGATGCTCGAGTGCTGTGCCCGGTTGCTGGAGCCGCAGGGAGCGTTCCTCGTGCTGAACCTCTACTCGATGGGGCTTTCGTCCACGCTGGCCCGTACGGCCGTGCGGCAGGCGTTCGGTGCACCGCGTACGGAGCAGTACGGCGAACTATGTTTTACCGACCGGGCGGGCAAGCAGCTGCCGCTCGGTACGTACTACCGTTTTACACGTTAAAAACTTGGAACCATGAGTATTCTGATCGTATTGTTCGGCCTGCTGAGCGGCTGCCTGTTGTCCGTCCTGGTGGGCATCATCGGCAGCAGCCGGCGCATCGGCTTCGGGCTGGCATTCCTCGTGAGCCTGATCTTCACGCCGCTCGTGGGGCTTATCATCACCCTGCTGACCGACCCGTTGCCGTACGGCGGCCAGCGCTGGGGCTGCGTCGGCACGTTCGTGGCCATCCTCGGCCTGTTGTTCCTCTGCGCCTTCCTGATCCTGTTACTGGCCGGAGGCGCCGTCGTCGCCATGTTCTGATTTCCCGTAACGCCCCTCCAGCAGGAGGATCATGTTTTCGAGTTTCTCCTCGTGCTCTCCGAAAAACCAGTCGTCGAAGGCCCTGGGGATCACCCCGATCCAGTTTCGTACCGTTTTGTCGGCGAGCGTTTTCTCGAATCCTTCGCGGTAGGATGAATTCCAATGGAGATTCTCCATTTGGGAGGGTAGCATGGCCTGCATGCGCTGGTCGTAGTACAGCTGCATGTAGTCGTCGAACGCCGCGAGTTCCTTATAGCAGCGCAGCAGGTCGATGAGGGTCTGCTTGTCGGCGATATGGGAGGCGATGCCCGTCGTCTTGAGCATTTCCAACGCATCGCTCGACAGGCGGTAGGGCTTGCCCATGCCGCCGGTGATGTAGCGCGAATAGGTTTCGACCGTGTCGGACGGGAATCCTGCGAGCGAAAAATCCGCTTCCAGCAGGCGCCGTGCCACCCATTTGTCTTTGCTGTAAGTGTACTTGTAATCCCGGACGACCTGCAGGTTGTCGTGCAGTTCGGATGCGACGAGCTGCATGGCCTGCCGTACCTCCCGCTGTTTCGCAGCTTCGGTGATCCGGGCGGTCAGCCACAGGGTCAGCAGTACGCCGCCCGTGACGATCGAGAACTGGCGCGCGTAGTCGCCGATTTTCCACTTTTTGATCCGTTTTTTGAGGGGTTTCTTCATGGGTGCGGGGTTGTTTTCCTTCCGGGGATGCTCAGAATACGTAGTATATCAGGATGCCTGCCGCGGCCGAGAGGCAGATCAGCAGGATGGGGTTCACTTTTTTGACCGAGGCGACGAAGACGCCGCCGAACAGCGCCCAGCTCCAGCCGTCGATGAAGTTCTGTTCGTCGGGCGCTTTGCTGTGCGGGAACATCAGCAGCAGTGCGGCCGAGGCGATCATGCCGATCACCACGGGCCGCATCCCCTTCATGGCGCCTTCGACGATGGGGTTTTGCTTCAGGCGAAGGAAGAAGCGCGTGATGAGCAGCATCAGCGTGAGCGACGGCAGGCATACGGCAAACGTCGCCAGCGCCGCCCCCAGGATGCCGCACCACGCGTTGCCGGCCTGCGCCCCGACCGTATAGCCCACATAGGTGGCCGAGTTGATGGCGATGGGCCCGGGCGTGATCTGCGAGACGGCCACGATGTCGGCGAATTCGGCATTGGTCATCCAGGCGTGCTGCACGACCACTTCGTTCTGGATGAGCGAGAGCATGGCGTAGCCGCCTCCGAAGCCGAAGAACCCTATTTTCAGGTAGCTTACGAACAGTTGCCAGAAGATCATTTGCCTGCTTTTTTAGCGATGAATAATGTCCATGCGATGCCGATGGCGGCCGCTGCGATCAGGATATAGATCGGCGACCAGCCCAGGTACCATACGGCCAGCGCCGACGCGGCGATCACCGCGAATAGGGCCCAGTGCATCCCCCGCGCCAGCGAGATCACCGGCACGACGATCAGTGCCACCACGGCCGGGCGCATGCCTTTGAATGCGGCGTCCACAACGGGGTTGTGGCGGATGTCGGCAAACAGGAGCGCGATCGCGAGGATGATGACGAACGACGGCAGGACGCTGCCCAGCAGCGCCGCCACGGCACCTTTCAGCCCCCGCATCTTGTAGCCTACGAACACCGAGGTGTTGATGGCGATGGGGCCCGGGACGGATTGTGCGAGGGTCAGCAGGTCGAGGAACTCCTTGTGCTCGATCCAGCCGCGCTTGGCGATCAGCTCCTGCTCGATGAGCGGCAGCATGGCGTATCCCCCGCCGAAGGTGAAAAGCCCGATCTTGAAGAAGGAGGCGAAAATGGTACGAAGTCGTTGCATGTTTTCCGTGTTCTTTACTTAATCCGGCGTGTGCGGCGGCCCTGTCGCAGGGACGGGGTTCCGGGGGCGGCTATGCTCCCTGCCCGGCCGTTTTATTGTCCGGCGTTGGCCACCGACGCCATGACCGTGGCGACGACGGCTGCGGTTTCGGTGCGCAGGCGCTGCGTGCCGAGGGTGATCTCCTCGAATCCGTTGGCATGCGCGAAAGCGATCTCTGCGTCCGAGAAATCGCCTTCGGGGCCGATGAAGACCAGCGCCGACTCGCCTTTGCGGAGCGTCGCGGGCAGGTAGATTTTGCCTGCGGGCGACAGCGCCGGGGCACAGTGGGCGATGAATTTCCGCCCCTCGAACGGCCTGGCTGCGGCCTCGCGGAACGGCGTAAGCGGGTGCAGCTCCGGGCGGTAGGCCTTGAGCGACTGTTTCATCGCCGCCGTGATGACCTTCCCCGCGCGTTCGGGTTTGAAGACGCGGCGTTCGCTGTGTTCCGTTTCGAGCGGGACGATGGCGCTGACCCCCACCTCGGTGGCCTTTTCGAGGAACCATTCGAAGCGGTCGGCGTTTTTGGTCGGCGCCACGGCCATCACCAGCCGGTAGGGGAGCGGTTCCCACTGCGCCTGTGTCGTGGTGACGCGAACCGTACATCGTTTCGGGTTGTCGTCGGTGATCTGGCAACAAAATAAATTGCCCCTTCCGTCAGTTATATGGAGGGTATCGCCGCGCCCCAGACGCAGCACGCGGACACAATGTTTCGACTCCTCTTCGCTCAGCGTATAGAGGGGCGGCGTGATGTCGGGGGCGTAAAAAAGTTGCATACCTGTTATAAATTACTAACTTTGCATCACTATGCGGACGCATCGAAGGTGCTTCCGCCGTCGGCGATTGCAAAGTTACACAAAATAACACGATAGATGAAACGTATTGCAGGATTATTCACCACACTTTTGCTGCTTATGACACTTGCGTCATGCGATTCCCGGAAAACAGCCGGGGAAAACCCGTTTTTCACCCAATGGGATACGCCGCACGGCGTGCCGCCGTTCGACAAGATCCTGCCCGAGCATTTCATGCCCGCCTTCGAACGCGGCATGTCGTTGCACGAGGCCGAAATCGACGCCATCACCTCGAACAAGGACGAGGCCTCGTTCGAAAATACGATCCTTGCCTATGACAATGCCGGGCAGATGCTCGCGCAGGCCGAACTGGTGTTCGGCATGCTGTGTGCCGCCGAGACCAACGACCGCATGCAGGCCCTCCAGGAACAGGCGATGCCCCTGCTGGCCGCGCACAGGGACAAGATACGTCTCGACGACAAGCTCTTTGCCCGCGTGAAGGAGGTTTACGACCGGCGTGCGGCGCTGGGGCTCGACACCGAGCAGATGCGTCTGTTGCAGAAGACCTACGACTCCTTCGTGCGCGCCGGGGCGTTGCTCGGCACCGAGCAGAAGGCCCGCCTGAAAGAGATCAACGGGCAGCTGTCGCTCACGGCCGTGAAATTCGGGAACAACATCCTCGCCGAAAACAACAATTTCGTGCTCGAACTCAAGTCGGACGAACTCGACGGGCTGCCGGCAGGCATCCGCGACGCCGCCCGCGAGAAGGCCAGGCAGATGGGCAAGGGCGACAAGTGGGTCTTCACGCTCCACAAGCCCAGCCTGATCCCGCTGCTGACCTATTCCACCAGGCGCGACCTGCGCGAGAAGATCTATAAGGCTTATCTGAACCGTTGCAATAACGGCGACGAATACGACAACAAGCAGCTCATCAACGATTTCATCCGCCTGCGTACGGAGAAGGCTCACCTGCTGGGCTATCCTTCCTACGCCGCCTATGTCGTGGCGGACGAGATGGCCGGGACGACCGATGCCGTTTACGGCCTGCTCGACCAGATCTGGGAGCCGGCGCTCGAGCGCGCCAAGGGCGAGCTGTCCGAGATGGACACGCTGTTGCAGAAAGACATCCCCGGTGCGACCTTCGAATCGTGGGACTGGTGGTATTACGCCGAGAAGCTGCGCAAGCAGAACTATGCCCTCGACGAGGAGATGCTGCGTCCCTACTTCTCGCTCGAGAACGTGCAGGGCGGCATCTTCTACCTGGCCAACCGCCTCTACGGCATCACCTTCCAGCCGGTCGTCGTGCCGTTATACCATCCCGATGCAGTCGCCTACCAGGTGCTCGACGCCGACGGCTCGCACCTGGGCGTGCTCTATTTCGACTATTTCCCCCGCGACGGCAAGAGCCAGGGCGCCTGGTGCGGCAACTATGTCGAGCAGACCTATAAGGACGGCAAGCGCGTGGCTCCCGTGGTGAGCGTTGTCTGCAACTTCACGCGCCCGGTGGGCAATACGCCCGCGCTGCTGACGCTCGACGAGACGGAAACGCTCTTCCACGAATTCGGCCATGCGCTCCATTTCCTGTTCCACGACGTGAAATACCGCGGCCTTTCGGAGGTCGAGGGCGATTTCGTCGAACTGCCTTCGCAGGTCATGGAGAACTGGGCGTTCGAACCCGAGATGCTGAAGCATTATGCCGTGCATTACCGCACGGGCGAAGTGATCCCGAAATACCTGGTCGACAAACTCCGCAAGAGCGAACTCTTCAACCAGGGTTTCGCCACCACGGAACTGATCGCCGCGTCGCTTTCCGACATGGATATCCATTCGGTCACCGAATACGAACCGTTCGACCCGATGGCATTCGAGCGGCAGGCGCTCAACGAGAAACGCGGCCTGATCCCGCAGATCGAGCCCCGTTACCGTTACCCCTATTTCAGCCATATCTTCGACGGCGGCTACTCGGCAGGCTACTATTTCTATACCTGGGCCGAGGTGCTCGACAAGGATACGTTCGAAGCCTTCCGCGAGAGCGGCGACCTGTTCAACAAGAAGATCGCCGCCGATTTCCGCGCCAAGCTGCTTTCGCGCGGCGGTTCGGAGGACGGCATGTCGCTCTACCGGGCATTCCGCGGCGCCGATCCCGACAAGCGGGCGATGTTGCGCAGCCGCGGACTCTGGGACGAACCCGAGCCGGAACCCGCCGACGAAGGCGAAGCGCTCCTTCAGCCGGAAATACGGCAGGAATAGCCCCCATCCTTAAAATTAACCCAATATTTGCAATAACATGAAAAAAGCATTTATCATCATGACCTTTTCTGCGATGGCGGCCGGGTGTGCCGACAATTCGATCCCCAAGGCGCAGATGCCCGAATTAGATACTTCGAACCCCTTGCTGGCCGAGTGGGATACGCCCCACCAGACCCCGCCGTTCTCCGAGATCGAACTCTCGGACTACGAGCCTGCGTTCGACGCGGCCATCGCCTGCTCGCGTGCCGAGATCGACGCGATCGTCGGCAACCCCTCGAAGCCGACCTTCGGCAATACCATCGTGGCCCTGGAGCGCCACGGTGCGCTGCTGGATCGTATTTCGGGTATTTTTTTCAACCTGCTCGAAGCGGACACGTCCGACGAAATGCAGGAAATCGCACTGCGCGTGCAGCCCAAGCTGACCGAACTGTCGAACGACATCTCGCTCAACCCCGAGCTCTTCGCCCGCGTGAAGGCCGTCTACGGGAAACCCGGCCGCGGCCTCTCGAAAGAGGACAAGAAGCTGCTCGAGGATACCTATCAGAGTTTCGCACGCAACGGGGCCGCCCTGTCCGACGCGGACAAGGAGCTCTACCGCAAGTATTCGTCCGAGCTGTCGGCCGCGACGCTCCAATTCGGCCAGAACGCCCTGGCTGCGACCAATGCCTTCTCGATCAACATCACCGACCCGAAGGTCGTGGCCGAACTGCCGGACTTCGTGAAGGAGGGTATGGCAGCCGATGCCAAGGCGCGCGGTGAAAAGGGCTGGACGGTGACGTTGCAGGCACCGAGCTATGTGCCTTTCCTGACCTATTCGTCGAACCGTGCGCTCAAGGAGAAACTCTGGCGTGCCTACAATTCGCGCGCATTGGGCGGCGAGAACGACAATACGCCGGTCGTCAAACAGATTGCCAACCTGCGCCTGAAGATCGCCAACCTGCTGGGCTATAAATGCTATGCCGACTACGTGCTCGAACGCCGCATGGCCGAGAACACCCCGACGGTCATGGCCTTCCTCGACGAGCTGCTCTCCCAGACCAAGGCCTATGCCGACCAGGACTATAAGACCGTCGCCGACTATGCCGCTTCGCTCGGGTTCAAAGGCCAGCTCATGCCGTGGGACTGGGGCTATTACAACGAGAAGTACAAGCACGAGAAATACGCGCTCAACGACGAGCTGGTGAAACCTTATTTCAAACTCGAAAACGTCCGCAAGGGCGTCTTCATGCTCGCCAACAAGCTCTACGGGCTGAACTTCACGCCCAACGACAAGATCGAGGTGTACCATCCCGACGTGACGGCCTACGACGTGACCGACCAGGACGGCCGTTTCATGGCGGTACTCTACCTCGATTTCTTCCCCCGCGAATCGAAGCGTTCCGGGGCATGGATGACCGAGTTCCGGGGCACGAAGATCGTCGACGGCAAGGAGACCCGTCCGCTGGTGTCGCTGGTGATGAACTTCACCAAGCCTACCGAAACGGCCCCTTCGCTGCTGACCTTCGACGAGGTGGAAACCTTCCTCCATGAGTTCGGCCACTCGCTCCACGGTATGCTGGGCGAGGGCAAGTACGAGTCGCAGACCGGAACGAACGTTTACCGCGACTTCGTGGAGCTGCCTTCGCAGATCATGGAGAACTGGGCTACTGAGAAGGAGTTCCTCGACCTGTGGGCCGTGCATTACCAGACGGGCGAGCCGATCCCGGCCGAGGTGGTCGACCGCATCGTCGCCGCGCAGAACTACCTGGCGGCCTATTCCAACGTGCGCCAGCTTTCGTTCGGCATGACCGATATGGCATGGCATACGATCACCGAGCCTTTCGAGGGCGACGTCGAGCAGTTCGAGGTCGCGTCGATGGCTCCGACGCAGGTGCTGCCCGTCGTTCCCGGTACGGCCATGGCCCCGGCATTCGGACATATCTTCTCGGGCGGCTATGCTGCGGGGTATTACGGCTACAAGTGGGCCGAGGTGCTGGAGGCGGATGCCTTCTCGCTCTTCAAGGAGAAGGGCATCTTCAACCGCGAGGTCTCCGGCTCGTTCCGTGAGAATATCCTTTCGAAGGGCGGTACCGAGCATCCGATGGAACTCTACGTGCGCTTCCGCGGCCACAAACCCGAAACCAGGGCGCTGATCGAGAAAATGGGGCTCGGCAAATAACCGTATTCCCATACCCGATAAAAAAAGGGAACCTCCGGCCGGAGGTTCCCTTTTATGGTGCATTTCTTTTGCCCGGAAATGTTCCTAATGATGAATATTTTGCTAAATTTGCGGTTGGGATTGAGAATTTTATTACGCTAATACACACTTGCACTATGCCTCTGGAAAAACTTAATGCGGCACTGATCGGTGCTATACAAAATAGTACCCCGGAATACACCAATGCGGCGACCGTTCTGACAGACAAGCTCAATATCGGCCGCGAGGCGGCTTACCGCCGGCTGCGCGGCGAAGTGCCTTTCACCTTCGGGGAGGCGGGCGTACTTTCGGCGCAGATGAATTTTTCGCTCGACCGTACGGTCGGGGCCGTGGATTTCGGAAATGTGCTTTTCCGGTTGAGTTTCAGCGATTACCATACGGCGCTCGAAGATTATACGGGGGTTATAGACCAGGATACCCTTTTTTACCGCGAGGTTTCGTCCGACGACGATGCCGAACAGGCCATCGCCGGAAATTCGTTTCCGCGGATGCTTTATATGCGCTATCTGAACCTGACCAATTTCAGGCTTTTCAAATGGCTCTACCAGCAGGGGCTCATCGACTGCTCGGGGGCCAAGTTCGAAGACCTGTAAGCACCGGAGGTGCTTTTGCAGAGTTACCGCGACCTGGTGCACGAAGCGCAGCAAATGCCCTCCACGACCCTGGTATTCGACGGAAGCTGTACCAAACGCTGGGTCAACGCCATCTGCGCGTTCCGCAACATGCACCTGATCACGGACGAAAGCGTCGAGGTGCTGAAAGCCGAGTTGCTGCAGATGCTCGACGAACTGGAAGAGATTTGTGTCTCCGGGCAGTTCCGCAGCGGGCAGCCGGTGTCGGTCTATATTTCGGATATGGATATCGAAGCGACTTATTGCTACCTTTCGGCACGGCATTACCGAGGGAGCTGCATCGAGGCGTTCTCGATCAACTCGCTGCGCAGCTCCGATCCGGACATGTTCGAGCACACCAAACGCTGGGTGCTGGCCCTGAGCCGGTTTGCGACGTTGATATCATGCAGCGGGGAATTGCAGCGGATCCATTTCTTCAAGCGGCAGCGTGCTATCGTGGCAGAATTGGAAAGGGAGGGCTTAGAACCCTCCCCCGAAGTCTTCCAGGAATAAACGGAACCTTGCGTCTAGCTCCTTGGTGTCTATCCTGTGCTTCAAATCCTGACGGATTTTCCACTTGCGTCACTTTTGCGGGTGTAACCCGCCCCTTGCACAATCCCACTTGAATTCTTCATATCTCCTGTGCAATACAAAAGTAGGGTAAGGCGCCGGGTAAAACAAGACGGAAAACGGGTATCGGTGCATATTGATTGTCTGATTTTGATACCTGTTTTTCAGTACGGCTCGGATTTTGAAAATGAATTTTCAGGTGTGGATGGTATTGCTGAAACCCGAATAAGCCCGGTTTATTTGTTTCGTAATTCGAAACAAGCTGTTCGAGGGACAAGCGTGGGGAAGAATGAAAAAAGCGAGGAAACTTCCTCGCTTTTTCAGTTGAGCTACCTGGATTCGAACCAAGAATAACAGGACCAGAATCTGTTGTGTTACCATTACACCATAGCTCAATGACGTTTTGGTGATGCAAAAGTAGAACTTTATTTTTCAATTGCAAAGAAAATTCACAAAAAAAATTAGTACATTTGTTTTAATCATTTTCCGACCGAATGAACTTGTAAATAAAAACAACCTAAAATCAGAGAATTATGGGAATTAAATTCCGCCTTATCGTCATGAACTTCCTCCAGTATGCCATCTGGGGTTCGTGGCTCATCTCGCTGGGCGCCTACCTTGGCGGTGGCCTCGACTTCACAGGGCTGCAAATCGGAAGTTTCTTTGCCACGATGGGTGTTGCGTCGTTGTTCATGCCCGCAGTGATGGGTATCATTGCCGACCGATGGATCCCGGCGCAGAAGCTGCTCGGCATCTGCCATCTGGTGAGCGGCGGGTTCCTGATTGCCGCAGCTTCGCAAACGGCCTATGCGCCTTTATACAGTTGTATGCTGCTGAGCGTGATGTTCTACATGCCGACCATCGCCCTGTCGAATTCGGTGGCATACAATGCCCTCGACCTGGCAAGGCTCGATACCGTGAAACATTTTCCTCCGATCCGCGTGTGGGGTACCGTAGGCTTCATCGCCGCGATGTGGTTCGTCGACCTGACGCATATCGGCGGCGTGCAGATCAAGCTGACCGAGTGGCAGCTCTATGTTTCGGCGGTGCTGTCGTTCCTGCTGGCCGTCTATTCGTTCTCGCTGCCCGGCTGCCCCGTCGACCGCAATGTCAAGGCCAGGTCGTGGGTCGATACGCTGGGGCTGCGTGCGTTCACGCTCTTCAAGGAGAAGCGCATGGCCATTTTCTTCGTCTTCTCGATGTTGCTCGGCGCCGCGTTGCAGATAACCAACGCCTTCGGGGACTCCTATATACAAAGCTTCGGCTCGATGCCCCAGTATGCCGATTCGGCGATCGTGAAGCATTCGGTGATCCTGCTCTCGCTGTCGCAGATGTCCGAGACGTTCTGCATCCTGCTGATCCCGTTCTTCCTGCGGCGTTTCGGTATCAAGAAAGTGATGCTCATTTCGATGCTGGCGTGGGTGCTCCGCTTCGGGTTCTTCGGCGTCGGCAACCCGGGCTCGGGTGCCGCGTTCCTCATCCTTTCGATGGTCGTCTACGGGGTGGCATTCGATTTCTTCAATATCTCGGGTTCGCTGTTTGTCGAGAAGGAGACCAGCCGCGAGATCCGCTCCTCGGCACAGGGTGTCTTTATGATTATGACCAACGGCTTCGGTGCGTTCTTCGGTTCGTATGCCGCCGGTGCCGTCGTCGATGCCTGGGGCTGGCCCGATTCGTGGTATATCTTCGCCGGCTATGCCCTCGTGGTGGCCGTGGTCTTCGCGTTCGTGTTCAAATACAAGCACAACCCCGAAGAGATGGTCTCGGTGAACCATTAATATAGGTATGGTTCCGGCGGCGTGGGGAAACCTCTCGCCGCCGGAATTTTTTTGTCCGTTTCCGGGCTACGGGCGGAGCATTTTGACGTGCGGGATACCCGCTTCGAAATAGGTGCCCGAGACCGGTGCGAACCCTAAGGTGGCGTAAAATCCGGCCAGGTGCTCCTGAGCCGAGATGCGGATGGGCTGCGGGCCCCATGTCCGGGCAATATAGCGCAGCGCTTCGGACATCAGGCTGCGGCACAGTCCGCGGCGGCGGTACGAAGCATCGACCAGCACGCGGCCGACCGAGGCTTCGTCGTAGGCGATCCCCGCCGGGATGACCCGCAGGAAGGCGACTACGCGGGCGTTGTCCTCCATCCACATGAATACGCTCTGCGGGTCGGCGGCGTCGGCATCGGGTTCCGTGATGTGCTGTTCGAGGAAGAAGACGGCCTCGCGTGCCTGCACGATACGGTGGTATTCCCGGACGGAGAGTTCGCTGAAATGTTTAGTGATGACAGGATACATGGCGGTTTGTAATTGAACACAAAGGTACTTAAAATTTCGGAAGATATGGATACGATCCGTGTGGATGGTGCGAGCTGCATCCGTTGCGGCCGCTGTGTGAAGGTGTGCCCTTCGCAGATTTTCGTACAGGAGAAGGCGGGCGGCCCCGTGGCGCTCTCGAAACCCGGGAACTGCATCGTCTGCGGGCACTGTGTCGCGGCCTGCCCGACGGGGGCGGTGCTGCATGCGGAATTCCCGTCCGGGAGGGTACACCCGGTCGATTATGCGGCCATGCCCACACCCGCTCAGGTCGAACTGCTGATGGCCGCGAGGCGCTCGAACCGGGCGCTGTCGCAGCGTCCCGTGCCGCAGGAGATGCTCGACCGGATCGTCGCGGCCGCCGACCTCGCTCCCACGGCCACCAACGCCCGGCAGTTGGGCTATACGCTCGTGACCGACCCTGTGCTGCTGCGCCGTATGAGCGAATATACGCTCGGCGTGTTCGGCAAGCTCGCGGATCGCCTTTCCCACCCGCTCGTGCGCCCGTGGCTGAGCCGTTTGTTGCCCGACGTCTACCGCTATATCCCCGTTTTCCGGAAAATGCGCCGCGAATATGCCGAGGGCAACGACCGTATCCTGCGGGGTGCGACGGCCGTGTTGCTGATCCATGCGCCGAAAGAGAGCCGGTTCGGCGCCGAAGATGCCAACCTCGCCTACCAGAACGCTTCGCTGATGGCCGAAGCGCTCGGGGTGAGCCAGATATATATGGGCTTCGTGCTGACCGCCGTGCGGCAGGATAAGAAAAAGGGGCTCTGCAAGATGCTGGGGCTCGCCGGTCGCCGTATCTGTGCCGTCATGGCGCTCGGGATGCCGCAGTTCCGCTACCCGAATTATATCGACCGCACGCCTTCCCCTTTGGAACGGAGATAGGCTTGCAGGGCTTCCCGGAGCCGTGCCCGGGAAATTTCAGTCGCTTTTTTCGGGGGCTTTGTTTCTTCGCTTCATCTGTCCGCTTGATCCGGCTGTTGTCTATGGAACCGCGGCCTCTCGCTCCTTTGTCTTTCCCGGGGGCTTTTGCCGCGGTTGCTCCGCCTGGCTGTCTTATCCGGTTGCTTCCAGTGGAAACCTCTCTTCTGCCCTCTTGCTGCAGAATTGTCCGTCCCCGCCTCTGCCCCTCCACTCGAATGCGGCCGGATAGCGCCGGTTGTCGCCGGGATACAAAAAAAAGCGGCCCCTGCACAGCAGAGGCCGCTTCTCCTTTGCGGCTCGGTGTCAGTTGCCCGAAAGGCCCCACTCCCCCGGGGAGTAGCCGCTTTTCGGAGCGTTCGGCACGTTGACGAAGAATTCGAACCCGCATTTGGCTTCGATCTCCGCCACGGATACCGCACAACCGTCCGGTGTCTGGGCCTTGTCTGTGGTTTGCTCGTACCAGAATCCGATGCATTGCAGTTCGTCGGCCGCAAGCGTGGTTACGGGTTGTCCCGTGGTGCCCTGCTTGGTGCGCAGCAATACCTTGTAATAATGCGTCGGTACGGGGCACGGGTTGCCGCCGTTGTCGGTCGTCGTACCCTCTGTCCCGTCAAAATAACATCCCGTTACCACATAGAGCGTATCGGCGCACATCCATCCGCGGACTCTGTTTTCCAGGGTGCCCCATGCACCGCTGTTGAATGTAGCGAGCTGTGGCGTCATGTTCGAATAGTAGGAAATCTGCTTGTTCGCCAGGTTGCTCACTTTCCGGTCGGCGTTGGGGACTTGGTGTCCCTTGTTGTAAGGTGCTCCCACGCCGCCCACCATCTGCTCGGTCTTTCCCAGCGACGGGTCGGCCGAGTAGGCCCTCTCTTTCGAAGCGTTCGGGGCTGTATAATAGGCGTGCAGCGGATATGCTGCCCATAGGGCCGCCTTTTTCGCCTTGTCATAACCCATTGCGAAATTGCGCGGGTAGGAACCGTTGCCCGTCGCCGCCACGTCGGTGATGTAGTGGCATATCTCGGTCACCGAAGTGTTCGCTGCGGGCAGTTCCGCCCACGATTTTCCTAATGCCGCTGTTCCTGTTCCCGGAGTAGGGTCTGGGGAAGGATCGCCTCCTTCCCCGCCCGGAGTTCAATTCGCCGGTTGCCAGGTTATGTCGCCTATCGTCGTTCTGTTCTGATTATTTTGTTTTATGGTAATAGTGGCGTCATAACCTTGACAGTCGATTGTCGGTATTTCGAATGCGCTTTTACTGTTTCCCGGAATAGTGATACTTGCTGCCGTGGCACCATTGGCTGTTATGGTGACTGTTGCCGAACCCTTGCTTGAGGTCAATGCATTGAATTTAAGGGCTGTAATACCTCCTGGGATCGTTACGGACATCGAGCCGTTTTTACCGATGGCTGCATATTTGTCGTTTATTACCACGACTCCGGCATTGGCAAGCGCCGTTTTGTCAGTGTTGGCCTGATTAGGATTACCACAGCCATTATAGCTCCATTGCGGGGTTCCAGTGGTTACTCCATTGAATGTGCCGCTGGAACCATAACTGGTAGTGCTGGGCACGGTGTAATTTTCGAAAGTCTCGGTTTCCCACATTACAGCCCCCGGTTTTGTCTGGGTGACGCTTACGGTTTGCGCTTCGGCGCCTTCGTACGATAATGTGATGGTGCCGGAACGTTCCTCGCCCTGATTTGCGTCTATCGTGAAAGAAACGCCGTCGACGTCATAAACGAATGAATTGAGCCAGGAAACGTTCGATGATGCGACGACCGACACCCCGTCTGTGGGATTATCAACCGTATAGTTGATGGTTTTGGTAGCGCTTTCCGCAGGAACGGACAAGGTCGTTTCCGATGTGATTTTCAGTACCGGAGGCAGGGTGATGTCATGGCCGGGAGCGATCTGTATGCTTTCGATAATTATTCTTTCTTTTGCGGCGGAGGGCTCGATCCTGATTTTCGTTTTCGAATTTTGTGCGTCGAATTTCAGCAGGTAGGTTTTGAACTCCTCGGTCAGGTCTGCGGTCGTGATTGCCGCGGATTCTCCGGCGGTTACTTTGATTCCGGAAGTATCTTTCGGCCAGACTTTGGCCGAAATCAGTACTGAGAACGGTGCGGAGAGATCCAGTTCGCTGGTGACGATATACCCGGAGTTGTCGCTCGAACTCATGCGTAGGCCATGCGGGGAGTTGTATTGATAAACATAGGAGTTCGCCACATACAAGTTGTTTCCGTTTTTGTCTTTGCGGGACAGGATATTTGTTGCGGAGTTTCCTGTCAGGTCACTGAAATCGTCGGTAAACGGCAGGCTCAGACCGGTTGCCGCGGCTGTGATGTGTTCGTCTGAAAGATTGACATTCAAAGTGGTGATCTTTCCTGTTTCCAGATCGATTTCATTGGACAGGACAATCTCTTTTTTGATGACATACCCTTCTGTCGCTGCTTCGACGACCAATTTCGACCCCGCAGCCAGCAATCGCGGATATACGCTTAAATAGGTGCCGCTGACACCGTTGATAACGTATTCCGTATTTGTCGTATAGGTCGCCGTTACGGTGTTGGAGCCGTTATAATAGGGTGCATACATCGTGTAGTTCAAGAGGTCTACAACAACCCGGCCTGCCAGTGTGTTGTCGCCATCGGTCGTAATGGACAATGACGATACGTGCTGGTCGGCCAGTTTTGCGCCTGTGGATTGGTCTTTGAGTACGACTTTGACGATGGCGCTCAATCGTCTGAATTCCAGATTGGCGACTTGCTGTCCCTCGGAATCGAGTGTAAGCGGTTTGCTGACCAGGATGTCGGCTTTGCCGTCGAACGAACTGGCTGTCGGGGTTTGGTTTGCCGGGAGATCGACTTTTGCACCCGTATTATCTCCTACTTTGTCGATTCCGTTGGCCGTGAATGGATAATAAGCGTAAATCGTTGATGAAATGTTCGCGTTCCCGGAAAAAGTCGTTGTTGCGGCGCGCTCCGTCGCATCGTTTGTGAAGGGGTAGTTGGACTTCGTCCCGTCGGTACTGATGCCTATCTGATCGCCGACAGACCAATAAGGAGTCAATCCGTCGATCTCGGTGCGGACTTCCGGTTTGAACTCAGGGTTTCCGGCCGTAAAAGTCATCTTGACGAGTTTGCCGGAAGGGGTGTCGATGCTGCTGTCTTCCTTTTGGCAGGCTGTAGCTGTTACAGCGGTGAGAGCTGCAAACAGTGTGATTTTAGAGAGACTTTTCATAGGGCTGCGGTATTAGAGTTCGTGTTCGCTTCCCGATCCGATACCTCCTGCACCGCCGCCGCTGCCCCAATCGTCATAGACGTCGGGTGGGGTGGGCGATGTTGCAAACCCTTTTTCAGTCTCGATGTCGATCGTCTCAATTACGGGCGGAAGATAGGTCGAATTTCCCCCCCCCCTTGCTGGTGGACAGATTGTAATTCATAAGGCTAAATTTTTTTGGTTGAAACATTTTCGTATCAAATATAGCAAAAAAATAGTCTATTCCCGTTAAAAAATTGTGAAATTCCGGTTCCCGGTCAAAATATATACACAAACGTCTGTTTTCCTGCCGGGTTTTGTCTGTTTGGCGTATTGTTGCCGGTGCCGACGGCGGGAAACGACGACCGTGCCGCATTGCCGCAGCCGGTAGCCGGATTGTCTGGGATGAAAGGGTGGGTGGATGAGCCGGGGATCGGGATTTAGTACATATTGTCGTACATCGACTGGCTCTTGTCGTATTTGAGGTCTGAAAGCGATGCCGCCTTTACGCCGATGTTGAAGCTCCAGCTGCGGTGGAACCCGAAGGGTATCCACGAGAACGACATCTGCCAGCAGTGCAGGTCGCGCGAGATGGAGATCGACGAGGTGGTGAGTTTGTTCGCCTTGATGTCGTAACCGCCCTGGAACGTGATGCCGGTCTTGGGCGTTATGGTAAGGCTGCCGTTGAAGCTGACGGTCTGCGTGACGTTCTTCTTGTATCCTTTGGGCGGGTAATTGCCCGTCGATATGTTGTAGTTGATGGCATAGTTGAACCCGAAGTTCCACGGCAGCGAGAAATCGTAGTACATCTGCGACATGTATTGCCGCCGCAGTACGGGATCCATGTTGCCGTAGGGGTCGTAGTAGGGGTTCATGTATTCGGGCGGGATGCTGGTGATGTCGTTGATGGCCGATTGCGAGCGGTCTTCGCGCGATTTGAACGTATAGCCGAACGACCAGCCCGTCGAGACGATACGCCCCGGGAAGAAGAGCTTGTTGTAGCGTTTGCCGTCGGGGGTCAGCCGGTAGGGGTCGAGCGTCATCGAGAGGTTGATGCCGAAATTCTTGAAGATCGTCGTGCGGAACGAGATCGGGATGGTCGAGAGCCCCATCGAGTCGGCCAGGAAATTGTACGACCCGCTGATGCGCAGCTCGTCGATCAGCTTGATCTTCTTCACGCCCGAGGTGTCGCGCTTCGACAGTACCTTCATTTCGAGGTTCTGCGACAGCGAGAAGTTCATCGACATCGACCGTCCGGAACTGGGGACGCCGTATGCGTTGACCGAATAGGGCGAATAGGTGGTGAAACGTCCTGTCGAGTCGGTCTGCCGCGTCTTGTAGTAGCCGTATTTCGGGTCGCCGAAGTCCGGCGTATAGGCGAATCCGATCGAAGGGGTGAGTGTGTGGCGGATGGCCTGGATCTTACGATCCTTGCGCTTCTTGGTGAAGTCGTACATGCCGTATACGGTCGTCGATGCCGAGACGTTGAAGTTGTAGTTGTAGAGGCGGTAGAACCCGTATTGCGTCGGCAGCGTGTCCACCTTGTTCGTGACGGGGTTCCAGTCGAATTCGACTTTTTTGAAATACCACTTCTCGTTGTAGGTCGCCGACGGCGAGATGTTGATGTAGTTGAACAGGTTGAACGACGCCGATATGGGGATGTTGTGCTCGATACCGTTCTTCATGTTGTCGAGCGTCTCCTTCGAGAAGATCTTGTCCTCGGTGGTCGTCACCGAGTTGGTCATCTTGCCCGTATACTGCATCGAGATCTTTTCGTACCACCGCTCTTTGCCCATGCGCTCCTTGCGCTTGAAGGGGTAGAAACGCGAGACGTTGAAAACCACGGTCGGCAGCGTTACCGAGAGGCTTTTGTTCTGCGAGTTCTGCGAGATGGACATGTTCGCCGAGAGCGAGAAGGGGGTTCCCGCCCAGTTCTTCGAGTAGGCGATCGACGAGTTGGTCTGCGTCGAGAGGATGTCGTTGAGGTTGGTCGCCGAATATTTGCTGTAACCGCTCGTGGCGAAGTTCACCGATGCCGAGAAGGTCGACCCGGGGTTGGCCTTGGGATCCTGGGAGTGCGTCCACTGGATGCGGAAGTTGCTCTGCTTGATATAGTCCGGCTCGCCTTTTTCGCCCGTCTTGATGTTCGAGTACTGCATGTTGAAACTGCCGCTGTACTTGTAGCGTTTGATATAGCGCGATGCGGCCGACGCCTCCCACGAACCGAGCGTGTAGATACCGCCGCGTACGGCCAGGTCGGCATAGTCGCCCAGCGTGAAATAGTAACCCATGTCGCGCAGGAAAAACCCCTTGGAGTATTCCTCGCCGTAGGTGGGCATCAGCAGACCCGATTTGGGACCCATGTTGATCGGGAAGAAGCCCTCGGGGATGCCGAGGAAGTAGATCGGCACGTCCTCCATGACCAGGTAGGCCGGCCCCGTGACGACTTTCTTGCCGGGGATGACCTTGGCCTTGGTCATCGCCAGGTAGAAGTGCGGGTGGTCGGTCTCGTCGCAGGTCGTGTATTTGCCGTGCTGGATGTTGACCGTGTTGTCGGGCATTTTCTTCACGCTGCCTCCGACCAGCCAGCCGTCGCCCTGCTGCGTCGCCACGCCCTTGATCTTGGCCTTCTTCGAGGTGAGGTTGTAGGTGATCGTATCCATCGTGTACGATGCGTCGCCCTCGGAGAATTCGGGTTTGGTGACGATCGGTTTGCCTTCGAGCGAGTCGGGCTTGCCGTATGCATAGACCATCTTGGTGTCCATGTTGATCTGCATGTAGTCGGCCTTGAGGTTGCTGTTCTGATAGGTGATGTCGCCTTCGTTGTAAATGTAGACCATCTTGTTGCGCACGTCGTAGACCAGCGAGTCCTTGTTCTTGCCCGTGATCGGGTCGTCGAGGAACGCCCCCGGTTTCTGGGGCTTTTTCTCTTTCACCGTGTCGCGGGCGATGGTGTCCGCCCCGCGGCCTTCGAGCGAGTCGCCTTTCTGCGTGATGAGCGAATCGAGCTGTGCGCCGAAGAGCGAATCGCGCTGCTCCTGCGGCAGGGCTTCGAATGCGGCGCGGCGGCGTGCCTGTTCCCGGGCGGCGCGTGCCTGCTCGCGGCGGTCGCGGCGGCTTTGGGTCGCAGCTTCCGGCACTTCGGCCGCGGCTTCGGAATGGGTCTGGAGGGAATCGGACAGGCGTTGGCGGAGGCTGTCTTCGGCTGCCGAGGCAAGCATTCCCCGGGGTACGGACGAGCCGAACACCAACTGGGCGAAGAGTAGGAGTGCCGCCGCCGAAAACAGATATTTTACCCTGATTCTATCCAAAATCCCAATAATTTTTCGTACCTTTGCCGACATGTCGGCAAAAACGCCTGGATCGGGGCCTCGATGCACTCCCGCCGGGTTTTTTAGGCGCGACAAAGATAGGTAAAAAATTACAGAAAGCTCACATTTGGCTCCATTAAATATGCGCACACGACTGTTCCTGTTATTCGCGTTTGCGGCCGTTACCGTTCTAATGAACGGTGCCACGGCCGGGAATATTGCGCACGGGGTCGAAGTTGTGGTCATCGATGCCGGACACGGCGGGAAATTCCCCGGGGCGCACTACGGCAATGTCTACGAGAAAGACCTCACGCTGAAGGTGGCGCTCAAACTCGGGAAGCTCATCGAGGAGGGGATGCCGGGCGTGAAGGTGGTCTATACCCGCAAGACGGACAAGGCGCTGGGCACCGACTTGGCAACCGACCTCCAGGCGCGTGCCGACATCGCCAACAAGGCCGGCGGCGACCTCTTCGTTTCGATCCACGTCAATGCTGCGAAATCCTCGGCGGCACGGGGTGTCGAGACGCTCATCATGGGCGAAAGCCCCAAGGAGCAGCGTTACAACGAGAACGCCCTGTTCGAGAACAACCGCGAAGACCTGATCGACATGTCGGACGAGCGGACGGCGGCCATCGTGCGGGCATATATCCAGAACCTGCAATTCACCTACGGCGAGTACAGCATGGCGCTGGCGCGCTGTATCCAGAATAATTACCTGAAGGCCGGGCGCCATTCGCGGGGCATCAAACCCCAGCTGCTGCGTGTGCTCTATGCCACCGACATGCCGGGCGTGCTGACCGAGATCGGTTTCATGTCCAACGCCCAGGAGATGGCCTATATGAAGTCGGAAAAGGGGCAGGACGAGATCGCCCGCTCGATTTACGAGGGCGTGAAGGACTATTCGGCCTATGTGCTCGAAACGCGCAGAGCCGGGGAGGAGGCCGCGGCCTCTCCGAAGCCCGTTAAAGAGCCCGAAACGCAGGTCGTCATCGGGAAGGAGCCCGTGCGCCCTGCGGAGCAGGACAAGGCATCCGATACGCCTGCCGGGAAGTCCGGACGGAAGCCTGCCGGGAAGGCCGCCACCCCGGAAAAGGCGGAGCCGCAGAAGGCTGCGGGCAAATCCGGGGCGCAAAAGCCGGAACCGCAGAAACCGGCCGGGGCCGAAGCTGCCCCTAACCAAGCTGCCCGGCCGTTGCGCTATACCGTGCAGGTGCTGGCCAGCGCGCAGACCGTGCCGACCTCGTCCGCACGTTTCAAATCCTACCGCAACAAGGTGAAACAGTATACCGCCGAGGGGCGGTTCCGCTATAAATATTGCGTCGGCGAGTACGACACCCGTGCCGCAGCCCAGAAACGGCTGGCCGAAGTACGCAAGGTTTTCCCCGATGCCTTCGTCGTGAGCTGCCGGGGCACGCAGATTGTGAAATGAAAATAAACGAGCTATGAAAAGGGAAGTTAAGATCGGCATATTCGCCGTGGCGATGATCGGCGTCGCCTGGGCCGGAATCCGGTTTCTGAAAGGTTTCGACATTTTCAGCCGGAACGTCGAGTATTATGCGGCCTACGACCAGATCAACGGCGTGCAGAACGCGTCGCCGATCATGATGAAGGGCGTGAAGATCGGTTCCGTGACACGGCTTTCGTTCGATCCCGCCCGCAGCGACAAGGTCGTGTTGCAATTCACGATCAAGCGCCAATACCGCATTCCGTCCGATTCCGAGGCCAAAATCTTCAGCAACGGACTGATGGGCGCCAAGGCGATCGAAATCACCTACGGCACGGCCGACACCTACCTCCAGAAGGGCGATACGCTGCGTTCGAGCCGCGACCGCGATCTGATGGACATGGCCGGCTCCGAGCTGGATTTCTTCAAGCAGAAGGTTTCGCAGCTCACCACCGACCTTTCGCGCACGCTCGAAAACCTGAACGGCCTGATGGAAACCAATGCGGACAACATCGCCGGGACGCTCGGCAACCTGAACTCCGTGACGGGCGACATGGCCGAGATACTCTCGGCGGAGAAAAACAGCCTGAAGAGCGCACTGGACAACCTTTCGAAATTCTCCGACATGCTCGGCGAGAATGCCGGGCGCGTGGACAGCATCATCGGCGACGTGGATCGTTTCACCTCGCAGCTCACCGAGGAACAGTTTGCCCGCAAGCTTTCGCAGGCCGTGGAGCATCTCGACGGTCTCGTGGCACGCATCGCGCAGGGCGAAGGCACGGTCGGCAAGCTCATCAGCGACCCCGAACTGTACGATTCGCTCGAAAAGGCCAGCGACAACCTCGCGGCGCTGCTGGCCGATGTCAAACAATACCCCGGCCGTTACGTCCACCTCTCGCTCTTCGGGCGCAACCCCGAAAAGATGAAGGAGCGTGCCGACAGGAAGGCCGCCAAGGCTGCTGCCAAGGCTGAGCGCGATTCGCTCAAGCGGCTGCAGTAGCCCATCAACCCGACATAGAGATGATTTATCCTGCAAACTTCGAGCAGAAGATCGGCTTCGACCGGCTTCGGGAACAGGTTGCAGCGCTTTGCACCATGCGTGCCGCCCGCGGGAAGCTCGCCGAAGAGACTTTCTCGGCCTCGGCGCGCGAGATCGGGCGGAGGCTGGAACTTGCCGACCAGATGCGCCTGCTGCTCGACATGGAGCACGATTATCCCGGCGGGGAATATCCCGACGTCGACCATGTCGTTGCCAAACTGCGTGTCGAGGGGACGTTCCTCGACGTGGGGGAGGTGGTGACCCTGCACCGGGCGCTGAGCCTCGTCGGCAGCGTCGTTGCGTTCATCCTCGCCCGCGAAGGGCAATATCCGGCGCTGTATGCCCGCAGCCGCGGCGTCGAGGCATTCCCCGGGATCGTGCAGCGGATCGACGCCATCGTCGATCGTTTCGGCAATATCCGGGACAATGCTTCGCCGGCCCTGCTGGAGATCCGGCGTGCCATCCGCGAACGCGAAGGGCAGGCCGCCAAGCGGTTGCAGGCGGTGCTCGCCGCCGCCAAGGGGGCCGGTATCGTCGATGCCGACGCCCAGATCTCGATCCGCGAAGGGAAGGCCGTGATCCCGGTCGCCGCGGCCAACAAACGCAAGTTGCAGGGCTTCATCCACGACGAATCGGCCACGGGGCGTACGTTCTACGTCGAACCGGTCGAGGTCGTGGAGATCAACAACGAGCTGCGCGAACTGGAATATGCCGAGCGGCGCGAGATCGTCCGCATCCTCTCGGAGTTCACCGATTCGGTGCGCCCCGATGCCGGGCTGATCGCCGCGTCGGGCGACTACCTGGCCGAGATCGACATGCTGCGTGCCAAGGGACGCTGGGCATCGCAGAACGGCTGCGTGAAACCGATCATCTCGGACGACGACCGGCTGGTGCTGAAGAATGCCCGCCACCCGCTCCTGCAGCAAACCCTGCGGGCGCAGGGGCGCGAGGTCGTACCGCTCGACATGCAGCTCGACCGCCGCAAGCATATCCTTGTCATTTCGGGGCCCAATGCGGGCGGCAAGTCGGTCTGCCTCAAGACCACCGGCCTCGTGCAGTATATGTTCCAGTGCGGGTTTCCCGTCCCGGCATCGGAGGTTTCGGAACTGCCCGTGTTCCGTTCGATCTTCATCGACATCGGCGACGAGCAGTCGATCGACGACGACCTGT